>JAAYEU010000163.1 GCA_012728595.1 Tissierellia bacterium
TTCTTGGATTTTGGCTTCTGCCTTTTCAAAAGATTCTTGCCCCCACATATCGTCTTCTAATACGATGTCGAAATAATCCTTTAACGGACCTTCTCCCTCCTTTGGGCCAACGATAGTAGCTGTTCCAATAATAGATGGAGGATTCTGAAGTTTTACCGTCTGTTTACCGATCTTTTTTATTGCCATTGTATCAGCCTCCCCTTGTAAGTAATAGATATAGAATCCCCACTATGATGGAAGAACTTATTCCATATACCAAAACTGGACCAGCAATACTAAACATTCTAGCTGCTACTCCAAAGATAAAACCTTCTCTCTTAAATTCCATGGCTGGAGAGACGATTGAATTGGCAAAGCCTGTAATGGGTACTGCTGCCCCTGCTCCCCCAACTTTTCCAATCTTATCGTATATGCCTAAGCCAGTAAGAAACGAACCAAGAAAAATTAGCAGTATAGAAGTAGCAGTACTTACCGTCTTTTCATCCAGCCCAAATCTAAATAGAAAGTTTCTTATTATCTGTCCTAGAAGGCATATAAGCCCTCCTACAATAAAAGCAGAAAGGGTATTTTTAAAATAAGTAGGTTTTGGTTTTTTCCTCTCTACATATTGTTGGTATTCCTTATTGGTCATATTATCCATATCCTTCACCCCTAGCTTTTCTTGAATATTAACCAGTAATATAAGGCTCCAACTACCTTTCCAAACACTAAAGAGCCTATAATATACTTTAACTGGTGCTTGGCTTTAAATTTCTTTACAAAAACGGGTATTACATTTAAAACCTCTGCTAGGGCAGAAGCAAATAAGCCATAAAATATGCCTATTGCTATTGCAATTAACAAGCTAATGTATTTACTAGCATTTAGGCTAAAGTCGGTAAAATATATCAAACTAGCAAAGAAAGAACTTACAACAATGGTATATTCATAGAGCTTAATCCTGCTTTTAGTTTTAGTAAGCTGCATTAACCTTGGAACAATCCGCAATAGGGTCAAAAAAGCAGCAGCAGCACTGCCAATAGTAATCCCGGCGGAAAAACTTAAAAACAAGACTAAGATTTCTTTCCCATATAATCCACCGCCTAATCAATTTTTCTTTAAATCATTTAGTATATTATCCTCTATATCCTTGTCATAAAGATATAGTTCCATCTCCAATGGCCCTGGCTCTTGACGCCTCCTTTTACTCAGGCTAAAAATTCTACTGAAAAAGGCAAACATACCCAATCCAGTTCCAATGGATAGGGGAATGGTCATGATCAATGGATTTTCCTTTTTTACACCAGTTATAAAGTAATAGATCTTCTCTATGGAGCCACTCATATTCACATCTTCATAGAAGTTGATTAAGGCAGCACCAGCTCCAAAGAAGAGTACCAACATTACGAAAGCAATTTTTAGAAATTGTAAAATCCCACTACTATCCTCTCTTCCCTTTATTTCTAAGAGAATATCAGGTCCTCCTATTAGATTAATGTCGATATTATCTACTGCTTCAAGTATTTTTTTTATTATTTTATCTCCTGGAATGTAGTCATAAGATTCTTCATCCCTGCCAGTGTAGATTTTTACCCTTTTAACCTTTTTTTTAATGCTCTCATCTTTACAATAAACCTCTGCCACATCCTCTACATATACATGGGTATTCAAATCTACGGCATATTTGGTGTCCAGCTTTATGTATACTTGTTCATTGACTATGGCTATCACCCCTTAATATGAAGTTACCTACCAATTTAGCCCTTTTAGGAACCTCCCTATTGGTTCCCAACTCCCTATACCATAGAAGGTATACTAAAAAAAATACTACTGCTAAAAGTAGAATCAGAATTTTTTTCTTGTTTTTATGTATATTAACTTTATTTTCCATACCCATCACCTCATTCTAGTTTTATTATTCTCTTTTCTGGATTTTTAATTCAAAAAAAATAAGGCATCTTTCATGCCTTAACCAACATCCTTTTTAAATCCTGGATGATTTTCTTTTCTATCCTGGATACTTGAACCTGTGATATTCCTAGCATCTTGGCCACCTGAACTTGGGTTTTATCTTTAAAATACCTGAGTATGATAACCTGCCTATCCCTTTCCTTCAATTGGGATAGCATCTCCTTTAAGATAATCTTTTCAATGATTTCCTTTTCCCTATCTTCATCCATATCTATTTTATCTATCAGAAAAAGGGGATTTCCTTCATTTTGATGGACCACATCGTATAGATAATCTGGGCTATAGGAAGATTCCAAGGCCATTACTATTTCCTCTTTATCTATACCTAATTCATCGGATATTTCCTGGATGGTAGCCTCCCTACCATATTTTTTTAATAGTTTTTCTTGGGCATATTTTACCTTATTTGCAGTCTGTTTTAAAGAACGGCTTACCTTAATCAGCCCATCATCTCTTAAAAATCTCTTAATCTCTCCCGCTATCATGGGTACAGCATAGGTAGAAAATTTCACATCGTAAGATGTATCAAATTTTTCAATAGCCTTTAATAGGCCTATGCTGCCGATTTGGAATAGGTCGTCCATATCGTAACCCCTATTGCTAAAGCCCCTTAAAACGCTTTTAATAAGCCCCAGATTGTGTTTGACAAGTTTTTCCTTTGCTTCCCTATCTCCCTTTTGAGCCTTCTTGATTAACTCCAAAGTCTCCTCATGGCTTAATAAGCCCAAATCTCTATTCCCTTTAACCATAGTATCTACTCCCTATCTGAGAGGCTTTTGAATTTCTTTATCATGGTTATTTTAGTTCCTTGACCAACTTTACTTTCCACCTTCAATTCATCCATAAAGGTCTCCATTACCGTAAATCCCATACCAGACCTTTCTAAATCTGGCTTAGATGTATAGAAGGGTTCCATAGCCTTGTCCACATCTTCAATACCCCTTCCCATATCCTCCACCACTATTTCAATCTTGTCCTTCTCCAAAGTAGCCTCAACTGTAACCATTCCCTCACCATATTCGTAACCATGGATAATGGCATTGGTAACCGCTTCTGAAACGGCTGTCTTAATATCGGATAATTCCTCAATAGTTGGATCCAGCTGAGAAGCAAAAGCAGCTACAACTACCCGTGCAAAGGACTCATTACTGGATTTGCTTATAAATTCCAATTTCATATAATTTTTTTCCAACATATTTCATCCCCCTAATCAATAATAGCTTCTTCCATAGATGAATAGATATTTATGATCTTAGGTAATCCTGACATATTCAACATTCTATTAATATAGGGATTTGTGCTAACAATTGCCACATCCCCATTCTTTTCCTTACAATTCTTATATCTGCCCATTACCAGCCCAATCCCTGAACTATCCATAAA
The DNA here is from genome assembly GCA_012728595.1 of Tissierellia bacterium. GTDB lineage: Bacteria > Bacillota > Clostridia > Tissierellales > Tepidimicrobiaceae > Tepidimicrobium. Next base: position 3,334 of record JAAYEU010000163.1, read on the forward strand.
TTTTAATCCCCTTAAATCTAATATTATATTCTTTAAATTTTGATTGAAATATTTCTGATCTACCTTTTTTCTTATTTCTTCAGAAGTATGATGATCTAATTCGCCATTTAGACTGACTATTAAGTATTCATTAATGACCTTCATTGATAGATTCAATTCTTCTCCCCCTCTTCTTTAATATTCTGTATATCCTATTTCTACCTGTGGAGGGGATTCTCCTTCAAAGAAAAAGGACTAATTTTGTTGAAAAAAAGAGCCTTAAGTTACCTTAAGACCCTAAATAGCTATTACATATTTTGACAGGCCAAAACTACCTGACTTAATAAGATGGAAGTTGTAACACTACCTACTCCACCTGGAACTGGAGTAATCTTATCCACCATTGGTGACAATTTTTCAAAATCAGCATCTCCGCTTAATTTACCATTTTCATCTAGACTAACTCCCACATCTATTACGATGGAATCTTCATTGAAGTACTTCTCGTCAAAGAATTTAGCCTTTCCTAATGCCACCACGACAACATCTGCCTTATTGGTTATCTCATGCAGGTTTTGAGTCCTTGAATGGCAGATGGTAACAGTTGCATTCTCCTTTAATAGCATCATGGCTAAAGGTTTTCCTACTACCATGCTCCTATTAACAACAACTACATTCTTGCCTTCCAGGGGTATGTCGTAATATTTCAAAATCTCCATTGCAGCCTTGGGAGTACATGGTGCAAATCCATCCATATCCCCTTCAAATATACGCTCTAAGTTTAATGGATGCATGCAGTCCACATCTTTTTCTGGACTAATAACGTTTCTGATGATTTCTTCATCGATATGCTTTGGCAATGGCCTAAACACCAATATGCCGGATGTTTCATCGTCCTTATTTAATTCTTCAATCAATTCTATTAACTCTTCAGTTTTAATATCTACATTCCTTTCATAAACTACAGCCTTAATTCCTACATTATCACAGTTTTTGATAATACTTTTCTCATAGGATATATCCCCTGGATTATCGCCTAATCTAACTATTGCCAGTGTAGGTGTTTTACCGTGTTTCTTTAATTCTTCAATATCCTGTTTCATCTTTTCCTTAATTTGATTAGCCACTACATTACCCTTTAAAATTTCAGCCATAGTTAACCTCCTTGCTTTTATAATTATTCTTTACCTTTTAAACCAAAAGTAAGCCTTTTGTTAATAATTTAATCTACTTTAACGATTCTATTATATCATAAAGGCTTAATTAAACAAGAAGCTGTTAGAAGAATCTAACAGCTTCTTGTTTAATTTATGCTAATATCCTTTCTTACATCTTCTTCCTTAACCGATTTCCCTAATACTGAAATTATTCCATATAGTATTGCAATGCCGATTAATAGGATTATGATTGGATTAAGTGAGAAAAAGCCAGCAACTATATAGGATAGTCCAGCTACAGCAGCTACCGTTATAGCATAGGGAGTTTGGGTCCTAACATGGTCTAGGTGGTCAGCCTCAGATGCCATAGATGACATGATGGTGGTATCTGAAATGGGTGAACAATGGTCTCCAAAGATTGCTCCAGAAAGCACCGTACCTAAAGTTACAGTCATTAAATGTGGGTCTCCTCCCCTTTGAACAAAGGCATATACCATTGGAACAGCCAAGGGTATGACTATTGCCATGGTTCCCCAGGAGGTTCCAGTAGCAAAGGAAATTATACCAGATATGATAAATATGATTAAGGGTAGTATGGCATAGGGGAAATTTTCTGGGATTATACCTACCAAAAATTCAGCGGTTCCTACATCCCCTGTTACACTTCCTAAGGACCAAGCCAACACCAAAATCATACAAGCTATTATCATAGACTTGGCTCCGTCAACCCAAGCATCTAAAGCTTCTTCCACTGTAAATATTTTTTGGAAGACTCCCATTATTATCGCCACAATACCAGAAACTATTGAAGCCCAGAGTAAAACAATGCTGGAATCGGCTTCTCCGAAACTAGCTCTCATCCCTTCAAGGGTAAAGGGATTGATCTTATCCTCTAAGGCAGTGTAGCCATTGTACCATAATCCAATAAAGGAAATTATAATTAGAGTAATTATGGGCACTATGGCATTTGATGGTTTAAGTTCAATATCCTCCCTTATTTCCATTCTGGCAATCTCATCTCCAGCCATGGGTTTGGCTCCATCAGCTATTAACTTTCCTGTAGTCCTTGCCCTCTTTTCTGCATCATACATTGGACCATAATCCTTTTCCAAAATAATTAGAATCAAAAGAAAGACTAAAGCATATATACAATAGTAGCTATAGGGTATGGTCTTTATAAACACTCCATAATAATTGGCATCGATTCCTAAGTTCAGGTACACATTCCTAATTACTCCTATCATGTAACCAACCCAAGTGGATATCAGGGCAAGACCTACGATTGGTGCAGCCGTTGAATCGATTATGTATGAAAGCTTTTCCTTAGAAATCCTATTCCTATCGGTAATAGGTCTCATGGTAGGTCCTACTATTAGGGTATTAGCATAATCATCAAAGAATACAAATATTCCTAAGATATAGGTATAAATTTGAGCTGACCTAGGGCTATTTATTTTTCTACCTAAGGCTTCTGCTACAGCCCTAGTACCTCCCATCTTGTTAACTACTCCAATCATACCGCCAATTGCTAATAAGAATATTATGATAGCAGCATTCCAAGAATCGGCTAAGGAACCTACTAGGTAATTGTCCAGGGTCCTTAAAAAGCCATAAAAGGGATTCCAGCCATTCAACATGGTAGCCCCAATAAATATACCTAAAAATAAGGAGATTAATACCTGTTTAGTAACGAAGGCTAAGATGATGGCTAGTGCTGGTGGCAAAATGGACAACCAACCAAAGTGGTCTGAATTGCTTTCTGCAAAGACTGGAAGTGAAAAAACCAAGATGAGTACTAATAGGGTAGTAATAATTCTAAACTTGGACATAATATACCTCCCTTTAGATAATTAATATAAACTAAATAAACCACCCCTCCTTTCCTAACTACTATTTAAA
>JAAYEU010000164.1 GCA_012728595.1 Tissierellia bacterium
AGAACGTGTATTTGCAGATATGAAAGAGAAGCATGGCATGCGCTGGACAACCCTACGGGGCTTAAAAAAAGTTAAGGCGCAGGCGATGCTTATTGCTGCTTGCATGAATTTAAAGAAGATAGCGAATTGGATGTGGAGGTCTAGGAAAAATGGACCAAATCCATCCAATCCATGCGTTAATATGCATGGTCTTTTATCAAATTTATATAGTTTTATTATTTGTTCATTAAGAAACACGGTTTCCATAAAGAAGGAAACCGTGTTTTGTCTACAAACTGTAATCCCTAAAGTGTAATACTTTAGGGATTATCTTATTGTTTATATTCCATTGAAAATAGTCGAAAATTATTATATTATATACTAAACAATACCAATTTAAAGGGGGGTTAATCAATGCTAAAAAACAAAAGAATCGTATCCACAATAGCACTAACTATTATTTTAATAACATCATTTAACACACTATCCTTCGGTGCCAATATGCCTTTTAAAGACATAGACGGCTCCTATGCGAAAAAAGAAATCATAGCACTTTATAATGATGGTGTTTTATCTGGAAAAGGTGAAGGCATATTTAAACCAAAGGATAATATGACTAGGGCAGAATTAGCCAAAGTATTAGCAATATCTTTAAATTTAGAAGAGGATAGAGAATTTGCAAAAAAATTTACAGATGTACCACAAAACAGCTGGCATGTAGGCTATGTAGGAGCCTTAGCCAAATCTGGAATAACTGATGGCACATCGCCAAATACTTTCTCACCAAATAAAGATGTTACTAGAGAAGAATTAGCAGTATTTTTTATTAGAGCATTAGACCTTGAAAACAAGGCAAATGAATTAAAAATTGAACCAAAATTTACTGACAACAAAAACATTAGCTCTTGGGCTAGAAATCACATAGGACTAGCTACAGAAATAGGGTTTATAACAGGTATTCCAAATGCTAATGGCAGTTTTAGTTACGCACCAAAGACTTCAGCAGAAAGACAGGCATTGGCTATATTGGCATATAAATTTAATTATAATAAAGATGAATACTTAGCAAAAGTAGGACAAATAGTACAGCCACCAAAAGAAGAACCAAAGGACCCAGTAGATCCACCAAAGCCCACTGAACCCAAAGATCCAGCACCAAAGGATCCAACAGATCCTCCAAAACCAGTAGACCCAGAAAAACCAATACCAAAAGACCCAATAGACCCACCAAAACCAGTAGAACCACCAAAAGAAGTAGAAGAAGATTTTATTGAAATTAAAAATATATCTGGAAAGCAAATGGCATTTTTAAATTCATATTTAATGAACATAGAATTTGATATTGAAGGAAATATAGTAGGCAAAGAAGTAGTAGTTATTGTAAACGAAGGTACAAAAAATGAAATAAGACTAAAAATGGGAGCTCCTAAATCCTACGATTTTTATTTTGATGGAATGGTTAAATCCATAGACACTATTACTGTATATATAGGCAATGAGAAATTTGAAATAACAAATAATGTAAATTGGAAATAGTAAATATTATGCTGAGCGTAGCGAAGAATCTATTTAGATTCTTCGCTACGCTCAGAAAGATATTCCCATAAAAGTATTATAGAGGTGAAAATAGATGAAATACAAGAAGAACAAATCTAGATTAATTCCATTTCTTATAATTCTCATATTAATATTCCAAACAACACTAGCATTTGGCCAAGAAATCTATTATAATGAAAAACTACCTATAAAAGAAAAAGTATTCCATAAGCCTCAATACATAGAAGGAGAATATGTAATTAAATATAAGGATTCTACAACTCATTATGAGAAAATAAATCTTTATAAAAAAGAAAATATTAGACTAATAGAAAGATTAGATGAAACCAATGCTGACTTAGTAAATATAAGGGATAGTTATGGGCTAGATAGAAAAATAAGAAATATAGAAAGAAACCCAAAGGTAGAATACATAGAGCCAAATTATTTATATTATGCCTTTGAAGTAGAAAAAGAACCTAGATTTAGTGAACTTTGGGGATTAGAAAACACTGGGCAAAAAATACCCCAAGGAGTTTTGGGAGTTGAGGGCGCACCAGGTATAGACATAGATATATTAAATGCTTGGGAACACATTATGGGGGATGAAGAAGTAGTAGTTGCTGTCATAGACACAGGACTAGATACCAGCCATCCAGACTTAAAAGATAATATATGGACAAACCCTGATGAGATTTTAAATGGAGAAGATACCGATGGCAATGGTTACATAGACGATATACATGGCTGGGATTTTTTTAATGATGATAATACCGTATTTGACTATGAGGATGGGGATTATCATGGTACCCATGTGGCAGGTACCATTGCAGCGTCTTTAAATAACATAGGTATTGTGGGAGTAGCTCCAAAGGTGAAGATAATGCCTTTAAAGTTTTTAGGTATCAATCAATATGGTGAAACAGTAGGTACCCTATCTAATGTATTGAAGGCAATAGAATATGCTAAAAATAAAGGGGTTAAAATAGTTAATGCTAGCTGGGGGAACTATGAATATTCCCAAATTTTAGAAGATGCTATAGCCAATTCTGGAATGTTATTTGTAGCTGCTTCTGGAAACGAAAACATTAACACAGATGAAATCCCATCTTACCCTGCTAATTTTGATTTATCAAATATTATCTCCATTGGTGCCATAGATAATAGGGGTAATTATGCCGAGTTTTCTAATTATGGGGTAAAGTCAGTCCATGTAGCTGCACCTGGAGTAGATATTCTTAGTACTGTACCCCTTACTAGATATGGTGGTGCAGCAGTATTTAATGAAACTGATAATTACAAGGTGTTTTTCCAAGGTTTTGGACTTGAAATACTAGATAAATTGCAAGACAGAATAGATATAATGGAAAAGGTAATGAATACTTTAAATGTAGGCAAAGAGGATTCCATACTTTTAGTACAAGATGATGAAAGTGATAATCCAAGTTATATGGATTGTTTAAATTATTATAAAGAACCATTAGAAAAATTAGGCTATAAGAATGTTACCCTACATCAAGTAGAACAGTATAAAGATGGACCAGATTATGATAAGATGAAAAACTTTGATTTAGTTCTATGGTTTACTGGAGAAGGTTTTGGGAAATTAAATAAAAGTACAACAACCATTACCAATATAGATCAAGAGAATTTAATACAATATCTAGATAGTGGTGGGAAATTATACTTATCTGGTAGAGATGCAGGTGAAGGAATAGAAAACACTCAGTTTTATAACAAATATTTAAATGCAAAATTTGATTTAGAAATAAATGAAAAAGAAGGTAGACGTAAAAATGTAATTCTAGGTCAAGCTGGAACCAAATTTGAAAAAGCTGGATACATAGCCAGTAATACGGAATACTCAGATATAATAGGAACTAATAATAATGGGGAGATTGTCTTAGTTTATGGAAAAGGGGACAATGATTACCATGGATATTACAATAGCTATGTATATGGCAGTGGAACTTCTATGTCCACGCCCCATGTGTCAGGAATAGCAGCCTTATTATATAGTTTAGGGGAAGGGGATATTTTATCTATAAAGTCTTTAATTATGAGAGGTATAAAGCCTATTAATGGAATAGAGGACAAAATCCTAACTGGTGGATTAGTAAATGCTAATAATTCTATTGAAAAATACTTAAATAGAGAAACAAAATATGTTCAGGCCATAGATTTAGGAATAGATGTAGTAGAACTAGATACTAAATTTAATAATAAATACAAATTAAATCCCACAATA
>JAAYEU010000165.1 GCA_012728595.1 Tissierellia bacterium
TAGTTAACACTCCATCAATAGTTTGATTAATGACTCTAAGTCTAGTTATTTCTTTTTGAGTCATATTAAATATCTCCTCTCTCATATATGACATTTTATCAGAATGAATTTAATATGACATTATCATAGAATAATAATAATATTCAAAAATAATGTTGACAAATATAGAATTTAGTATTAGAATATACTCTAAATACAAAGTTAATAACATGCTCTTATCAAGAGTGGTGGAGGGATCTGGCCCAGTGAAACCCGGCAACCTGTGTATACAAGGTGCTAAATCCAGCGGTATTCTAATACCGAAAGATAAGAAAGAGTATTAACCTCTTTCTTGTAAAGAGGTTTTTTTATTTAACCTCTATCTTTGTAGAGGTTTTTTTATTAAATAGATAGCTAGCTATTGTTTATAGTTAAATTAATATAAGGGGGGCTCTCATTGATCAAGATAGAAAATCTATCCAAGAGTTTTAAAAGTGTAAATAATACTATTTGGGCTTTAAAAGATGTAAGTCTTCATATAAAAAAAGGAGAAATATTTGGAATCATTGGATTAAGCGGTGCAGGAAAATCTACCCTAATACGATGTATTAATAGATTAGAAGAGCCTACCAGTGGGAAGATATTCATAGAGGGCGTAGAAATTACCGCTCTTGATAAAAAATCTTTAAGGCAATCTAGAAAAAATATGGGTATGATTTTTCAGCATTTTAATCTATTACAGCAAAAAACCGTATATAAGAATATTGCTTTCCCTTTAGAACTGGAAAGACTGCCAAAAAAAGAGATTGATAGAAGGGTAGATACTCTGCTGGAATATGTAGAACTGTCGGATAAAAGAGATGCATACCCTTCTCAGCTTAGTGGTGGACAAAAGCAAAGGGTAGCCATTGCAAGAGCCCTAGCAAACAATCCTAAAATCCTCTTAAGCGATGAAGGGACTTCAGCCCTCGATCCAAAGACTACTAAATCCATACTAGAACTACTTAACAGGATCAGGAAGGAATTAAATGTCACTATTATAATGATAACCCATCAGATGGAAGTCATAAAGGATATTTGTGATAGGGTAGCCATTATCGAAAATGGAAAAATTATAGAGATGAATACAGTAGAAGAACTATTTAAGAATCCGAAGACCAGTACTGCTAAGTCCTTCATCTCCAGTTTAAATCCAATTGATGAGAATGGATTGATAGATCCTAAAAAATTTAAAGGCACCCTCATCAGGTTAAGCTATTTAGGAGAAAGTGCAAAACAGCCTATCGTTTCTCATATGGTTAAGAAATTTGATATAGATGTAAATATATTATCAGGTAATATTAATCAACTAATGAGTACAAGTGCTGGATATCTAATTCTAGAGCTGACAGGAAATACCCAGGAAATAAATCAAGCAATTGAGTTTCTAAAGAGTAAAGATGTAAGTGTGGAGGTGATATAATGGCTGAATTAATTATTCCTTCCCTATTGGAGACAATATACATGGTGTCTTTATCTACCCTTTTCTCCTTAATTATAGGTTTCCCATTGGGAGTGTTACTGGTTATTACGGAGAAAGGCAATATATGGGAAAGGCCTTTACTTAATCAATTATTAAATGGAATAATAAACATATTGCGCTCCTTTCCATTTATAATTTTAATGATTTTAGTCTTTCCCATATCTAAATTAATTGTTGGTCAAACTATTGGTACTACTGCAACCATTGTGCCTCTTTCCATAGCTGCAGCTCCCTTTGTTGCAAGAATTATGGAATCTTCCCTTAAGGAAGTGGATAAAGGAATAATTGAATTTAGCCTCTCCATGGGTGCCAGTATACCTGAAATAATTTTTAAAGTGCTTATACCTGAGGCCTTACCTTCTTTAATTTTGGGTATAACCATGACCATAATAAATCTAATAGGCTATTCTGCAATGGCAGGAGCCATTGGAGGTGGCGGGTTAGGAAATTTAGCCATCAGATATGGCCTATATAGATTTGAAACGGATATTATGATTGCATCGGTGTTTGTAATCATACTGTTAGTTCAAGGAATACAGTTTATAGGAAATAGATTATCAAGCATTATAAATAAAAAATAAGGGGGAGTTGAAATTGAAAAGATTAGCTTTAATTTTTCTAACTGCATTATTGGTGCTAACATCTTTAGTAGGATGTGGAAATAATGAGAGTAGGGATAATATAATCAAGATTGGAGTGTCTCCTAGGCCTCATAGGGAATTGGTGGAATTAATAGTAGACGATCTCAAGGAGGAAGGAATTGAGCTGGAGATTATAGAGTTTGATGATTATGTAAAACCAAATCTTGCTCTAGCTGAAAAAGAATTAGACGCTAACTTCTTCCAACACGAGCCCTATATGAACAATTTTAAGGAAGAGAATAATATCGACATCATATCCATTGGAGGAGTACACATAGAGCCAATGGGGCTATACTCAGTAAAATATGAAAATATAAGTGAGCTTGAAGATAATAGTGAAATAGCCATCCCTAACGATCCAACTAATGGAGGAAGGGCACTATTATTGCTTGAAAAGTATGGTTTAATTAAGTTGGATCCTGATGCAGGTATACTTGCTACTGAAAATGATATAGTGGAAAACCCTAAAAATTTAAAATTCACCGCTTTAGAAGCAGCCTATCTACCAAGGGTCTTAAACGAAGTAGACGCTGCAGTTATAAATGGAAACTATGCCTTAGAAGCTAGTCTAGTACCTACTGAAGATGCCTTAATCCTAGAGGATAAAGACTCTCCTTATGCCAATATAATTGCAGTAAGAACGGGAGAGGAAAAGGAAGAAAAGTTTATTAAGCTAATGGAAGCTTTACAAAGCGATAAAGTAAGAAAGTTTATTGAAGAAAACTATGAAGGTGGAGTAATACCGGCCTTCTAAAAAAGAGTGGCTGAGCCACTCTTTTTTAGAAATTGTGAATTGTGCATGGTGCATTGTGAATTGTCTAAGATTGTCCATTGTCAATTGGTTGAAATGTATCCTTTCTTATAAGCATCTTCTATCATATTACTTGCAAATTTCCATAATTCTTGGGAAGCTTTCTTTAACGGAGCTATCCTGGCATAGATTTCCCCTTTGGATATCTTGAATTTTTTCCATGTCCCTCCGCCGGAGTAATAATTATTAAAGAAGGGTTGCAACCTATCCATAGAAGCTGCAAATATGGCTTCTTTAGTCTTCATTTCCTCAAATTCTTCCCATAGACTTCTTAATTCTTTACCCTTATCTTCTTCTAGCATACCAAATATCCTATCAGCCGCTTTAAGTTCCCTTTCCTCTTTATCCTTATTAGCCTCCACATCATAACAGAAGGTATCTCCTGCATATATTTCAACTAAATCATGTATTAACAGCATCTTAATTACCTTGCAGATATCTATTTTATCATCGGCATATTCTGCTAATAACATTGCCATTACTGAAATATGCCAAGAATGTTCTGCATCGTTTTCCCTTCTTGAATTGTCGATTAAGCTTGTCTCCCTTAATACGGACTTCATCTTATCTAATTCCACTATGAATTCTATATCCTTTAATAATCTCTGATTACTCAAATTATCATCCTCCATAAGTAAGATATTATTTCATATTAGTTTAACACACTTTTATAAGTAGAGTAAATAAAAGGAGTAGATAAATAGTTTATGTATTAAAATAAGAGGCTTCTTAAGCCTCTTATTTATATGAACAATGGAGCTCCTGGCCCTAATGGTAGGCCTAATATAAACCATACTACCAGTAATAGAGCCCAGCCTATCATGAATGCTAATGAATATGGAATCATGGTTGATATGAGTGTACCGAGTCCTGCTTCTTCATCATATCTTTGTGCAAATACAACTATCATGGCAAAATAGCTCATTAGTGGGGTTATTATATTAGTCGTAGAGTCTCCAATCCTATAAGCAACTTGAGTTAATTCTGGACTTAATCCTAATCTATACATCATAGGTACAAATACAGGTGCCATAATAGCCCATTTAGCAGA
>JAAYEU010000034.1 GCA_012728595.1 Tissierellia bacterium
GAATAAACCTCCTTTCTATGTTTTTTTTAGCCAATTAACATTTTAGCAGGTTTATTTCACGAGTGCATTTTATTTTTAGAAAAAATAAATGTTAGGGTAAATTATTTTCCACCCCAACATTTATTATAGAACCTTTTTTAAATTTAAACTATATATAAGAGGAGTATTTTGCTATAATAATATAGATGATTTAAATATATTAATGAAAGGGAATACTATGGAACTAAAGAAAATTTATGATTATAGGAACATAATTGAAAATGTTGTTAAGGGAAGTATTGCTGATGAATTAGGAATTGAGCCTGGAGATCTTCTATTATCAATAAATGGCAATAAAGTTAAAGATATCATCGATTATAAGTTTTTAATGACTGAGGAATTTGTGGAAGTTGAAATCGAAAAGGAAAACGGGGAGGTATGGATTTTAGAAATAGAAAAGAATTACGATGAGGATTTAGGTATAGAATTTACCAATCCACTAATAGATGGGGCTAAATCCTGCAGGAATAAATGTATTTTTTGTTTTATTGACCAACTCCCCCCCAATATGAGAAAGACTCTATATTTTAAGGATGATGACTCTAGATTATCCTTTTTGCAAGGGAATTTTATTACTTTAACTAACATGAGTGACGATGAAATTGATAGAATAATCCAATATAGGCTAAGCCCAATAAATGTATCCGTCCATACTACAAATCCTGAATTGAGGATTAAGATGTTGAATAATAAAAAGGCTGGAAATATCCTTTCTATTCTAAAAAGGTTTAAGGAAGCGGATATTAAGGTAAACTGTCAAATAGTATTAGTTCCTAATGTAAATGACGGAAAAGAACTACAAAGAACCCTACAAGACTTATCCAGCCTTTATCCTAGTGTAGAAAGCGTTGCTGTGGTACCGGTAGGTCTAACTAGGTATAGGGAAAAGCTCCATAAGATAGAAGCCTTTGATAATAAAAAGTCCAATGAGGTATTAGACTATATTGAAGGGGAACAAAAAAGATTTTTGGAAAAACTGGGGACCAGATTCGTATTTGCATCAGATGAGTTTTATGCTATGACCAATCGGGTTTTACCTTCCTATGAGGAATATGAAGGATTCCCTCAACTAGAGAATGGAGTAGGCTTGTTAAAAACCTTTGAATATAGCGTAGAAAAAGAACTAGAAAAGATAGATGGGATAATCTACAATAATAAAAAATATATTATAGCAACGGGAACATTGGCAGAGGCCTTTATGAATGAGATAAAGCATAGGGTTTTAAGGAAATTTAAAAACTTAAACTTAAAAGTAGTTGCCATAGAAAATGACTTTTTTGGAAGAACCATAACTGTCTCAGGTTTAATTACTGCTAGGGATATTATTAATCAATTGAAGGATTATACCGGTGTAGATGGTATAATAATTCCTAAATCCATGTTAAGAGCAGATACGGATGTATTTTTAGATGATTTGACTGTTAAGGATATAGAAAATAGATTAAGGGTTAAAATAATTCCAGTAGAGGTCTCAGGAAAGGAATTTATAAATCTATTTAAAGAAGACAGGGGTGACAATAATGGATAGACCAGTGGTGTGTATTGTTGGAAGACCTAATGTAGGAAAGTCAACCTTATTCAATAGGATAGTAGGAAAAAGAATAGCCATAACGGAAGATAAGCCAGGTGTTACTAGGGATAGGATATATGCCGAAGCTGAGTGGTTAAATAAGTATTTTACCCTAATCGATACTGGTGGATTAGAGCCTGGAGTGGAGGATATTATTCCGCTTAATATAAAGCAGCAGGTTGAAGTAGCTATTGAAAGTTCAGATGTAATTTTATTCCTAGTAGATGGGGTAGATGGAGTTACTCCGACGGATAGGGAAATTGCCAATATGCTAAGGAAATCTAATAAAAAGGTGCTTTTAGTATGTAATAAGATTGATACTAAAAGGGCATCGGATCAAATCTATGAATTTTATGAATTAGGCTTAGGTTCACCTATAGGCATTTCTGCCGAACAGGGATTGGGTATAGGGGATCTATTAGACGAAGTAATCAAACTCTTTCCAAAGCATAAGGATGTAGAATATGACGATGAACACATTAGGGTAGCTATTATTGGTAAACCCAATGTGGGAAAATCCTCTTTGATAAACAATATATTAGGTGAAGATAGGGTTATAGTTACCGATATCCCTGGAACTACAAGAGATGCAATTGATACTTACTTTACTTATGATGATGACAAATATATATTTATAGATACTGCTGGACTAAGGAGAAAGCGTAGCATATCTGAAAAGGTGGAAAGATATAGTGTGATACGTACTTTAACTGCTATAGACAGGTCGGATATATGTGTGCTGGTTATAGATGCCACAGAAGGAGCTACAGAGCAGGATACTAAGATTGCAGGCTATGCTCATGATAATGGGAAGGGCATTATCATTGCAGTCAACAAGTGGGATTTAATCCAGAAGGAAACAAACACCCATTTAGAATTCGAAAAGGAGATTAGGACTAAGCTGAGTTTTATCCCTTACGCTCCTATCATATTCATATCAGCAAAAACTGGAAAGCGGGTTGATAGGTTATTCCAGTTGTTGAAAATAGTCAACAACAATATAAATTTAAGGATTAGTACAGGAGTATTGAATGATATTATAAATGAAGCCGTATTATTAAATCAACCACCATCAGACAAGGGAGTTCGATTGAAAATTTATTATGGGACTCAAGTTGGTGTTAGACCTCCTAGATTCTTATTCTTTATAAATAAAAAGGAATTGATGCATTTTTCCTACCAACGCTATTTGGAAAACCAAATCAGGAAGTATTTTGGTTTTGATGGTACGCCTATTAAATTTGAATTGAAGGAAAAGGGTGAGTGATCTTGAATGCTTTATTAACTGCTTTAGCTTCTTATTTAATTGGAAGTTTTTCCTCTGCCTATGTTTTAGGGAAGGTATTCTTAAAAAAGGATATAAGAAATTACGGCAGTGGTAATGCAGGGACTACAAATGCAGTAAGGGTTTTCGGCAAAAAAATTGGAGCCATAACTTTCATTTTGGATATGTTAAAAGGCGTGTTAGCAGTTTATATCGGAGGAAGACTACTGGGTTATGAGGGGAAAATAATTGCAGGAATTTTTGCAGTTATTGGGCATAACTGGCCCATATTCTTTAAATTCAAAGGTGGTAGAGGGATAGCCACCTCCTTTGGAGTGTTAATATCCCTATATTGGCCTATTGCCATTTTATCCTTTATATTTTTTATAGTAGTAGTGGCTATAACTAGGTATGTATCATTGGGTTCAATCTTATGTGCTATTTTAGTCCCTATCCTTGGGATTCTTATCAAAAAACCTTTTGACAGACTATATGTTATCGCAACTGTAATTCTAGCCATAATGGCCATATTTAGGCATAGAGATAATATTAGAAGGTTGATGCAAGGTCAGGAATTTAAGATTGGTGAAAGAGTAGAATAAAACAATAGACAACAGGGATGAAAGTAAGTAGGAGGAGCTTAAGATGAAAAATATTGGAGTATTAGGGGGAGGTAGCTGGGGGACTGCTCTTGCTATTCTCCTTTCAAATAATAATCATAGAGTAGATATATGGGTTAGGGATAAGAAGCAGAAGGAGGAAATGGAAAATACTAGAGAAAACAAAAGATATTTGCCTGGGATTACTATCCCTGAGAACATCAACATAACTGATGACATATCTGAAGCTATTCATAATAAGGAATTACTAGTCCTTTCTATACCCTCCCATGGAATAAGAAACATCCTTAATGATAGTAAAAGGTATTTTGGTAGTGGACAAATTATAGTAAATGTAGCCAAGGGAATCGAAAATGATACTCTTTTAAGAATTTCACAAATAGTTTCTGACATTCTTCCCGGTAACCCATATGCGGTTTTGTCTGGCCCATCCCATGCAGAAGAGGTTGCAAGGAAGATTCCAACAACGGTAGTATCTGCTTCTGAAAAGAGGCAGGTAGCCGAATATGTTCAAGATATTTTCATGTCTCCTTTTTTTAGGGTCTATACCAGTCCTGATGTAATAGGGGTGGAATTAGGTGGTTCATTAAAAAATGTAATTGCCCTAGGAGCAGGAATCTCAGATGGCCTTGGTTATGGGGATAATACTAAGGCTGCCCTTATGACAAGGGGTATAATAGAGATAGCAAGACTTGGAGAAAAGATGGGGGCCAATAGTGCTACTTTTTCGGGTTTAGCAGGCATAGGTGATTTGATAGTTACCTGCACTAGTATGCATAGTAGGAACAGAAGAGCAGGTATATTAATTGGCCAAGGAAAGAGTCTTGTAGAGGCTATCAAATCTGTGGGAATGGTAGTGGAAGGTATTAAAACTGCTAAATCTGCTTATGAATTGGCTAGTAAGCACCAGGTTGTTATGCCAATTACTAAAGAAATATATGAAGTCCTTTATGAGGGGAAGGATGTAAAAAACTCAGTTATTAATCTAATGTTAAGGGATAAGAAACATGAAATGGAAGATGTAATTAAAAATCAAATAAAAGACTGGTAAAAACCTACTATATCAATAGTAGGTTTTTTTTAAACCCAATCATATTATTGAGACTAGCACATATATATATAATGTTAAGTTTTATCCTTTTAGAACAATATTGAAAAGGAGGGGGAAAAGTGGAGAGGTTTGACATATACAAGGATATAGCTGAAAGGACGGAAGGGGACATATATGCAGGTATAGTAGGCCCAGTAAGAACTGGCAAATCTACCTTTATAAAAAGGTTTATGGAGCTGTTGGTAATACCTAATATAGAAAACAAATATAAAAGAGAAAGGGCAAAGGATGAACTTCCTTTAAGTGGTGCTGGTAAAACCATAATGACTACTGAGCCTAAGTTCGTTCCAAATGAAGCTGTAGAACTTATTTTAAAAGATAACATAACTTTCAAGGTAAGAATGGTAGACTGTGTTGGCTATCTAGTAAAGGGGGCTTTAGGGCATATAGAAGACGATATTCCTAGGATGGTATCAACTCCTTGGCACGAGAAGGATATACCATTCGAAGAAGCAGCGGAAATAGGGACCAGAAAGGTCATTACCGATCATTCGACTATAGGTATCGTAGTAACAACTGATGGTTCCATTACAGATATTGATAGGTCCAATTATATCAAGGCAGAGGAAAGGGTAATATTTGAATTAAAGGAATTGGAAAAGCCATTTATCATTGTACTTAATACAAAACATCCAAATCTAGACAGTACTTTAGCCTTAAGGGAAAGCTTAGAAGAAAAATATGGGGTTTCAGTAGTAACCGTTGATTGTTTAAATATGGAGATTGCAGACGTAGAAAAGATATTTGAAAAACTACTGTTTGAATTCCCAATTAAGGAGATTACCATTAAGTTCCCAGGTTGGATAGAAGGATTACCCAGGGACCATTGGATAAAATCCAGCATATTGAATTCGTTGAAGGAGTCTATTCAAACACTACAAAAGTTGAATGAAGTAGAACCATCTTTAAAGACCTTAAGGGAACTAGATATAGTAAAAGATGTAAATATTAAAGAGATAAAATTAGGTGAGGGTGTTATAAATGCAGAGTTAGTCGTAGATGACAGTTTATTCTTTGAGGTATTAAAAGAGATGACAGGTTATACCATAGAGGGAGAATATCAGATTCTAGGATTAATAAACCGACTTGCTCAAACCAAAAAGGAATACGATAAAATAGAAAGTGCATTAGCCCAAGCAAAGGAGATTGGTTATGGATTAGTAAGTCCTAGTTTAGAGGAAATGGAGTTAGCAGAACCAGAAATATATAGGCAAGGCAACAGGTTCGGTGTAAAACTGAAGGCACGTGCCCCTTCCCTCCATATTTTAAGATGCGACATAACCACAGAGGTATCACCCTTAATAGGTACAGAAAAACAAAGTGAAGAATTGGTTAAATATTTCCTAGATGAATTTGAAGAGGATCCATCTAAGATTTGGCAATCTAATCTGTTTGGAAAATCCTTATACGACTTAGTAAATGAACAATTGCAGGGCAAATTAAACACCATGCCTGAAGATGCTAGAAATAAGATGAGGAGAGCCTTAGAAAGAATAATAAATGATGGCAGTGGTGGACTAATTTGCATTATCATTTGATTAAGGACCTAATATTAAGGTCCTTTTATTTTGGCTTTGGGTCTTATCAAATTGTACTTCATAAAATAGATATAAAACAATATCCATTTTTAGCTGAGATTATCTCAAATATTGTCTTGATAAAACTTTTAATTTTTGATATAATACTTGAGGAAAATAAAATAATAGAAATTATCGGGATGTGGCGCAGTCAGGTAGCGCACTAGTCTGGGGGACTAGGAGTCGCTGGTTCGAATCCAGTCATCCCGACCAAACTATTAAAGAAGGCTAATTATTTGCTAATTAGCCTTCTTATTTTTGTCAGTTTTTAAGCCTGAAACACACCATATCTATACCTGTTGAGGAGGCAATAATTTTATAAAGTAGGTTTAATCAAGTAAATAGATATGGTATACTTATATTATAATATTAAATATGGAGGTTTCTAAAATTTGTTAACATATATTAAGAGCATATTAATTTTTCTATTTGTCCTAAATATAATAGGATATATATTAATCGTGTTAAGAGAAAAGATGTATTTAAAAAATAATATAATCTTCATAGATAACAAACATGTGACAAGTCAGCATTTGGAGAAGGCAGATATGAAGGAATTTGAATTAGACGGGACTAGGGTAAAAGCAGGTGATGAGATAAAGGTAATAACCAAAACTAAAGATAAATTTGCAGGCATATTGATAGGTGCAATTAGGAAAGAAAGGGCTATTCTAATGGTTACCCATAAAAATGAAATAAAACAGTTAAAAATTGATAATATTATAGAATTTAAAATTATAAGTAAGTATGGTCAATTTTTTAATTTTTGATTAAGACTTAATTCTATTAAGAACTTGCAAGGGTGATATAATGTCCCAAGAAGAGAGAAGGTTGAAAAGAAAAAAGAAACAGAGGAGAAAATGGTTTGTTGTAAGTATTATAATAGCTTTTCTCTTGTTTAGGAGTGTTCCTTCATTATTTGCATCTACTTTTAAAACCACATTACCAGAACGTTGCGAGATAGAGGAAAAAATAGCTACTGAAGCTATAATATTGAGAAGAGAATCCCTATACAAGGCAGAAGGTGAGGGTATAGTAGAAATCTATGTAGAACATGGAGAACGAGTAGCAGCGGGTACTAAAATAGCTAAGATAACTTTCCTGGAGGACACTTCAACTTTAGACCAACAGCTGAAAGAAGTAGAAGATAGAATCCAAGTGTTAGCTCAAACGGAGATAGATGTAAATAGGTTAAAGGAGGATGAAAATCAATTAGAAATGGATATAGACTCCATCATAGTTGAGATACAGAACTCTATTGCAACAGGGGACTATGACAAAACTGAAACCTTAAAGGACAAGCTATCTATCTTCCATGATAAAAAACGGCATATTGGAAGGGACAATACTCTAATAAATCAGAGTTTGGAGAATTTAAAGACAAGAAGAGAAGAAATCAAATCCCAGATAGCCAATAATAGCTTAGACTATTTTTCAAATGAAGCGGGGATAGTTTCATTTAAGATAGATGGGTATGAGGAAATATATTCTGTAGGCAATAAAGAAGAATATGCTTACTCCGACTTCAAAAATCTAGCCAGTAAGGAAAGGATAGTGTCAAATAAGGATAGAATTCAAATAAATGAGCCTATTTTTAAAATTGTTGACAACTTTGAATGGTATATGATAATTAAGATAGATGATGTTAAGGACATTACTAATTATGAAGAAGGAGATAGTATTTTACTTACTGGTGAAGATATAATAGGGGAGTTAAGGGGAAGTATTGAGAAGATAAATATAAATGGTACTAAGGGCCTAATCCTTGCAAAGTTTAACAGGGAATTTGAGCCTTATTTAGAAAAAAGGTATTTGCCTGTAGATATAATAAAGTTTAAGCACGATGGCTATAAAATTCCCAAAAAAGCACTGGTAATAAATGATGGGATAAAAGGGGTTTATGTCAAGGATATTAGCGGGATAGTTAAATTTGTTCCTGTTGAGATAATAAGGGAAGATGAGGAATTTGCCTATATAAGTCAGGGGGATAAAAATAGCAATATAGATGTAAAGGGGAAGAAGGAAAAGCTTAAAACTGTAAAACCATTTGATGAAATATTGTTAAATACTTCTAATATAAAAGAAGGAATGATTATAGATTAAATGGAGGAGGTAATGAAAATTAGTATTAGAGATAATTTACTAGATATAGAAGAAAAAATTAATAAAGCCTTGATTAGGGCAGGTAGAGAAGGGGAAAAGGTACATTTAATCGCTGTGACTAAAACCGTCGATGTAGATAGAATTAATGAAGCCATAAGGTTAGGAATTACCGATATTGGGGAAAATAGGGTTCAAGAATTAGTAAAAAAGTACGATATTATAAATGACAAGGTTAAATACCACATGATTGGGCATTTACAAACTAATAAGGTAAAATATTTAATAGACAAGGTTTCTTTAATCCATTCCTTAGATCGTATGTCCTTGGCAAAAGAATTAAACAAAAGGGCTCAGAAACATGGTATAATAATAGATACCTTAGTACAAGTTAATGTAGCAGATGAGGAAAGTAAATTTGGATTAAGGGTAGAGGAAGTAATCCCCTTTATAGAAGATGTACAGGATTATGAGCATATTAGGATAAAAGGCCTAATGACAATAGCTCCTTTTGTAGAGGACAAAGAGGAAGTAAGATGGGTATTTAGAAGACTACGCCAATTAAGTGAAGAAATAAAAGGCAGAGGATATGAAAATGTAGACATGGAATTTCTATCAATGGGGATGACCAACGATTTTGAAGTAGCAATTGAAGAAGGATCTAACATGATACGGATTGGGACAGCGATATTTGGTGAAAGAAAATGAATAGGGGAGGTATTTTATGTCTAGTATAATGGATAAGCTTAAATATTTCATCGGCATAGACGACCTGGAAGAAGACGAATATGAATACGATGACTATGAGGAAGAAGAATTAACGGAATTACCCATAAACACCAATACCAAGAGGATAGGAAATAAAGTACTTAATATCCATACATCTGGAAATATGAAACTGGTTGTTCATGAACCATTAACTTATGAAGATGCACCAAAAATTGTTGACGATTTGAAAATGAGAAAAACGGTAGTAGTCAATTTAGAACAGTTGGAACCTAATATAAAAAGACAGATATTCGATTTTATTAACGGAGGACTTTATTCCCTAGAAGGAAGCATACAAAAGGTGACTACAGATATATTTGTACTAGCGCCTAGTAATGTAGAAATCGATGGCAATATAAAGAATGAGTTAAAGAACAAGGGACTTTTTCAATGGTAAAATACTAGTTAAGAGGTAGTGAGATGTATACTTTTTATGAGGCACTTAGATATTTATTCAATATTATTGAGTTATTGATATTTGTTAGAATTTTATTATCCTTCTTAAGGATTGGCCCCTATAATAATCCCATTGGAAGAATAGTTTACGAATTAACAGAGCCTATATTAGGGCCAGCCAGAGAGTTAATCTATAGGTTAGGTATTAATACGGGAATTTTTGATTTTTCTCCTATAGTAGCAATACTAATTTTAAGAATCATATTGATGTTGGTCAGGAACATAGTATTCTAAATATAATATACGGTGGTAGAATTGCGATTAGACAGAGACTCATTATTAAATCACATAAGAGACGAAGAACAAATATTAAGCATGCGAAAGTTGTTAGACAAGCTGGAAATAGTTTTAAATAAACACATTGTTGAATCCACCGACTTTTTCGACCCCTATCAGAGGAGACTTGCTAAATCAATACTCAATAGATTTGTGCAGATTTCCTATAGGGAATTAGGTGGTATAGATGAGGCAGAGCGAAAGGTAATTCAGATCTACCCTGAATACCTACAAGAAGACACCATTGAGCTGCCCATCAACTCCTTAGAAATTAAAGGTAGTATTTCAACATTATCCCATAGAGATTTTCTAGGTGGGATATTGAATTTAGGAATAAATAGAGAAAAAGTAGGGGATATACTAATACATGAAGATTCCGCTCAAGTAGTTGTAAAAAAAGAGGTATTTGGATATATACTAACCAATTTAACTAAAATTGGTAGACAAAAGGTTAGTGTTAGGGAAATAGCTATGGATAAGCTAAAGCTTGGTTTGCTAGAGTATGAGGATATATCTACTACTGTGTCCTCTCTAAGACTGGATGCACTAATCAGTAGTACTTGGAATTTATCCAGAAAGGCAAGTCAAGGCTTGATAGAATCTAAAAGGGTTAAAGTTAATTGGGAACCAATTATGAGAGTATCTAAGGAGATCGCTGAGGGGGATATTGTTTCTGTAAAAGGCTATGGAAGATTTATTTTAAATTCTGTAAAAGGAATTAGCAGAAGGGGTAGAATAAAGATAGGGCTTAGATTACTAAAATAAATGGAGTGAGTCGTATGATTACACCCTTAGATATTCAAAATAAGGAATTTAAAAGGACTTTTAGGGGCTATAAGGAATCGGAAGTAGACCAATTTTTGGATGAAATAATTGAAGATTATGAAAAGCTCTATAGAGAAAACATTGAGCTGAAGGATAAGATACTTGCTTTAGATGAACAGATTAAAAGATATAATGACTTGGAAGAAACCTTAAAGGATACTCTTGTAGTTGCTCAAAGTACAGCCGATGAGGTAATAAGAGCTGCTAGGCAAAAATCTGACTTGATTATTGAAGAAGCAGAATCCAAGGCTAAAAAGATAATAGATGTTGCCAATGAAGAGGTAAAGAAGCTTCAAAAAGAGTATGAAGAGATGAAAAAGGAGATGTTCATCTTTAGAACTCGATACAAATCCTTTATAGAAGCTCAGCTATTAACATTAGATGAATTCTATTCAAATATAGGAATGGAAGTTTCTAATTTAGAAGAAGAATCTGTAGAAGAATACATAGTAGAAGCTGAGGATGGTATGATGGATTCTAACACTTGTGAAGAAGAAAATTTAGATGAAGAGATTGATGAATTGGGGGCCTAGCCCCCAAATTCTATTTGGAACAAATTAGCATTATGGAGGAGTTAATATGACGGAAAAAATTAAGATAGATGATGAACTTTTTATCGGTGGCAGAGAATTCAATATAATTGCTGGACCTTGTGCTGTAGAAGATGAACAGCAGATGGATGCCATAGGAAAATTTTTAAATAGATTAGGTGTAAAAATAATAAGGGGAGGGGCCTTCAAACCCAGGACAAGTCCAAAATCCTTCCAGGGTTTGGGGATGGAGGGTTTAAGGATTTTAAAAGATATAGGGGAAAAGTACGATTTGAAAGTAATTTCAGAGGTAATGGACCCTAGGGATGTAGAAAAAGCCTATGACTATGTGGATATTTACCAAATTGGTTCGAGGAATATGCAAAACTTTACCCTTTTGAAGGAGATGGGCAAAACTGATAAGCCAATCCTATTAAAGAGAGGAATGAGTTCCACCATAGATGAATGGATACAGGCTTCCGAATATATTAGCATGGAAGGAAATGATCAAATCATATTTTGTGAAAGGGGAATAAGAACTTTTGAGGATTATACTAGGAATACCCTAGATTTAATAAGTGTACCCATTATACAATCAAGGACTAAATATCCTATTATTGTAGATCCCAGCCATGGTACTGGCAGGAAGGACTTAATATTGCCAGCTTCTAAAGCTGCCTTAGCTATTGGGGCTAATGGGCTTATGATAGAGATACATCCAAAGCCAGAAGAAGCCTTATCAGATGGATTACAGTCTTTAAACTTTTCTGAATTTGAAGATTTATATGAAGAAATATCACGTATGGAGAAGGCTTTGAAAATGAATGGGTAAATTATGTCCCTCTACTTCATAGAATGTATAAAAGCATTAATGTGGAGGGATTTATAATGGACGATTATCCATTTAAAAATGGGGATGATAAGCTACTGTTTTTCTTTCTCATACTTTCCTTAATATGGGATGCCAAGTATAGTAGGGATAGCCTCCTCTTCTTCTTTTTGATTTTGTTATTATTTTGATTTAGCCAATGAATTTTAAATGGGGATATGGGCATATTATTAAAAACATATTTTATATGCTTTTAGGAGGAAAGTATGGGAAGCTTATACAAGGATAAATTAAATAAAAGATTGAAAGAGGAGAAGAAAAGGATTTTAAATATATTAAAAAGAATGGAAAATAGTGAGGAGTTTGGTGCAATGGATGAGTATCATAGCGAATTATCTACTTATGATAACCATCCAGCCGATCTTGGAACTGAATTGTTTTTGATGGAACATAATAGGGGGTTAGTGGACCAGTTAAAGAATACTCTGATGGAAATAGAAGAGTCCTTGGATCAATTAAAGAAAGATGACTACGGCCTATGTAAGGTCTGTGGGGGAAAAATAGCTGAAGAGAGGCTAGAGATAATTCCCTACACCAAGTTGTGCATCCATTGTGCTAATAAAAAGATACCCTTAGATAAAAAAAGGCAGTTTAGACCAGAGGAGGAAGATTCCATAAGTCCTTTTAGCAAAAGTCATAGGGAAGGGAATCTATTCGACAGAGAAGACAGTTTACAGGAAGTTGCTAGGTATAATAGGATAGAAAATGACCCTTCCTTTGGAACGGGGGACGATTTAGGAGTATATGATGATGAGGATAGCGGAGTAGTTGAGGATGTTGAAAAGATATCAGAAGATTACTATGATGAAACAATGAAATAGATGCTGGTAAGAAGGCTTTCATAATTTGAGTGGAAGCCTTTTTTAATGAAAGCAGCAGATAAACCTAAACCATTATTGTAATTAAACTAATTATGATTTAAAATAGTAATATATTTGATTTCTATAAGGAGGAAAATATTTTGCTGTATTTACTAGGATTTATTATCATCATAATAGACCAAGTTACTAAATTTCTTGCGGTAAAATTTTTAAAGGGGAAAAGTCCCTATATAGTAATTGAGAACTTTTTCCGACTATGTTATGTGGAAAATGCCGGAGCTGCTTTCGGAATATTGCAGAATAAAAAGCTTTTTTTTGTCATAATAACCTTCTTTGTAATTATAACCATCCTAATCTTTCTTACTAAATACTCCAGTAGCATAACCTCACTATTTAAAATTGGTTTAATTATGCTATTAGGAGGAGCTATAGGCAATTTTATTGATAGGATTAGATTAGGTTATGTAGTAGATTTTTTAAGTTTTAAACTGGGGAAAAATTATAATTTTCCCGTATTTAATGTGGCAGACATATTCATAGTTTTAGGTACCATACTAGTAATGGGCTTAATACTACTTGACAAATACGAGAATTGAGGGATTATATGGAAATAGTAGAGTTTATTGTTCAAGATGATGAGGGTATAAGGATTGATTCATATCTAACAAAAATAATAGATGGTGTTTCTAGAAGCTATATACAGAAGTTGATTAAGGAAGGTAGGGTTTTAGTAAATGATAATGAGATTAAAGCCAGGTATATTGTTAATGCTGGAGATCATATTTCGGTCAACTTCCCACCGAAAAAGGAAGAAAAGCCAGTACCAGAAAATCTCCACTTAGACATTATATATGAAGACGAATACATAGCTATTGTAAACAAGCCTGCTGGCATGGTGGTTCATCCAGCTCCGGGAAATGAATCCAATACCCTAGTCAATGCCCTCCTATTTCACATAGATAAACTATACACAGGTAATGATATTAAAAGGCCTGGTATAGTCCATAGATTGGACAAAGATACATCTGGTATAATGGTGGTTGCAAAAGACGAAATAGCCTATAATTCATTAATCCAACAGTTTAAGAATAGAAGTGTAAAAAGGATTTATCTAGCCTTAGTCCACGGTATATTGGATAGGGACCAAGGAACAATAATTGCCCCTATAGGCAGACATCCGGTAGATAGAAAGAAAATGGCAGTAGTTAATGAAAACAGCAAGGAAGCTATAACTAAATTTAAAGTTGTAGAACGGTTTGATAAATACACTTTAGTGATGGCTTCTTTGATAACGGGCAGGACCCATCAGATTAGGGTGCATATGGCTTATATTAAACATCCCATAGTGGGGGAAAATCTGTATAGCAGAAGGAAGAATGATTTTGGCATAAAAACTCAATTATTACATGCATATAAACTGGGATTGATCCATCCTAACAGTGGAGATTATATGGAATTTAAAGCAGAACTTCCAAAGGATTTTAAAGAGCTATTAACAAGCTTAAGAAAAGAGGGAGGTAGATTATAATTTGAAAACAAAGGCTTTTATAATGGATGATAAGGCAATCCAACGAGCAACTACAAGAATTGCCCATGAGATAATAGAAAGAAATAAAGGAATAGAAGATGTGGTTTTGGTTGGAATAAAAACAAGGGGTGTTCCCTTTGCTGAAAGGCTAGCCAAAAAGATTGAAGATATTGAAGGTGAGAAGATAGACGTATTGACCTTGGATATAACGTTATATAGAGATGATTTAACTGAAATCGATAAGGGGCCTATAGTAAAGAATAATAAAATAGAATATGATATAAATGATAAGATTGTTGTCTTAGTAGATGATGTAATATTTACTGGTAGGACGGTAAGAGCTGCTCTTGATGCCTTGGTAGATTTAGGTAGAGCCAGGAAGGTTCAATTAGCAGTCTTAGTAGATAGAGGTCATAGGGAATTACCCATAAGACCAGACTTTGTTGGTAAAAACCTTCCAACCTCCAGGGAAGAGGTGGTAAGTGTATCTTTCGCGGAAGTTGATGGGATCGATCAGGTGGTTATAAAATCAAAAAGATAGAAGATTAATCTTCTATCTTTTTGATGCTTTCAACCCTTTCTTTACTAGGGGTAACAAATATGGTACTAAAGTTTTCATATATGACCATTCCACCTTTAGCTTTTTTTGGTTTTTTAACATTTTTCTTTTCCGTATAATCTACAGGAACATTGGTGGAATTTTTTCCCTTACTATAATAGGCTGCTAATATGGCAGCTTCTTCTAAAGTGGAATTGGGTATTTCCCTGTTTTCAACCTTTAGTATTACATGGCTGCCAGGTATTTTTTGGGTATGAAACCATAGATCTTCTTTTTGGGCGAATTTTAAAGTTAAATAATCATTTTGTTTGTTGTTTTTGCCAACATATATATGGAATCCATCTGATGATATATAGTGATGAGGTTTAGAAGTCGTCTTTTTCTTCCCCTTCTTCAATTTTCCTTTTAAATACCCTTCCTTTATCAGTTCTTCTTTTATTTCCTCAATTTCATCTACTTGAGTACAATTATCAATGCTATTCATGATATTTTCCAAGTAGTAAACTTCTTCTTCAGTTTCTGGAATTTGTTTTAGTAACAGCTGATGGGCATTTTTTAATTTAGAATATTTCTTATAATAGTTTTGAGCATTTTCTTGAGGAGAATATTTTTTATCTAATGGAATTGTAATCACTTCCATATTTTCCGAATAAAAGTTCTCCAATTGAATCTCTTCCATTCCTTTATCAATTCTGTGGATATTTGCAGATATCAAATCAGCGTATATCTTATAAATTTCCCTATTCTTGCTCTTTAACAATTCCTCTTTTTGTTTAGCTAATTTATTTGAAGAACGTGTTAGTTTTGTTTGTACTGACTTTTTAAGGGCTTGGGCTTTTTGATTTACCCTATCCATCATGTCATTTTTTCTATAGTATTCATCTAGCACTTTGCTAATAGAATCTAAATAAAGTTTATTCTTTCCTAAATGATCAATATCTAGGCTATAAAAGCCTATAAAGTTGTTGCTGTATTCGTTTTTTATTAAAATAGGATTGAAATCCT
This sequence comes from Tissierellia bacterium, assembly GCA_012728595.1. Classification (GTDB taxonomy): domain Bacteria; phylum Bacillota; class Clostridia; order Tissierellales; family Tepidimicrobiaceae; genus Tepidimicrobium. Next base: position 15,939 of record JAAYEU010000034.1, read on the forward strand.
CAGCTTTCAACTTATCCATAATATTTTTAAAGGAAGCAAAAATATTTTCCTTCTCTTCTATGTTAAGGCTTGCTAAAGGTACATCTATTTGGACATTTGCCTGATAACATATTTCTTTAGCAATTAAAGGACCTAACCCTATATAGTTGGTATAGAAATGTTTAAAGACCTGCTTATTTCCATTATCTTCATCCATAAGTTTTATAAATATTTCTTTTCCTATATCCAGTGGATTTAACTTATTATCTTGTTTGGGAGGGAAGTATTCTTTGCCGGGTAAAACCTGCCTGATTCTGCTCATATCATGGGTTACCCTAGTTATAGAGTCAATAATCCTATTACTAGTTTTATCAATTAGAATAATATTGCTGTATTTTCCCATGATTTCTACTACCAATCTTTTTTCGGTTCTACTTCCTAATTCATCTAGGGAAGAAATATCTATAAAGATAACTCTATCCATATCCAACTGTTCGATATTGGAAATTAGTCCTCTACCTAAATGTTTTCTTAGCAGCATACAGAACATAGGGGGAGAGGATGGATTAGACTTATCATGATTGGTAAGATGGATTCTTGGATTATTACTGCTTGCTGAAATTAGCAATTTATTGTTCTTACCCTTATTATATACCTGTATAAGTATTTCATCTTTCTCGTGTTGATAGATTTTATCTACTCTTCCTCCTAATATGGTATTTTTAAATTCCTTAACTATGGCTTTTGTAACGATTCCATCTAAGGACATATAAACTCCTCCCCATTTATTGATAATATAATTATAACATTTTAATATATTTAAACAACTAAGGGTTTTTTGATAGAATATTAATTGATATTTTAATAATCATTTATAAATTTTTTATTTGTTGTGATAAAATAATATTTGCTATTCCATTGACAATAGGAAATTAGCTGGTATCATATATTCATATAGGGAGATGATAAATACATGATTTATAGCATGACGGGCTTTGGCAGAGGAACCAGTACAGATGGAGTACATAATTTTAACTTAGAGGTTAAAACTGTTAATCATAGGTACTTGGATGTTATAATAAAAATGCCCAAACATCTTAATTATTTGGAAGAAAAAATAAAAAGGAGAATTAAGAATAGGATTAAAAGAGGAAGGGTAGAGGTATATGTAAGCCTAGAATACATTAATGAAGCAGCCATGGATGTTAAAATAGATATTCCTTTAGCTAAAGCCTATAAAGCTGGTCTAGATTTGATAATTGAAGAGCTAAATTTACAAGATGAAGTTAAACTCAACCATCTTTTAACCCTTCCAGAAATAGTTAAAGCTGAAAGAATGGAACTAGATGAAGATGCAACTTGGAACTGTTTGAAGCCTGCTTTGGATATGGCACTAGATAGAGTAATTGAAATGAGAAGAGAGGAAGGAACCTCACTTAAAGAGGATATAGAATCCCAGCTGATGGAGATTGAAAAACTGATTATAAAGATTGAACAAAGGGCTCCATTAGTTGTAGAGGAATATAGAGATAAGCTCAAAAATAGAATCCGTGAGCTTTTAGATGAAGAATATGATTTAGATGAAGATAGATTGAATAATGAAATTGCTTTTTTTGCCGATAAGTCGGATATCAATGAGGAGATAGTTAGAATAAATAGCCACATTAAACAATTTTTGAATGCTATAGAAGAAGGGGATGTAGTTGGTAGAAAATTAGATTTTATTATACAGGAGCTGAACAGAGAGATAAACACCATTGGTTCAAAGGCAAATGATTTAGTAATAGGGAATCTGGTAGTTGAAATAAAAAGCCAATTGGAGAAGATTAGAGAACAAGTACAAAATATAGAATGATAGAGGAGGGCAATAAATGAGTATTAAATTAATCAATATCGGCTTTGGCAATATAGTTTCTGCAAATAGAATTATTGCAATAGTAAGTCCAGAATCAGCACCTATCAAGAGAATGATACAGGACGCAAGGGACAGTAGTATTCTAATAGATGCTACTTATGGAAGGAGAACTAGGGCGGTAATCATTACCGATAGCAATCATATTATACTATCGGCAGTCCAGCCAGAAACTGTAGCTCAAAGATTAAATAGTAAATTTAGCGATAAATTAGCACAAGAATAGGAAGGGAGTAGTAAGATGTCAAAGGGTTTTTTGTTGGTTATATCAGGACCTTCTGGCTCTGGGAAGGGTACAGTATGTAAACATATCTTAGAGAGAAATGAAAAGTTGGTTTTTTCAGTTTCAGCCACTACAAGAGCACCTAGAAGAGGGGAAGAAGATGGAGTAAACTATTTTTTCGTGGATGAGGAAAGCTTTAAAGAAATGGTTGAAAATGATGAATTCTTGGAATATGCAAATGTACATGGCAACTTTTATGGTACTCCAAAAAAATTCGTATTAGAGCAAATTGAAAAGGGCGAAATAGTAATATTGGAAATAGATGTTCAAGGAGCGTTGCAGGTAAAGGAATCTTATCCCGAAGCCGTATTTGTTTTTCTACTACCGCCATCTATGAGTGAACTAAAAAACAGGATTAAAAAGAGGGGTACTGAATCGCAAGAGGATATAGACCTTAGATTTAAAAATGCTTTTGAAGAACTTAAATTTGTTGATGAGTATGATTATATAGTTATAAATGACGAAGTACCAGAGGCAGTTAAAAAAATAGAAACCATAATTGGAGCAGAAAAATTAAAGGTAAAAAGATTAAGAAATATTATCGACAGTATTCTAGATTAAGGAGGGTTTTTATGTATAGTCCATCACTAAATGAACTAGCTAAAATTGCCGATAGCCGATACACCTTAGTCATGCTAGCTGCAAAAAGATCAAGGCAGCTAGTAGATGGAGCTAAACCATTAATTGAGACGGATTCTACTAAACCTGTAACTATTGCTATTGAAGAAATAATGGCCAGAAAGATTAACTATAAAAAGCCTGAGATAAAAGGTTATAAGTAGGTGAAAATATGCTTAAAGATAAAAATATTATAGTGGGAGTAACTGGGGGAATTGCCGCTTATAAAGCTGCTGATCTTGTAAGCAGATTAAAAAAGGAAGGGGCAAATGTAGAAGTAATTATGACTGAAAATGCTACTAAGTTCGTTTCTCCCTTGACCTTTCAAACTTTAGCTTTAAATCCAGTCTATAAGGAAATGTTTAAGGAACCAAGAAATTATGATGTAGAACATATATCTTTGGCTGAAAAAGCAGACATGTTCTTAATTGCCCCTGCCACTGCCAATGTAATAGGTAAGATTGCCAATGGAATTGCCGATGACCTATTAACTACCACCATAATGGCAACCAAGGCCAGGGTAGTTTTTGCTCCTGCTATGAATACCAATATGTATATAAACCCTATCTTTCAAAGGAATATGGAATATTTAAAGGAACTTGGTTATGAGTTCATAAGCCCGGGAGTAGGTATGTTAGCATGTCAAACTTATGGGCCTGGCAGGATGGCAGAGCCTGCTGATATTGTGGAATATGTTAAAAACAGTTTCTGTAATAAAGATTTGATCGGAAAAAAATTTCTAGTTACTGCTGGACCCACTATAGAGCCTATAGACCCGGTAAGATATGTTACAAACCATTCTAGTGGGAAGATGGGATACAAGATCGCAGAAGAAGGTCAAAAGAGAGGAGCTGAGGTTATTTTAATTACTGGACCGACCCATTTAACGCCTCCAGAAGGAGTAAAGCTTATAAGGGTTAATACAACTATGGAAATGTTTAATGCCGTTAAGGATCACTTTGATGAATGCCATGTATTAATAAAGGCTGCAGCTCCATTAGATTATAGGCCTGAAGTGGTAAGTGATGTGAAGATAAAGAAAAAAGATACTGAAAAGGATGAACTGAATATAAAATATATAAGAAATCCCGATATCCTAGACCATTTTGGTAATAGGAAGAAGGAACAAATAGTAGTTGGTTTTGCAGCAGAGACCAATGATCTAGTAGAAAATGCCAGGGAAAAGTTGCAAAAGAAAAACCTAGATTTTATTGTCGCTAATGATATCTCTAGGGATGGAGCTGGGTTTAAATTGGACACTAACGTAATTACCATAATAGATAAAGCGGGAAATGTTATAGATTATCCTATTTTAGATAAAGGAGAGGTAGCTAGGATAATAATAGACAAAGTAAAAGCAATGATGGAGAATAAAAGCTAGATGACCAATAATCTAGCTTTTATCTTTAATAAAAAGGAATGATTTTATGGACAAAAGATATGCCCAGGTGATTATAGATAATAAAGCTTCAAATACTGATAAGCCTTATACATATATTATTGATGCTGATATGGTGGAAGTAGTAGAAGTAGGAATGAGAGTCTTGGTCCCTTTTGGGATAGGAAATAGGATCGTTAAGGGAATAGTTATAAAAATAGAAGATGATTACACGGGTAAGTATCAGTTGAAAAAGATTGTTGATGTTATTGATGACAAGCCATTAATATCCAAGGACTTGATAGAATTGAGCCTATGGATATCTAAGGAGTATTTATCACCCTATTATGACACCTTCAAAACTGTACTGCCGCCAGGAGATTTTAAGGAGATTAAATCCCATATAATATTAAAAAAGCTGGATAAGAAAACATATAGCAGTTTAGATTCCTTAGAAAAAGAAATAGTAGAAATAATCCAGAATAATGGTGGAAAAATAGAATTGGAGCATCTAAAAGGCCTGTTAAAAAATAGGATAACAAACAAGGTCATAAGAAAAATGGAGAAAAAAGAGATATTGACATCCTCTTTAGAGATTCAAACCTCTATAGAACCTAAATATGAGAAATATGTTTCCCTTAAAGTTAAATTTAAGTCAGAAGAGGAAGTAATAGAAAAGATAGGGAAGAGAAGCTATAAGCAAATAGAAATTGCAAAAACTTTAATAGATAGGGAGGAAATTTCCCTAAAGGAACTGATGACTAAAACCAATTCTTCCCTTAGTACCATAAAGCTTATGGAAAAGAAGGGATTTGTTGAAATAATTAATAAGGAAGTCTATAGGAATCCAATTAAAAAGGATATTAAACCCTATAGGAAGCATGAGTTAACCGAAGAGCAAAGAAAATGTTTTGATGCCATTATGGAAAGCATCAAAAAAGGGGATATAAATAAATTTTTGATTCATGGTGTTACAGGAAGTGGAAAGACGGAAATCTATCTACAACTAGTGGAAGAGATGATCAAGGAGGATAAAGATACTATAGTCTTGGTACCTGAAATTGCCCTAACTCCTCAGACTATACAGCGATTTGTGGGAAGGTTTGGGGAGAAGGTAGCAGTTTTGCATAGTAGGTTATCCTTTGGTGAAAGATTTGATCAATGGAGGAAAATAAAAGAGGGGAAGGTAAAAATAGCAGTAGGGGCTCGCTCAGCTGTATTTGCTCCCTTTTCAAATTTAGGGCTAATCATAATAGATGAGGAACATGAAACTACCTATAAGTCTAGTATGAATCCTAAATATGATACCCTTAGGGTAGCAGAAAAACGCTGTGAACAATTAAAAGCCTCCCTAGTTATTGGTTCAGCTACTCCTTCTATTGAATCCTACTACAAGGGGGAAAATGGCCATTTTAAGATGTTAAACTTAAATAAAAGGGCTACTAATCAAAAACTACCCCTTGTTAAAGTAGTTGATATGAGAGAGGAACTTAGTTCAGGAAATAGATCAATTTTTAGTAAGGAACTATACCAAGCCATCCATAAAAATCTAGAAAATGGTAAGCAAACCATCCTTTTTCTAAATAGAAGGGGTTATTCAACCTTTATTTCTTGTAGACAATGTGGCTATGTAGTAAAATGTAGTAAATGCAGCATATCCATGACCTATCACTTAAGAGAAAATAGGTTGAAATGCCATTATTGTGGATTAGCTATTAATCCACCAAATATCTGCCCTGCCTGTAAAAGTAAATATATCAAATTTTTTGGCATAGGTACCGAGAAGGTAGAGGAATATACAAAAAAATTGTTTCCAAAAGCTATTGTAAGAAGGATGGATATGGACACTACCAGCAAGAAAGGCAGTTATGAATCCATCTTAACAGATATGAGGGATGAAAAAATAGATATATTAATTGGAACCCAAATGGTAGCAAAGGGATTAGATTTTAGGAATGTAACTTTAGTAGGAATAATAGCAGCTGATACAAGCTTGAATTTGCCAGATTTTAGGTCATCAGAAAGAACTTTTCAGTTGATAACCCAAGTAGCAGGGAGGGCTGGCAGAGGTGATTTTGAAGGAAGGGTAATAATCCAAACCTATAATCCCAAACATTATAGCATTCAGTTTTCAAAGGACCATAACTATTTAGATTTTTATAATAAAGAAATCCTATTAAGGAAAGAGTTCAATTATCCTCCTTTTACAAATATTATATCCATAATTATTTACGGAACAGATGAGAAAAATGTTATAATAAAGAGTAGGGAGCTTTATGATTTGTTTATCGAAAAATTAAATCAAGTTAATCTTTACCATTCGATAGATGATATTATTGGTCCTTTTCCAGCCCCTTTGGAAAGGATTAAAAATAATTTCAGATACCAAATATTAATAAAATGTAGTGATGAATATATGGAAAGATTAAAAACTGTAATAGAATGGGTATTTATAGATAATAGGAATAAAATAGATTTAAGAGGTATTAAATTCAATATAGATATTAACCCAAATTCAATATTGTAGGAGGAATAAATATGGCTATAAGACAGCTTAGATATGTTGGTGATCCAATTCTAAGAAAGACTTCAAAAAAAGTTACTGAGATAAACGAAAGGATAAAAATTCTATTAGAGGATATGGTTGAAACCATGTACGAATATGAGGGTGTTGGCTTAGCAGCACCTCAAGTTGGAGTACTAAGAAGAGTAGTGGTAATAGACGTAGGAGAAGGGCCAATAAAACTTATAAATCCAAAGATAATTGAAAAAGAAGGGGAAGTCATAGATGCAGAAGGCTGCCTAAGTATACCCAACAGGGTAGGAACAGTAAAAAGGCCAGAGAAGGTGAAGGTTGAGTATCTTGATGAAAATGGAGAGAAAAAGGTCATAGAAGGGACCGGACTTTTGGCAAAAGCCCTATGTCATGAAATTGATCATTTAGATGGAGTACTATTCATTGATAAGATGATTGAGGAATTAGTGTCAGAAGAAGATGAAGAAGAGTAAGAGGTGATATTGTGAAAATTGTTTTCATGGGTACGCCAGAATTTGCTGTCCCGGCTTTAGAAGCTATAAAGAAAAGCGGAATTGAAATTTCATTAGTAATAAGCCAGAAGGATAAAAGAAGGGGTAGAGGAAAAAAACTACTCCCTACTCCTGTAAAGGAAAAGGCACTGGAATTAGGTTTAGATGTTTACCAGCCGGAAAATATAAACTCAGAGGAATCAGTGAATAAGCTAAGGGAAATCCAACCAGACTGTATAGTAGTGGTGGCCTATGGCCAAATATTAAAAAGAGATATATTGATCTTACCCCCTCATGGGTGTGTAAATATACACGCTTCCCTCTTACCTAAGTATAGGGGGGCCGCTCCTATCAACTGGGCTATTATAAGGGGAGAAAAGGAAACGGGTATAACTATTATGAAAATGGATGAAGGATTGGATACTGGGGATATATTAAAATCTGAATCCATTCCTATAGAAGAGGAGGATGACTCCAGCTCCGTTCATGATAAATTATCCATACTTGGGGGTAAACTAATTGTCGAAACCTTAATAGATATGAAGAATGGTAATATAAAACCAATTCCACAAGACGATAATTTATCAAGTTATGCCCCTATGTTAAATAAGGAGATGGGCAAAATAGATTGGAATAATGAAGGAGAAGATATCATTAATCTAATCAGGGGTTTAAAACCTTGGCCTTCTGCTTATATCATATATAAGGGTGAGAAAGTAAAAATTCATAAGGCAAAAAAAATTAAAAAGTTATTAGAAGGGGAGAATGGAAAGGTTGTTAAGGTACAGGATGATGGAATTTATGTAAACTGTTCAGATTCCTGTATAGTTATTGAGGAATTACAATTTCCAGGTAAGAAAAACTTAAAGGTTAGTGAATTTTTAAGAGGCAATCAGTTCGATTCAGATATCGTATTAGAATAATTTTAGTTATGGGAGGGATACTATGTATGGTGGATATTACTATGGTGGATACTACGGCGGGATTGATGGTTTTGCCTTTTTACTATTAATACCTGCTCTATTATTTTCAATGTATGCCCAATTTAAAGTTTCATCATCCTTTAATAGGTATTTAAGGGTACAAAGTAGTTCTGGCTATACTGGTTATGAAGTGGCAAGGATGATACTGGATAGAAATGGATTACATGATGTTAGAGTTGAACCGATAGGAGGTAATTTAACTGACCATTATGACCCTAGAAGTAGAGTAATAAGGTTGTCTAGAAATGTCTACAATGGAAGGTCAGTTGCAGCAGTAGCTGTAGCAGCCCATGAAGTTGGCCATGCCATACAACATGGAGAAGGATATTTTCCTCTTATCTTAAGAAATAATATTGCACCTATTGCAAGCATTGGTGCAAGATTTGTTTGGATTTTAATATTACTAGGATTTGTCATTAGCCCATTTTTAATAGAACTAGGAATATTACTCTATGTTGCAGTAGTTTTATTTCAAGTGGTTACACTTCCAGTTGAATTCAATGCAAGTAGGCGAGCTTTATACCAGTTGGAAAATGGAATAATTTATAGAGATGAAGTAGATTCTTCTAAAAAGGTTTTAACTGCTGCTGCCCTAACTTATGTTGCGGCCACTCTAGTAGCATTAGCTCAGTTACTAAGACTCTTTGCAATCTTTGGTAGAAGAAGGGATTAATAAACTGGGATTTCAGCTTTGCCTGGGGCTTGCCCCAGGCAAAATATTTTATAGGGAGAGTTGTCGATGAATGCAAGAGAAAAATGTCTAAATATATTGATGGATATCAATTTAAGAGGAGCTTATTCAAACTATGCAATAACCAAACATTTAAGTAGTTCTATTGACCCTAAGGATGAAAATTTAATACGAGAGATTGTCTATGGAGTGATAGAAAATAGATTATATTTGGATTATATAATTTCTAAGCTTTCCAGTGTTAAGATCAAAAAGATTCAACCTGCAATTTTAGATATTTTGAGGATGGGGGTATACCAGATAGCCTTTATGGAAAAAATCCCTGATAGGGCGGCTGTAAATGAGGCTGTTAATCTTTCTAAAAAATATGGCCATAAAAGGGTTACTGGATTTGTAAATGGGATACTAAGAAATTTTTCTAGGAATAAAGAAAAGCTGATGGTGGTGGATAAAACCGACCCTAAGGAATTTCTTTCTATCAAATATTCCTATCCCTTATGGCTAGTCAAAAGATGGATCGATGAATTCGGCTATGAATTTACTGAAAAGCTATGCATTGAAAATAATTTAAGACCAAAATTAAATTTAAGAACTAATAGAATTAAAATCAATAGGGAAGAATTATCCGCCCGATTGACCACTTATGGCTATACCGTTTATAATACCAAGTATGCAGAAGATGGAATAGTGGTAGAAAATCCAATTAGAATCACTGATTTGGAAGAGTTTAAACAAGGTCTTTTTACCATCCAAGATGAAAGCAGTATGTTGGTAGGACAAATCACCAATCCTAAAAGGGGAAGCCTAGTCCTTGATATGTGCAGTGCACCAGGAGGAAAGGCCACCCATATGGCAGAGATAATGGAAAATGATGGCAGGATAATTAGCAGGGATATATATGAGCACAAGCTAAAATTAGTAGAAGAAAACTCAAATAGATTAGGGATTGACATTATAGAGACGGAAATATTTGATGCTACAGAACTTGATAAAAGTATGATTGGAAAGGTGGATTATTGTATAATTGATGCCCCCTGTTCTGGCTTGGGAATTATTAGAAGAAGGCCTGATATTAAGTGGAATAGAAATGAAGAGGATATAAAAAAATTAACCAGCATGCAAAAAGTTATATTGGATAATGCAAAGCACTATGTAAAAACTGGAGGCATTATAATTTACAGTACTTGTACCATAGGAAGGGATGAAAATCTTAACATAATATCAGACTTTCTAAAAGAGAATAAGGAGTTTTCCCTATTGGGCTTTGAAGGGGCAATCGATTCATTAGAAAATTTCGATACAGCTAAAGAAGGTTATCTTCAATTGTTCCCGCATATACATGGTACTGATGGCTTTTTTATTGCAAGAATTATTAAGAAGGATAGTTAAAAGATAATTTAGTATGGTATAATAAGAAATTAGGAATGGATAAAATGTGAATTTTTAGAATACAGATGAAATACCTTCTATCTACCATTGTTTTAAAGGACAAGCTAAATGAATGGAATAAAAGTTTTGGTTTAAATTAATAAGTTTGTTAACATCATCTGGAGTGGGACTAAATATTTATACATTGAGGTGATTGTTGTGGAGGTTGGGGTAAAAACGGATATCGGTAAAGTTCGAGAGATAAACCAGGATGCATATTATATTTCCGCTGATGAAGGACCCTTATTCATCGTTGCCGACGGGATGGGCGGTCATAAGGCGGGAGAAATTGCGTCTAATATGGCAGTCGACATAATAAGTTCAGACCTAGGAAAGGACATGAATTTTTTAGAATTGGACGATAAGGAAATCCAAAATAGAATCAAACAATCTATAGGCAAGGCAAACCAGGAAATTTATAAAAAGTCTCTAGAAGATGAAGGTTTTGCTGGCATGGGAACTACTGTCACCTTAATCTACATAAAGGGAAAAAAGGTTTTTATTGGGCATGTAGGTGATAGTAGGGCTTATCTATTTCGGGAAAACACGCTAGCCCAGCTAACAGAAGACCATTCTTTAGTAGAAGAACTAATTAGAAACGGAAGCATAAGCAGGGAAGAGGCAAAACTTCATCCTCAGAGAAACATTATTACTAGGGCTGTAGGAACTAGCCCGGATATTGAAGCAGATTTAATTGTCAAAGAAAAATCCAAGGATGACATCTTCCTTTTATGTACCGATGGGCTAACCAATATGTTGGAAGATGAGGAGATAAGGGAACATCTACTGTCAAAAGAGGATATGCAGAAGGTTTGTGAAAATCTCGTTGAGTTTGCCAATAACAAGGGTGGTTACGACAATATTACTGTGGTTGCAATAAAATTTTAGTAAAGTGAGGTGATAAGATGATTGGAACGGTTCTTGGAAATAGATATGAGATAGTGGAAAAGATTGGCGGAGGAGGAATGGCTCTTGTATATAGAGCTAAGTGCAGGCTTTTAAATAGATACGTTGCAATCAAAATTCTTAGAGATGAGTATATCAATGATGAAGAATTTATAAAAAAGTTTAGAAGGGAATCTCAGGCTGCAGCCAGCCTTTCACACCCAAACATTGTTAACATCTACGATGTAGGAGTGGATATAAAGGATGGACAGGAAATTCAGTATATAGTCATGGAATACATTAAGGGTAAAACTTTGAAGGAGATAATTAGGGAGAAGGGAAAGCTTACAGTAGAGGAGACTATAGACTATTCCATCCAAATAGCAGAGGCTTTGGAACATGCACATAAAAACCATATAGTTCATAGGGATATAAAACCCCATAATATTATGTTAACAGAAGATGGTAGGATTAAGGTAACCGATTTTGGCATTGCAAGGGCGGCTACTGCTTCAACGGTAACCAATACCTCTAATGTAATAGGTTCTGTCCATTATTTTTCGCCAGAGCAAGCAAGGGGCGGTTATACAGATGAAAAATCGGATATATACTCATTAGGAATAGTAATGTATGAGATGATTACTGGAAAAGTTCCTTTTGAAGGGGATAGCCCTATTACGGTTGCGCTAAAACATATTCAGGAAGAGATAGTGCCACCCAGGAAAATAGATAATACAATCCCCATAGGATTAGAAAACATAATAATGAACTGTGTTAAAAAGAGTCAAGGGGATAGATATGCTACTGCTAGTGAATTATTAGCTGATCTAAGGAAGACTAAATTATCGGAAGGAAAGTTTCCAATAGAGAATATTAACTCAAATGATGCCCCTACCCGGATAATACCAGCTATAGAAGATAAGGATGAAAATAAAATGAAAAAAGTTAACAAAAATAAGAAAAAGAATGATGGAAGCTTGAAGGTGGTCTTTTTTGCTATATTGTTGGCCTTTATAGTGGTAAGTTCAATGGCTTTGGGATTTTTTAAACTCAAGGATTACTTTATTACAAAAGAAGTTGTAGTGCCAGACTTAGTGGGTATGCATAAGGATAGGGCTAAAGAAGAAGTAGAAAAACTAGGACTGAAATTTGAGATTGCCAACGAAGTCTATAGCAGTGAGTTTGAAAAAGATGAGGTAGTTAATCAGCTGACCGAGTCGGGAACAAAAGTTAAAGAAGGCTATACCATTGAAGTTACCATTAGCAAGGGAAGAAATTTAGTAAAAGTACCTAATCTAATAAATAGAAGTATCAATGAAATAGATAATCTATTAATAGAAGCTGGTTTAGCTGAGGGCATAGTAAATTATGAATATAGCGATACAGTTGAGGCTAATATCGTTTTAAGCCAAGACCCTGCTCCTTATACTGAGGTAGAAGAGGGTACTAGGATAAATTTAGTAGTTAGCCAAGGCCCAGAGCAAAAGTTAGTAGTTATGCCAAGGCTAATTGGACAAAGTGAGAGCGAAGCTAAAAATGCTCTAATAGCTTATGGTTTAGTATTGGAAGAAATCAAAAGAGAACCAAGTAATGAATATGATGAAGGAATAGTATTTGGGCAGAGTGTTGAACCAGGAAATGAGATAGAAGCTAATACAAAAATAACCCTTTATGTTAGCACAGGGCCAGAAGAAGAACCTGAGCCTGAGGATAAGGATAAGGAGCTTCCATTTAAGATGACATTATTCCCAAGTGGTGAAAATGAGGAAGTAGAAATTAGAATAGTAAGGGTTCAAGATGGAAATAGAGAAGTTGTATATAATAAAATCCATAAAATTGACGGCAAAAAAATAGAAATACCGTTAATGGGTAAAGTAGATGCCATATTTGAGATCTATTATGATGGGATTTATATAGACGAAATAGTTCATCCAGATAGATAGGAGGTTTTTATGGTAGAAGGTGTAATTGTAAAAGGTGTTGGTGGATTTTATTATGTTAAAGCTCAGGAAAGATTATACGAATGTAGGGCAAGAGGGCTTTTTCGGGAAGATAATATAACTCCCTTAGTTGGAGATAAGGTACTTATTCGCATCAATGAAGAAGATGGAACAGGATATATAGAAGAGATTATGGAAAGGAAATCTGAATTAATTAGACCTCCTGTAGCTAATGTAACCCAAGCTATTATCGTTATGAGCATTAAAAAACCCGATATAAATTTTTGGTTATTAGATAGATTTATAATTTTAGCGGAACACCAAAATTTAAATATCATCATATGTTTAAACAAAGTGGATCTTACAAAAAGGGAAGAAATCACCTCAATACTTGATATTTACAAAAATACCAGCTACCCAATTGTAAAAACCAGTACAAAGACTGGTGAGGGTATCGAGGATTTAAAAGAATATTTAAAGGATCAGGTTACAGTAGTTGCTGGACCTTCAGGAGTTGGCAAATCTTCCCTACTAAACCAAATAAAACCGGGTTTAGAATTAAAAACTGGTGATGTTAGCAAGAAAACTACTAGAGGAAGGCATACAACCAGGCATGTAGAGCTAATTGATCTTGGATCAAACTCTTATGTATTAGACACTCCGGGCTTTAGCTCATTAAATCTGGATTTCATAGAATCTGAAGAAGAATTAAGCAGATACTTTAATGAAATAGATGAGTTTGCAACTAGCTGCAAGTTTATTAACTGTTTACACTTTAAAGAACCTGGCTGTGAAGTAAAAAAGCAGGTAGAAAAAGGCAGAATTAGTCCAGTAAGATATGAAAATTACCTAAAGTTTTTAGAAGAGATAAAATCCATTAGGAGGTATTAACATGGTAAAAATTTCACCATCTATTTTGTCAGCAGATCTAGCAAATTTGAAAGAGGAAGTTTTAAAGCTGGAAAAAGGAGGAGCAGATTATATCCATCTAGATGTAATGGACGGCATATTCGTACCAAATATAACCTTTGGAGCTCCTCTTATAAAAAAACTAAGGCCTATAACCCAAATACCTTTTGATGTCCATCTTATGATTGATAGGCCAGAAAGGTATATTAAGGATTTTGTAGAGGCTGGAGCAGATCTTATTACTATTCATGCTGAATCCACCTTACATTTACATAGAACCATAGAGGAAGTAAAGTCTTATGGTGTAAGGGTTGGTGTGGCATTAAATCCGGCTACACCCTTGGGAAATATTGAATATGTTTTAGATTATATAGATTTAGTATTGATAATGACCGTAAATCCTGGCTTTGGAGGACAAAAGTTTATCACTTCCATGAAAGATAAAATAAAAAGGATGAGAAAAATTATCGATGAAAGAAATTTAAACATATTAATTCAAGCCGATGGAGGAATTAAGTTAGATAATGCAAAGGAAATAATAGATTGTGGACTAGACATTATAGTAGTAGGCTCTGATATATTTAAGAGTAATGACGTAGTGGAAAGAACAAAGATGTTTAAAAACTTGTAATTAGAATAAAGATATAGTATGATATACTTGAGCCAACAATTAAATATTATATCAATACACTAGGGGAGCCAAATTGGCTGAGAGGGGACTAGTTCCCGACCCTTAACCTGAACTAGGTAATGCTAGCGTAGGGAAGTGTAAAATTATAAGTATAATTTTATGCATAAAAGCCCATTACCTAATTCTGGTAATGGGCTTTTTTTTAAAAAGGAGGAGTCATTATGAAAAAATGGAGTACTAAGATGTTAGTGGAAGCTGGGTTAATGATAGCCTTAGCCGTTTTATTAAGTAGATTTAAAGTCTATCAGGCACCTCAAGGGGGTTCTGTAACTGCAGGAAGCATGATCCCAATCCTGTTATTTGCCATGAGGTGGGGACTTAAGCCTGGAATTGTTGCAGGAGCAACTTTTGGGCTATTAAAGCTTATATTGGGGGGGTGGATTTTCACTCCTACACAAGCTATATTGGAATATCCTATAGCATTTGGCTTTTTAGGGCTAGCGGGCATTTTTTCCAGTTCCATTAGGGATTTTAATAAGGAAAAGTATATTAAAATAATCCTATCGGTATTTCTAGCAATAGCTGGCAGGTTTTTATGCCATCTATTAGCAGGGGTAATCTTCTTTTCTGAATACGCAGGAACTCAAAATCCTTGGATATATTCATTTATTTATCAAGCTAGTTATCTAGTACCAGAATTTATAGTTTCTGCTATAATATTATCTCTAATTTGGAAACCCATTAGCAGAGTAGAAAAATAGAAAGGATATGAGATGAAGGCTTTAATCGTTTTAAATGGTAAAATTTTAGATTTAAACAGGTTAAGGGTAGTTGGCAAAGAAGTAGATTTTATACTTTCTGCTGATGGAGGGACTAATCATTGTTTGGAAGCATCCCTAATACCTGATTTGGTCGTAGGAGATTTAGACTCTATTTCAGAAGAAAGCATTCAAATAATTAAGAAAAACGGAATTCCCATAGAAAAGTTTCCCGTAAAAAAAGACAAAACAGATTCCGAATTGGCAAGCGATTATGTAATTGATAAGGGTTTTAAAGACATTACTATCATGGGAGCTATAGGAAATAGAATGGATCATACTCTAGCTAATATACTATTATTAACCAAATTAACTGAAAAGGGAATAAAGGGTAGGATTATAGATGGGAATAATACTATATATTTAGTTGAAGATGAGTTAACGCTAGAAAATCAAGCAGGTTTCTATGTTTCTGTTATTCCTATAACCAATTCAGGAATTTTAATTTCATTAAAGGGGTTCGAATATGAATTGGAAAATACTGAAATAAAATTTGGCTCCACCCTTGGAATAAGCAATAGGATTGTTAAGAATAAAGGAATTGTAAAAGTTCATAAAGGAAGAGGTTTAGTTATAGTTTCAAAGGATTGATAGCAAACCTAATCTTGGGTTTGCTTCTTTTTTGTAACTAATTAAGACTATAAGAAATAAGATAAAGTAAAGGCTCTTTGAGGTGAGGAGGATGAGAAATTATTATTACAAATATAGGTCCAGGTGGAAGAAGGTAGTTGGCATTTTTATTGCTGTGGCTGGTATTATAATTGTGTTTAGTATTGCTCCTATGAAACTTCTTCTATTCCTTATCGGTTTAGCAATGATTGCCATAGGCGTTTTATTAATAAAAATGAGATAAGGCTTCCACTATTATTTCAATTGGAAGCCTTACTTTTTATAATGCTCTCTCCACATAACCAGATCTTAAGCATCTGGTGCACACTTTTATTCTTTTGGTAGTTCCATTAACAACTGCTCTTACTTTTCTTATATTTGGTGACCAATCCCTGTTATTCTTTTTATTAGAAAATGTCACTTTGTTTCCAAACATCTTTCCCTTACCACATATATCACATTTTCTTGCCATAAAAACACCTCCTTAATAAAAGAATACAGTTATTATTACAATTTCTCTCTTTACTAGAACATATTATATTCTAACATAATAATGGATAAAAAGGCAACTATAATTATATATTAATCCAATTCTTAATAGGAATTAGTTGAAGAAATAAGTATAATAGGGTAAAATATACACATATATTATATTGAACTATTTTCAAGGAGGCGATTTTGTGCCAGCTAGAATTAAGAATGAATATGGCCATATCGATATAGATGACAATGTAATAGCAACCATTGCAGGACTTTCAGCCATGGAAAGCTATGGGATAGTAGGCATGGCAAGCAAGAAAGCTAAGGATGGATTTTTTGAACTATTGAAAAGGGAAAATCTTTCAAAAGGTGTGAAAACATATATAGAAGATGATAAAATAATTATTGATTTACACGTTATATTGCAATATGGTATGAGAATATCTGTAGTAGCAGAAAATATCATTGAAAAAGTAAAATTCAATCTGGAAAACTTAACGGGGATGACAGTTGAACAAGTAAATGTATATGTACAAGGAATTAGAGTTGAAAAGTAGTTAGGAGGTACAAAGGTTGAAAAATGAATTTATAGACGGCATTATGCTCAAAAAAGCATTTATCGGAGCAGCGAAGTTGCTAGAAAGCAACAAGGAAGAGGTAAATGCACTAAATGTTTTCCCTGTACCCGATGGGGATACAGGCACCAATATGTCCTTGACTATGAAATCTGCCATTAAACATATATCTAATTTAGAAAATCCTACTGTAGGGGAAGTTGCTATGGGTATTAGCAACGGATCTTTGATGGGAGCACGAGGGAATTCAGGAGTAATTTTATCCCAACTATTCAGAGGATTTGCAAATAGTTTAAAAGGCAAGGCTGAAATAAACACTATGGATTTAGCCAAGGCCTTCAAATCAGCCTCAGAAACAGCATATAAGGCAGTAATGAAACCAACAGAAGGAACTATATTGACGGTAGCTAAAGGCTGTGCCGATTATGCTTTAGAGTTGGCAGATAAGGAGAAAGATGTTTTAGTATTTATGGAAAAGGTCATAAATAAAGGGAATGAAGTACTTAATAAGACACCTGATATGTTGCCTGTATTAAAGCAGGCAGGAGTGGTAGATGCAGGCGGAAAAGGATTAATGGTAGTATTAACAGGGGCATATAATGCTATAACCACTAAAGGAGACATATCCTTAGATATTTATCCAACTAAAATAGATGAACCTAAAGAAGCATTTCCAACAACTGTTACTGAGGATATAGAGTTTGGATATTGTACAGAGTTTATGATAAATACAGATATTGAGGAATACGAAGACCTAAGGCAGGAACTAACGAGATATGGAGATTCCCTAATGGTTGTAGGGGGAAATGGATTGATAAAGGTTCATATTCATACCAATAATCCAGGTCAAGTGTTAGAAAGGGCTTTAGAAATTGGGGAACTAACTGATATAAAAATAGACAATATGCGCTATCAACATAGGCATGTACTTGAGGATGCTTCCTTGGATAGTGCAAAGGATAATGAAGTAAGTGAGGAAATGAAAAAATATGGTTTTATTACCGTCTCCATTGGGGAGGGGCTAAATACCGTATTTAAGGAATTAAATGTAGATTATATAATACCAGGTGGCCAAACTATGAATCCTAGTACGGAGGATATATTAAAGGCTATAGACGAAGTCAGGGCAGAGCATATAATAATACTTCCCAATAATGGAAACATAGTATTAGCTGCAGATCAAGCTAAAGAGCTAAGCGATAAAAATGTCCATGTATTTCCTACAAAAACAATTCCAGAAGGTGTAGCTGCTTTAATATCCTTTGACCCCGAACTAGATATAGAAGAGAATTTAGTTAATATGGAAGAAGCAGTAGCCCATGTAAAGACGGGGCAGGTCACTTATGCCGTAAGAGACACTGAAATTGAGGATAAAAAGATAAAGAAGGATGATATTATAGGTTTTTCTAACGGTGAGATAGTAGCGGTGGGAGATTCTATAGATGAGGTTGGATATGAACTTGTTAAGGGGATAGTAAACGATGACTATTCTTTAATCACAATCTTCTATGGTAATGAAATAGAGGAGGAGAAGGCTTATCAATTTGCAGAAAGATTGGAAGAAGAATTTGAAGATTTCGATATAGAAGTAATTTTTGGAGGTCAGCCATTATATTATTATATAATATCTATAGAATAAATAATTCCTCACCAATTGGTGAGGAATTTCATATTAGCACATTAGATTAAGGAGGATAGACTTGGACATTCAATATGTTAAGGGAGTTGGCCCTCAAAGAGCTAAACGCTTAAGAAAATTAAATATACATACTGTAGAAGACCTACTATATTATGTGCCTAGAGACTACGAGGATAGAAGCCAGTTTAAAACCATATCTCAATGTATAGAGGGAGAGAAGGTTGGTCTAAGGGTAAATGTTTGTGGCTACCCTGAAAGAAGAAAAGCAAGAAAAAATTTGTCCATATTAAGGGTCCAGGTAAAGGATGCCTCTGGCTATGCTTATTTAGTGTGGTTTAATCAAGATTATATGATAAATAAATTGTCTTTAAATGATGAAATAGTGGTTTATGGGAAGGTAAACATATTTAATAATCAAATTCAAATAATGAATCCTACCATAGAGAAGGGGGATGAAGAAAAGGTTGGCCGTATCATTCCCATATATGCTTTAACGAATAGGCTTACTAATAATGAGATGATTAGAATAATGACCAATGCAATTAGGGATTATAGCTCTAATTTAAAAGAAAGGCTACCAGAATATATGATAAAGGACTTAAATCTAATGCCTATTCAGGAAGCAATAAAGAATATTCATTTCCCAAAGAGTAGAAGCCACTATGTGAAAGCGCGTAAAAGGTTGGCTTTTGAGGAATTATTGATTTTACAATTAGGATTATTTTTAATCAAATCTAGGCAAGAGGCTATAAATAAGGGTATACAATTTCCTCCTGTAAAAGAGGTCTATTCCTTTATAGAGGATTTGCCCTTTAAGCTTACAAAAGCTCAAATGAAAGTTTTTAGGGAAGTGGAAAAGGATATGGAAAGCCATGTCCAAATGAATAGATTAATCCAGGGGGATGTAGGATCAGGGAAAACCATAATGGCAGTGTTAGCAATGTTTAAAGCTTGGAAAGCCGGTTACCAATCGGTAATGATGGCACCAACGGAAATATTAGCCCAACAGCATTTTAATTCCATATCCAAATATTTTGAGGATTATGATATAAGATGTGAACTATTGGTGGGAAGCTTTACAAACAAAAAAAAGGAGGCCATATTGAAGGATTTAAAAGAAGGGAAGATCCATGTGTTGATTGGTACCCATGCTGTAATCCAGGATAAGGTTGAATTTAAAAACTTAGGCTTAGCAATAACCGATGAGCAGCATCGTTTTGGGGTAAGGCAAAGGGCAATCCTTAGCCAAAAGGGAGAGAGCCCCGATATATTGGTAATGACTGCAACACCTATTCCAAGGACTCTAGCTCTAATACTCTATGGAGATTTGGATATTTCCATCATAGATGAATTACCACCTGGTAGGAAGGAAATAGAAACCTATGCAGTGGGCTTTAATCTAATAGACCGGGTCCATAATTTTGTAAAAAAACAACTATTAGAGGGGAGACAAGCTTATATTGTATGTCCGTTAATAGAGGAAAGTGAAAGCTTAGATTTGGAATCGGCAGAAGAACTATACAATACCTTAAAGGAAGAGGTTTATAAGGATTTTAAGCTTGGTTTATTACATGGTAGAATGAAACAAGAAGAGAAGGATGCAGTTATGGAAAGGTTTGCTAACAAAGAATTAGACCTTTTGGTTTCTACTACCGTAATCGAAGTAGGAATAAATGTTCCTAATGCCAATATCATGGTAATCTACAATGCAGAAAGATTTGGTTTGGCTCAATTACACCAATTAAGGGGAAGAGTAGGTAGAGGAGAGTATCAGTCATACTGCATTCTAATAAATGGCAGCAATAGTAAGATTGCAAGGGAAAGGATGAGAATTCTTCAATCTTCTTCTGATGGATTTTATATATCTGAGAAGGACCTGGAATTAAGAGGTCCAGGTGAGTTTTTTGGCACTAGGCAGCATGGCTTACCAGATTTAAAAATAGCAAATTTATTTACCGACATGGAAATATTAAAGCTTGCTCAAAAAAAGGCCAAAGAAATAATAGAAAGGGATGCTTATTTATTGGAGGATTGCCATTATTATTTAAGGGAGAGTATAATCGATATATTTAAGGATAGGATTAAAGATATAATTTTTAACTAATACTAGGAATATGGTCATAAAATATGGTAAAATATATTAAGCAAACTACGAGGTGATTTTTTGAGAGTTATTGCTGGCAGTAGAAAAGGATTTCGATTAAAAGGACCAAAGAGCAAGGACATAAGACCTACAGCAGATAGAATTAAAGAATCTCTATTTAATATCTTGGGCCAGATTGAAAACGATTCTTTAGTCCTAGATCTATTTGCTGGCACTGGCTCCATTGGTATAGAGTTTTTAAGTAGGGGAGCATACAAAAGTTATTTTGTTGACAAATCCTATGAAAGTATTAGGTGTATAAATGATAACCTAGAACATACCCAATTAAAGGAAAAGGCTATTGTATTGAAAAAAGATGCCTTTAAGGCTTTAGAGTTCTTTGCGAAACAAGCAGTTAAGTTTGATTATATTTTTGTAGATCCGCCATATGGGAAAAATATACTAGAAAAAATTCTCATGTACATGGATGAGCTCCAGCTAGTAACGGAAAAAGGCATTATTATATTAGAACATGAAAGGGACCTTGTTCTTGAGAATAATTTTATTAATTTAATTAGGGTGGATACAAGAAACTATGGCGATAAATCCTTAAGCTTTTATAGGACAACACTATAAGGAGGTAAATTAGATGGTAGTTATTTATCCAGGCAGCTTTGATCCAGTAACATATGGACATTTAGATATAATCGATAGGTGTTCAAAGAAATTCTCAAAGGTTATAGTGGCAGTTTTAAATAATAAATCAAAAAAAAATCTATTTACTGTAGAAGAAAGGGTAGAACTGTTAAAAAAGACCTTAGAAGGTTACGATAATGTTGAAGTGGATACTTTTTCTGGCTTATTGGTGGATTATTTAAAGCAGAAAAACTGCAGCACTGTAGTTAGAGGATTAAGGGCTGTATCGGATTTTGAATATGAGATGCAAATGGCTTTAGTAAATAAAAAGCTGGAAGAAGACATGGAAACCCTATTCATGGTATCTAGTGGCAAATATGCCTACTTAAGTTCAAGCATAGTTAAAGAAGTAGCCTTATTTGGAGGAAATATATCCTGTTTTGTTCCTGAGGTAGTTGAGAAGTCGTTGCTAGAAAAAATTCATGGAGGTAAGAAGTAAGATGGAAGTGCTAAGGTTATTAGATGAGTTAGAAGATATTTTAGAAAACGCATCTACTCTACCTTTTTCCAGCAAGGTAATGGTTGATGCAGAAGAGCTTTTTGAAATAATACGAGAAATAAGGATAAAATTACCCGATGAATTGAAACAAGCTTCATGGATAAAGGAAGAGCGACAAAGAATTCTGGCAGAGGCACAGAAAGATGCAGACACCATCTTAAGCGAAGCTGAATTAAGGTTAGAAGAACTAATAGAGGAAGATGAAATTACGAAAAAGGCAAAGGAGAGGGCTGAAGAAATTATTACAAAGGCTCAAAACAATGCTAAGAGCATTAGGCTAGGTGCTTTAGAATATGCTGATAATATACTGCTTGAAACCCAAGAAAATCTAAAAGAGATAATCGAACTATTAAATAATAATAGGCAGGAATTAAGAGGGGACAGATAATCAGCCCCTATCAAATAATGAATGTATAATTGTTACTAGCAGGGAAAGTATTAATAAACTAATAATACTAAGTATTGCAACTTTAAAGGAATTTATGAGAAAAATTGGCCAGCTAGACAGGAAAAATATTCCCGGCTTTATAACTCTGGGCAGGAAGGAAGGCTTAATTAAGTCTTTATACTTAATACTATAGAGTATAAAACCATAAAATGAGGCTAATAGGCCGTGTAAGAATTTTGAGAAAATATATACTTTGCTGTCTATGTCTGTATTGTTAATAAAGCTTAAGACTTGGCTATGTATGGAAAAACCGCTCCAACCAATGAGGAAATTTATTATCAACACTTTATGGACTAAGGAGATATTTGCATTGGAAATGAGCCTGCATCCTGTTGTCAATTCCAATATACCTGCTATAAAGCCTTTTATAATATCTGAATCGATATTTAATGGAATGGTGTTTATTGTAGATTCAATAAAGTGGTTAAAGAACTTAGAGGCAAATAAAAGTTCTGTTAACACAGAGTAAAATATAATGAATCCACCAATTAAAGTTATAGAATTTAAACCATTCCGTACACTATTATTTAATACTTGGCCAATAGAGAAATCCACATTAATTTTAGCTATTATATTATTTTTGTTTTTGATTTTCTTTCTTGTAATTGTAGATGGTTCTTTATCTCGTTTGTAAAAGCTTAAGATAAAACCGATGGTGATAGCGCCTAAGTAATGGGGGTATATGATCAAAGGAGCAACAGCTGGATTATTGAGCATTCCTATAGAAACTGCTCCTAGCATGAAAAGTGGACCAGAAGTACTAGAAAAACAGATGGTCCTTTCAGCCTCTATCCTTGATAATGTGTTATTCATCCTTAAATCCGATACTATTTTTGCCCCCATTGGATAACCAGATGCAAGGCTCATGGAAAAGGGAAAAGCTGAAACCCCAGGAACGTTGAATAGAAACTTCATCAATGGTTTTAATAATTTACCTAAAAAATCAACAAAACCTATATTTCTTAAAATCTCCGAGACTATAAAAAATGGGAGCAAAGAAGGTATTATTATATTAAACCAAGTTAATAAACCTCTATATCCACTTTCTAATGATAATCTTGGATTTCTTATTATCCCTATTAAAGCCAACAGGGTTATGATTAGGAAAAAAAAGTTAGTG
This sequence comes from Tissierellia bacterium, assembly GCA_012728595.1. Classification (GTDB taxonomy): domain Bacteria; phylum Bacillota; class Clostridia; order Tissierellales; family Tepidimicrobiaceae; genus Tepidimicrobium. The sequence goes on from JAAYEU010000034.1 coordinate 39,570, forward strand.
AACCTTTTATTCATTGATTAACCTCCTACAGGGTCTATTTTATATTCTTATTAAACCCTATTAAAAGTATATTTTTAAAAAAGCTAGATATGAAAAAATAGCAGGTTTTCCTGCTATTACTTGTGATGTCTATTCTTTCGTACTTGTTAGGGATTTTTTTTATCCACATAGATGGGTGTATAATAATCCATATTCATAAAAGGTTTATCCCCACCTAGTCCTAAAAAGAAAAGATCCGTTGCCTTTTTATCAAAGCTGATTATCTCATCTACATAGGGTTTTGAATACTTCTTATAATCAGGGAACTTGGTTATAATTGGAAGTGCAGATTTTTCTTTAATTTGCTTTAACAATAAAAAGCCCTTTTCATTAGCTCCTAAAACCCTAACATAGGCAGGATAATGGGGATACAGTTCTTTGAACTTAGCTTTTGTTAAATCCATCATACGATGGATTAGTATCCTCTGGATTCTGGTTTTTGTATACCTTTTTGTAGAGACCCCCTGTACTAGATCGGTTATGTCATTAAATTCAAAGCTTTTGTTAATAATCCTGTTTTCTAGACCTGTTTCTACATCCATAATTTCAACTAATTCTTTTTTATTTCCAATTCTTAATAAATAATTGATAATTGGGGTATAATTATTTAGCATATTGAATTTTTTATATTTATTGATATAATTTATTAGGTGGTCAAAAGTTTTTTTGGGGACATACTCTTTTATAGCCTCAATTTCACCATTTAAAATTTTATTTCGTATAGCAGTGGCACTGGCAATCTTGTGGTTTAATTGGTCTTCCTTATAGGAGCTCCCAATCCGCTTGACGGTTACGGGTTTGATTTTGCTATTCAGTAAAATCAAATTTTTTAAATATTCAATGGCTAATATATTATTGGACATCTTTAATGTTTTGTCAACATCGATCTTGTATTTATCATTTAGCTTAAATTTATTAAAGTAATCTTCTAAAGCTAGACTACGGGATACGGAGAAAGAATTGCCCTTGTTTAAATATTTTTTCAATCGCTCTTTATAGTAAGTAGGTTCATCAGCTAAAATTTTTGCAATCTTCTTTAAAGGAGTTAAATCTCCTATTTCACTGCCAAAGACTATATAATCTACTATATTTAAATGATGGAGTAAGGATACACTCCCATAGGCAAACAATTCAGCTGACTGAACTGCAAAGATGAAGGGCAGTTCTATTACTAGATCTACCCCATTATCTATGGCCATTTTAGCTTTAGTCCATTTATCGACTAAAGAGGGCTCGCCCCTTTGGACAAAGGAGCCGGTCATAATAGCTATAGAATAATCTGAATTGGTAATTTTCTTTGCCATATTTAAATGGTATTTGTGCCCATAGTGAAAAGGGTTGTATTCGGTTATTAAACCAACAACTTTCATCATGATGCCTCCTTAGGTTTTACAATATTATAGCATAAACTTGAGGAGTATTATATCGTTGATTTTTTAACAAATATGTAATATCATTACTTATGAGTACTATATAGAATAGGAGGATTTTGTATGAACATATTAGTAATCAATTGTGGAAGTTCTTCATTAAAGTATCAGTTGATAAATATGGATGGTGAAGAATTATTAGCTAAGGGATTAGTTGAAAGAATTGGGATCGAAGGCTCGAGGGTAAAGCATACAACCATAGGTAAGGATGAAGTTATCATAGAAGAGCCTATGAAAGACCACAAGAGGGCATTAGAACTAGTTTTAAATGCCTTGGTAGACTCTAATCACGGTGCAATAAAATCCATGGACGAAATTCAGGCTGTAGGGCATAGAGTAGTCCATGGTGGAGAGAAGTTTGCTAATTCTGTAATTATAGATGACGAAGTAATGGACGCTATTAGAGAGTGTATAGAATTAGCACCACTTCACAACCCACCAAACATCATGGGTATAGAAGCTTGTAGGGAATTGATGGAAGATACACCTATGGTAGCAGTGTTCGATACAGCTTTCCACCAAACAATACCAGAGGATAATTACATCTATCCATTGCCCTATGAATTGTATGAGAAGTATGGTATTAGAAAATATGGATTCCATGGAACATCTCATAAATATGTATCTCAAAGGGCAGCCGAAATATTAGGAAAACCTATAGAAGAATTAAATATTGTAACATGCCATTTAGGTAATGGAGCAAGCGTTTGTGCGGTACAAGGCGGTAAATCTATAGATACTAGTATGGGCTTTACTCCATTAGAAGGATTAGCTATGGGTACTAGGTCAGGAGACGTGGACCCTGCTGTTATACCATTCATAATGGAAAAAGAAGGTTTAACCTTTGATGAAGTTAATGATTTACTAAATAAGAAATCTGGAGTACTAGGCGTATCAGGATTAAGCAGTGACTTTAGAGACTTAGAAGAAGCAGCAGCTGATGGAAATAAAAGGGCTTTATTAGCACTAAAGATATTCTGCAATAGGGTTAAGAAATATATTGGTGCTTATGCAGCTTTAATGTGTAATATTGATGTTTTAGTATTTACAGCAGGAATAGGTGAAAACTCACCAGCTGTAAGAGAGCATATATGCGAAGGATTAGAATGTATCAATATAAAATTGGATAAAGAGTTGAACCAAGTAAGAGGTAAAGAGGCTATATTAAATAAGGATTTAACATCGACTGCTATTTTAGTTATTCCTACTAATGAAGAACTAATGATAGCTAGGGAAACTTTAGAACTAGTTAAAAAATAATATAAAAACCTTGACAAATGGCCACCTCCTTTATATAATTATGTTTGTTAGTTTTTAGAGGTGAATAAGATGATTATTGATCTGTCAAGCTTCCATGATGAAACTGTTATAAACTTATCCATTGAAGGCCAATTAAACAAGGATGATATAAAAGTTTACGGCAGGAAGATTAAATTCTTAGAGCCCATTAAGTACTGTGGAGAAATATATAGAGTAGATGATGAAAAAATTCTTCACTTGAATATAAGTTATCATTACCAAGAAGCTTGTGGAAGATGCTTAGATAATTTTTCAAGGAAGGATAAGACAGTTTTATCAGGAAAGCTGGTTAATAAGGAAAGTGAAGTTGAAACAGCAGATGAAGATGAAGAGGCTATTGTTTATTCCGGCGAGAAATTAGAACTGGATGAGCATATAATTAATGCCATAATACTATCCCTACCAATGAAACCTCTTTGCCATGAAGAGTGTAAGGGATTATGTGCTAACTGTGGCATAAATCGCAATAAAAAAGATTGCCAATGCGTTATAGAGGATATTGATCCAAGACTTGCAATACTTAAAGATCTGTTTCCAAGGGAATAAGGAGGTGTTTTAATTGGCAGTACCAAAACGAAAGACTTCCAAAGCTAGAAGAGATAAGAGAAGGGCTTCTGCTTATAGGTTGACTAAGGCGATTATTTCAGAATGTCCTCAATGTCATGAACCTAAATTACCCCATAGGGTTTGTAGAGCTTGTGGATACTATAAGGACAGGGAAGTAATAGAAGTAGAATAATATTTATTCTAATTTGCCTTTAAAAAGATAGTGAGGGATTATCACTATCTTTTTTTATTATTCAATATTGCATTTTTCTTGGTTCTATAATATATTTATTAATAGTTCTATTAAGTTGGATTAGGAGGTTAAAGATGAAAATCATTGTAGATGGTATGGGAGGGGATAATAGCCCAGATGCCATTGTTGAAGGATGTGTGGATGCGGTAAAGGAGTTAGGTTTAAATGTAATAATTGTTGGAGCTAGAGAAATAATAGAGAATGAATTGTCTAAATATGATTATCCTAAAGAAAGAATAGATATTATTAATTCTACTGAAATAATCACCAATGAAGAAGAACCTGCCCTAGCAATTAGAAGAAAAAAAGATTCTTCTATGGTAGTTGGATTAAGAGCGTTAAGGGAAGGCTTAGGAGATGGCTTTGTATCTGCGGGCAGTACAGGAGCCTTATTAGCAGGCGGTTTATTTATCGTAAAACGAATTGATGGTATAGAGAGGGCAGCTTTAGCCACCGTTTATCCTACCACAAAAGGCGTTTCCCTTTTGTTGGATTTAGGTGCCAATGTAGATTGTAAACCCGAATATTTAAAACAATTTGCAATCATGGGTTCTGTTTATAGCGAGAAGATATTGAAGGTGAAAAACCCAAGGGTGGGTCTAGCAAATATCGGTACAGAAAAAGGGAAGGGAAATCAATTAGTACGACAAGCCTACGAATTAATAGAAGATTCCAATCTAAACTTTATTGGAAATGTAGAAGCTAGAGATATTCCAGTAGGAGCAGCTGATGTAGTAGTATGCGATGGATTTGTAGGAAATGTCATATTAAAGTTAACAGAAGGGATGGCTAAGGCTTTATTTACTTCTTTAAAAGAGGAGTTTACTAAAAGTTTTCAATCCAAAATTGGAGCTTTACTACTTAAAAAACAGTTAAAAAGCTTTGTTGGTATGTTAGATTATAGGGAATATGGAGGTGCCCCCTTATTAGGGCTAAAACAGCCGGTAGTAAAAGCTCATGGAAGTTCTGACGCCTTTGCAATTAAAAATGCAATAAGGCAAGTTAAGGAATTTATTGAGATGGATGTAATAAATATAATAGAAAAAGATATAAATACTACTAGAAATATTCAATAGTTTTCGGAGGTGTTTGTTATGATATATGAAAAAATCAAGGAGATTATTTCACAACAATTCCATATAGATGAAGATGAAATTACCATGGAAACTTCCTTTAGGAATGACTTAAATGCAGATTCCTTAGATTTAGTGGAATTAATTATGGCTTTAGAGGATGAATTTGAAATAGAGGTTGAAGATGAGGTTGTAGAAGAAATAATCACCGTAGGAGATGCTGTAGAATATATTAGTAGGCTGTAATACGAAAATTTTGTTAAGAAGGGGAGTTGATACAAACTCTCTTAATTTGGAGGTAATAATGTGAAACTATCGTCTAGTAGGGAAAAATTATTAAAAAAACTTCAATCTGAAATCAAGTATAATTTTAAGGACATAGAAATTTTGAATACTTCTTTAACCCACAGCTCATATGCTAACGAAAACAAGGATAAAAATGTTATTAGCAATGAGAGGTTGGAGTTTTTAGGAGATTCAGTTATAAGCTTAGTAGTAAGTGAGTATTTATATAAACGCTTTGAAGAGTTTCCTGAAGGGGAGTTAACCAAGAGAAGGGCGTCTGTAGTATGTGAATCCTCCTTAGCCTTTGCAGCAAGAAAGATTAATTTAGGGGAATATCTACTGCTTGGTAAAGGAGAAGATGCAACTGGAGGCAGAAATAGGGATTCCATATTAGCTGATGCCTTTGAAGGGTTAACAGGAGCCATTTTTGTAGATGGAGGATTAAGTAGTGCAAAAGAGTTCTTATTAGGGCAATTCGAACGAGAGGTTATCTATGCCCTATCTAAAGGGAGTTTATTTATCGATTATAAAACTGAACTCCAAGAGCTAGTACAAAAAATGGGGAAATCCAGCATCGAATACAGGGTAGAGAAGGAGACAGGACCAGACCATAATAAAAAGTTCTATATGAATGTGGTTGTAGATAATGAAATTATAGGAAGTGGAATGGGCAGAAATAAGAAGGAAGCAGAGCAAATGGCAGCTAAGCAAGCCTTGCTAAAAATAGGTGAGTTAGATGGGTAAAAAACACTTCATAATTCCTATATTCGTACCCCATTATGGTTGTCCCCATGATTGCGCTTTTTGCAATCAAAGGAGGATTACCGGTCTGTCCACTGATGTAACTCCTGAATATGTAGAAAAGATCATAGAGGAGTATCTACCAACCTTTCCTGCAGGTGAAATTACCGTCGAGTTAGCTTTTTATGGTGGGAGTTTTACAGGAATAGATAAAGAGATTCAGAGAAAATTATTGTCTGTACCCCTTAAATATAAGAGGGAGGGGAAAATAGATAAAATTAGACTTTCAACAAGGCCTGATTATATAGATGATGATATTTTAAACCTCCTAAAGCAAGGTGGAGTAGACATTATAGAATTAGGGGTCCAATCATTGGATGATGCAGTTTTAAAGAAAAATGGTAGAGGCCATAATAGCCAACAGGTTTATATGGCCTCTAAGCTAATTAAGGAATATCAATTTGAGTTAGGACTGCAGATGATGCTAGGCTTAATTGGAGATACTAGGGAAAAGATGATTTATACAGCAAAAGAATTTATTAAGCTAAAACCTTATTGCGTAAGAATTTACCCAACTTTGGTAATAAAGGACACCCATTTAGAAAGATTATATAAATCCGGTAATTTTTCCCCTCTAACCTTGGAGGAGGCTGTTGATATTTCAGCCTACCTACTGATGCTTTTTGAATACCATGATATTAATGTAATCCGCATAGGCCTACAGCCGACAGAAAACATAAATTATGGTAAAGATGTGGTGGCAGGTCCTTTCCATCCATCCTTTAGACAATTGGTTGAATCCCATATTTATAGGATAATTTTAGAAGATTTTTTAAATGCCATAAAAGCAGAAATTGAAGATAGAATGATTTCTATCGATATAAACAATAGGGATGTATCCAATTTAGTAGGACAAAAATCATCTAATGTCAAGCATTTAGTAAATAAGTACAGCTTAAAATCTATAAAGGTATATGGCAAGCAAATGGATAAAGATTTGATATTTATAAGGTTTGATGACAAGAATTATAGAATAGACAAAAGGGAGTATATTAAAAGATTACTAAATATAAAAGATTAAGGAAAATGCTTTTAAGTCGATTGATTATATTTTTTTGGCAATCTATAATATAATTGGAATAATTTATGCAAAAGGGTGATTGGACTTGCACTTGAAAAAGATAGAAATACATGGATTTAAATCCTTTGCTGATAAGGTAGAGATAGATTTTAAAAATGGTATCACGGCAATAGTAGGGCCTAATGGCAGCGGTAAGAGTAATATTGCCGATGCTATTAGGTGGGTCTTAGGTGAGCAAAGCATAAAGAGCCTAAGGGGAAGCAAGATGGAAGATGTGATTTTTTCGGGTACTGATAGAAGGCGGGCCCTAGGTTATACCGAGGTTACTATTACCTTTGACAATAATAACAAGGTCATTCCCCTTGATTATCAAGAGGTGGCTATTACAAGAAGGATGTTCCGTTCAGGAGAAAGTGAATACTATATAAATAAGAATTCCTGTAGATTAAAGGATATCCGTGAGCTATTTATGGATACTGGAGTAGGAAAAGAAGGTTATTCAATAATTGGACAAGGCAAGGTGGATGAAATACTTAGCTCAAGGCCGGAAGATAGGAGAAATATCTTCGAAGAAGCAGCGGGCATAGTAAAGTATAAGACTAGAAAGCTAGAGGCAGAAAAAAAGTTAGAAAAGACGGATAATAACTTATTAAGGATTAAGGATTTAATCCATGAGTTAACAGTCCAGGCAGATAATTTAAAGGAACAGTCGGAAAAGGCCAATATTTATCTCAAACTCTCCGATAGACTAAAGGAGATTGAAGTCAATCTGTTGATTAGGGAAGCTGATAGGCTCAAAGCTTTAATAGGGGAGAATAACAAGAAGAAGGAAAAGTTAAAGCTTCAAATGGACGAATTGTTGGCTAGAAGAGAAAAGATTGAAAATAATTTCAATATGATGAAAGATAAAATCTCCGACTTAGATTTATCAATAGAGTCATTAGAAAAGGAGAGAACGGAAGTACTAAACTCTTTGAATGAAAATAGAAGCCACTTGGCGCTCTTAGAAGAGAAGGAAAAATTTTTCAAAAAGGATATTGAAAGATTGACCAATGAACAAGAAGAGCTAATGGCTAAACTAGAAAACTTAAATGAGAATAAAGCAGAATTAATGAGAAGGAAGGCCAGCTTGCTGGAGGAACTAAGATTAATAGAGGAGGAATTCCATAATAAAAATGAAGACTTACTAAAACTAAACCAAGGGATTTTAGCCAAGGAAAAGGAGATTGAAATCCAGAAAGACAATGCAATAGAGGTTTATAACATAATCAGGGAGAAAAAAAGTAAAATAAATAGTTTTGCTAGTTTTAAGGACAATATTTTAAAGAGAATAGACCAAGTTGAAAAAGAGATGAGCTTTTTATCGAAAAAAAAAGAGGAGGATAAGGAACTTTTAGAAAAAATTATAAGGGATGAAAAGGAAAAGAATAAGGAGATTGTTAAGGAAAAGGAATATCTTTATGAGCTAAAATTAAAGGAAAAGTCCTATAAAGACCAATTGGATGCTCTTTATAGCAAAATCAATTATAAAAAGGCTGAGCTACAGGGGAAGGTATCCAACTACAAATTGCTAAAAACCATGGAAGAGGATTACGAAGGCTATTATAAAAGCGTTAAAAATCTGATGTTGCAGGCCAAAAAAAATGATTTGCTTAAGACTAGAATTATAGGGCTGGTGGCCGATTTAATAAGGGTAGATGAAGAGTATGAAAAGGCTATAGACGTTGCCTTAAGTGGAAGCTTGCAAAACATAGTAACTAGAAATGAAGAAGATGCTAAGTTTGTAATCGATTATCTTAGGAACAATAAACTAGGCCGAGTTACCTTTTTACCCCTTACTACCATAAAGGGTAGCCCGATATATATAAGTCCTGAAGATAGAAATAGATTCAATGTATTAGGCTTAGGATCAGAATTAGCAAATTACGATGAAAAGTATAGAAACATATTTGAATATCTATTGGGCAGGACTATAATAATAAAGGATTTAGACGATGCTATAAAACTAGCAAAGAGATTTAATTACGCCTATAGGATAGTAACTTTAAATGGAGACATAATCAATGCAGGTGGTTCCATGACGGGTGGAAGCCTGTCTAAAGGTAGTACAAACCTACTCAATAGGAAGTATAGAATAGAAAAGATAGAAGAGGATATAAATGAACTTCAACAAGTTCTATCTAATTTAGAAGAAGATAAAAGGCAGTTAAAAACTGAAGTACAGGATATCCAATCCAGGATAAGTATACAGGAAGAAAATCTTCAAAAGATGAACATAGAAATCATTAGGATCGATAATGAAAAAAATAAAGTTTATAGAGAACTGGAGAGAACCAAAGAATCCCTATTAAAGTATGAAGATGAAATGGATAGGTTAAAAGGTGAACTGGATAACTTATTAAAAGAAGAGGAAATGATATTAGAAGAGTTGAATTTAATAGATAAGGAAAGCGATAAAACTCAGAAGATTATAAAAGAGATGCTAGCAGAATTCGAAGAGATAAAGCTTCAGAAAGAAGAGTTAGAAAAGGAAGTAACCGATGTAAAAATAAAATTAAATTATATGGAAAACAAGTTGGCTAATAAGGAAGAAAAGTTAGAATCTATTAGGATGGAACTGGAAGATACTGCTAACTTAATAGAATTAAAAGAAGTGGAGCTAAAAAGGATAAGGGAAGAAATAGACTGCTTAATAGACGAAAGAAATCAAACTAAGGATGAGATATCAAATTATTCTAAGTTAAAAGAGGAAAAAGAAAAGGCCTTAGCTGAATTAAAATCTCAAAAGGAATTATTGATGAAGGATTACTATTTTGAGCAGGAAAGTTTAAACGAGATAAATGGAAAGATAAATGAAGAATCTAATCTTATAAATAGTTGTGATATAGCTGAAGCTAAGTATAATACTCAACTAGACAATGTATATTCCAAATTAAAGGATGACTATGAGCTAGATTATGAAAAAGCTCTTGAATATAAAATTCCATTGGAAGACTTAAATAAGGCAAAAGCCGACTCTAGAGAATTAAAAAAGAAAATCAAAGAAATTGGCTCAGTAAACCTAGCTTCCATAGAAGATTATAAAAGGGTAAAGGAAAGGCTTGACTTTATTAGCAAACAGCATGAAGATTTATTGCTTTCAAAGAAAAATCTATTGCAGGTCATCTCCGATATGGAAAACAAAATGGAAGAACAATTTATATATAATTTTAATAAAATCAATGAAGCCTTTAAAGAAGTATTCTCTACCCTATTCGGTGGAGGTAAGGCAAGCATTGAATTAGAAGATGACAAGGATGTACTTACCTGCGGAATTGAGATAAAGGCACAACCGCCAGGAAAAAAACTACAAAATTTATCTCTCCTTTCTGGTGGGGAAAAATCTTTGACTGCTGTTGCACTTCTTTTTGCAATATTGAAAGTAAAGCCAACACCTTTCTGTATATTGGATGAAATAGATGCTGCTTTAGACGAAGCTAATATAAATAGATATACTAATTATCTACGCAGTTTTTCTAAGGATACCCAGTTTATCATTATAACCCATAGAAAGGGCACTATGGAAGTGGCGGACATACTATATGGTGTCACTATGGAGGAAGAAGGGGTAAGCAAGTTAGTATCTGTTAAGTTGACAGATAATCCAGGAGAAATAGCAAGCTAAGGAGGAGTTCTATGTTTAAAAGACTGTTTAAACGTAATAGAAAAGACAACAATATGGAAAAACCAAAAGAAATTGTTGAAAAAGAAGAACTTATTGAAGAAGAATCAAATGAAGAGCCCGAAATTAAAGAGGAGAATCCTACAAAGGAAAAAGGTCTGAATTTTTTCCAAAAATTAAAGGCTGGATTGGATAAGACCAGGAAGGGAATGACCGATAGGATTGATTCTATCCTAAAGGCATATAATAAGATTGATGATGAACTATTCGATGATTTAGAGGAGATATTGGTTACTGCAGATGTTGGTATTAACACCACCATGGAGATAGTAGACAGATTAAGAGACCGAGTAAAAGAGGAAAAGGTTAGTGAGCCCAACCAAGTAAAAGAATTGCTAAAGGAAGAAATCAAAAAAATTATGCAAAATGCAGGGGGAGGAAATGAATTAGAAATTGAACCTTCACCAGCTGTAATTTTGGTAGTTGGGGTAAATGGAGTTGGAAAAACTACTACCATTGGGAAGCTATCCTATAACTTGAGAAACAAAGGGAAAAAGGTGATAATAGCTGCAGGAGACACCTTCAGAGCAGCAGCTATCGAGCAGTTGGAAGAATGGAGCAATAGATCGGGAGCAGATTTTATAAGTCATACTGAAGGAGCCGATCCAGCAGCAGTAATCTTTGATGGTATACAGGCAGCAAAAGCCAGAAAAGCTGACGTTTTAATATGTGATACTGCCGGAAGATTACACAATAAAAAGAATTTAATGAATGAATTAAATAAGATATTTAGAGTAGTTAACAATGAATATCCCGAGGCCAAAAAGGAAATACTCCTGGTCTTAGATGCGACCACTGGTCAAAATGCAATCTCCCAAGCAAAAGTTTTTAAAGAAGTATGTGACATAACCGGAGTAGTACTCACAAAATTAGATGGAACAGCAAAGGGAGGAGTAGTTATTGCACTCCAATCAGAACTAGGATTACCTGTAAAGCTAGTTGGTATTGGAGAACAAATCGATGATTTACAAGAATTTAATCCAGATGATTTCGTAGAAGCTATTTTTGATTAAAAATTTTTATTTGCTATTGACAAATCCATATAGTTATAATAAGATTATACTGTCAAGTTTTAAACTTGACAGTATTTTATTTGGTGATGATATGCTAAATAAGTTAGTAGAGATAGGTATTTTATTTGACTTTTATGGGAAATTGCTTAGTGAAAGGCAGTTTACTGCAATTGAATTATATTATATTCATAATTTATCTTTAGCTGAAATTGGAGAAGAATTAGGCATTAGTCGTCAAAGTGTATATGATACCTTGAAAAGGGCAGAAGAAAAGCTATATGAATATGAAAGAACTCTTAGATTAGTGAAAAGGTACTACTACAGTAGAGATGAGATAGATAGACTATACGATTTGATAGGCGATATAGAAAAGGAATCTAGTTATTTGAAGAATCAGAAGATAGCAGAAAAGCTAAAGGAGCTAAGAGAGATTATTGGGAAAATATTTGATAAGTAGCCGGGAGGTCGTTTATTAATGGTATTTGAAAGCTTGTCGGAAAAGCTGCAAAATGCCCTGCAAAAGTTAAAGGGCAAGGGGAAACTTTCAGAAAAAGATGTTGACATGGCTATGAGAGAGGTTAGATTGGCCCTTTTAGAAGCCGATGTCAACTTTAGGGTAGTCAAAGACTTTATTAAAAGGGTAAAAGAAAGAGCAATCGGCTCTGAGGTAATGGAAAGTTTAACTCCTGGGCAACAGGTAATCAAAATAGTTAATGAAGAATTAACTACTTTGATGGGAGAAAGGGAAGCCAAATTAAACATTTCATCCACTCCACCAACCATTATCTTAATGTGTGGTTTGCAGGGAGCTGGAAAGACGACTACTGCAGGTAAACTAGCCAATAACCTTTTAAAACAAAATAAAAGACCCTTACTAGTGGCTTGTGACGTTTATAGGCCAGCAGCCATTAAACAGTTACAAGTAGTTGGAGAGAGAGTAGGGGTTCCGGTATTTTCTATGGGGGATAAAAACAACCCAGTAGATATAGCAAAGGCAGCTATTGAGCATGGTAAAAAGAACAACAATGACTTTATTATAATAGATACAGCGGGTAGGCTTCATATAGATGATGATCTAATGGAGGAGTTAGAAAATATCGAGAAGGCGGTAAATCCCCATGAGATTTTATTGGTAGTAGATGCTATGACAGGACAGGATGCAGTAAACGTAGCAGAAACCTTCAATAATAGGTTGGAAATTTCGGGAGTAATACTTACTAAATTAGATGGAGATGCTAGGGGAGGGGCTGCCCTTTCAATTAGGGCTGTTACTAATAAACCCATCAAATTTGTAGGTATGGGTGAAAAGTTGGATCAGTTAGAGCCTTTCCATCCTGACAGGATGGCTTCCAGGATATTGGGAATGGGCGATATATTAAGTTTAATTGAGAAGGCTCAATCCTCTATAGACGAGAAAAAGGCTCTAGAACTTGAGAAAAAGATAAGATCACAACAGTTTACCCTAGACGATTTTTTGGAGCAAATAGATCAGATGAAAAATTTAGGTCCTTTGGATGAAATACTGGGAATGATACCTGGAATAAATTCAAAGGCTCTTAAAAACCTTGATGTAGATGAAAAGGATATAATAAGAATTCAAGCTATTATACAATCCATGACTCCTGAAGAGAGGAATGATCCTTCTATCATAGATAGTAGGAGGAGAAAAAGGATTGCAATGGGTAGTGGAACTACTGTACAAGATGTAAATAGGTTATTAAAACAATTCAGAGAGACCAAGAAAATGATGAAGAGATTTACCAATATGGAAAAAGCCATCAAGAAAAAAGGGAGATTTGGGTTTCCCTTTTTCTAGATATAAAAACTAAAGTTTAAGGAGGTGGAAAAATGGCTGTAAAAATAAGACTTAGAAGAATGGGGGCTAAGAAAAACCCTTTTTATAGAATAATAGTAGCTGATTCCCGTTCACCAAGAGATGGTAGATTTATAGAGGAAATAGGCTACTACAATCCTTTAACTGAACCAAAAACAGTTAAAATAGATGATGAGAAGGCTATTAAATGGTTAGCTAATGGGGCTAAACCTACAGATGTTGTTGATAGGTTGTTTAGAGAAAATGGTATTTACGAGAAGGTAAAAGAAGCTGATTCAGAAGAATAATTTCTAGGAGGTGCGAAAAATGGGAGAGTTAGTAGAAATAATTGCTAAAGCCCTTGTAGATAATCCTGAGCAGGTAGAAGTTAATGAGATTGAGGGGACTCAATCTGTAATCATCGAGTTAAAAGTAGCAGAGGAAGATATGGGTAAGATTATTGGAAAACAGGGTAGAATAGCAAAAGCTATTAGAACTGTAGTTAAAGCAGCAGCTATCAAGGATAACAAAAGAGTGGTAGTAGAAATTATTCAATAGCCAGTATAGGGTACCTTAAGGTGCCCTTTCTACTATATAACGGTTGGTGAAAGTATGGACTATATTAAAGTAGGTTGGATAACGAATACTCATGGAATAAAAGGAGAGTTAAAGATTCATCCACTGACGGATGATATTAACCGTTTTGATGATTTAAAGAAAGTCTATATAGGGAATAATAAAGTTGCAGCTGAAATCGAAAGGGTTAAATATATCAAGGGATGGGTTATTCTAAAATTTAAGGAGTTTAATAACATTAACGAGGTATTACAATATAAGGGAGACTATATTTATATAGATGAAAGGGATAGAGTAGAACTACCCGAGGACCACTTTTTTATCTTCGATATTATCGACTGTAGTGTATATACCACAAAGGGTGAAAAAGTTGGCCTAGTAGTCGATGTATTACAGTATGCTAGTAATGATGTTTATGTAGTCAAAGACCATAATAATGAAAAGGAATATCTAATTCCAGCAGTAAAGGAGTTTGTTGTGGAAGTAGATGTGGAGGATAAAAAGATAATAATTGATCCTATCGAGGGAATGATAGAATGAGAATAGATGTATTGACCTTGTTTCCAGAGATATTTGCCACTTTCAAAAGCTGGAGCATGGTTGGTAGAATTATGGATAAGGGTTTAGTTACTATAAATGAAATAAATATTAGGGATTTTTCAGAAGATAAACACAGGCGAGTCGACGATTACCCTTTTGGTGGTGGACCTGGTATGATAATGAAGCCAGAGCCCATCTATTCAGCTATTAAAGAGGTAAAAAGGGATCATTCAAAGGTAATTTATTTATCTCCTCAAGGAAAGGTTTTTAACCAAGAATTGGCCAATAATCTATCCAAGGAGGAGCATTTAATATTATTATGTGGACATTATGAAGGTATAGACAACAGAATTGTAGAGAACTATGTAGACTTAGAAATTTCCATAGGTGATTACGTTCTAACTGGCGGAGAAATACCCGCTATGGTTTTAATTGAATCTATAATAAGGCTACTACCTGGAGCTTTGGAAGAAGAAGCAATACAGCATGAGTCCCATTATAATGGATTACTAGAATATCCGCAATATACTCGTCCAAGAGTTTTCAAGGGTGTAGCCGTTCCAGAGGTATTGCTCTCTGGGAATCATCAAAAAATCCATGAGTGGCGTAAATATCAGTCTTTGAAAAACACCTATTTAAAAAGGCCAGATTTATTGGAAAAAGTTCAATTAACCGATGAAGAAATAAAAATGTTAGAAGAAATTAAAGAAAGTTTTAGAAGAAAATAAGTTGTATTTTACACTTAGCTATGCTATAATACAGAGCGTATGGAATTAAGGATGGTCCTCTGCCATTTCGGATGGTAAGAACATCTGGGGAGAAGGGAGGTTGCAACAATGGACATTATTAGACTTATAGAAGATGAGCAAAAAAGGGACGATATACCTGATTTTAACGCAGGTGACACTGTTCAAGTTCATTATAAAGTTAAGGAAGGTACTCGAGAAAGAATTCAAATATTTGAAGGTACTGTTATTAAGAGACAAGGTGGAGGAATTAGAGAAACTTTTACTGTAAGACGACTATCTTATGGAGTTGGTGTTGAAAGGACTTTCCCTCTACATTCTCCAAGAATTGATAAAATTGTAGTTACTAGAAGAGGTAGAGTAAGAAGAGCTAAACTTTACTACCTAAGAGAAAGACAAGGTAAGGCAGCTAGAGTTAAAGAAAAGAGAGACTATTAATGTATTGGGACTAATTTAGTCCCAATTTTATTTTAAAAGTAGGTGAAAGTATGAATATTAATTGGTATCCAGGACATATGAAAAAGACTAGAGAATCTATTAAAAAAAACCTATCCTTAGTCGACATAGTTTATGAGCTCATAGATGCAAGAATACCTTTTAGTAGTCAAAACCCAGTTATAGATGAAATTTTAGGCAATAAACCTCGTTTGATAATCTTAAACAAATCTGATTTAGCAGATGATGAAGCTAATAATAGCTGGAAGGATTATTTTAATAGTAAAGGAATAACTTGTGTTTTAGTAGATTGTATAAGAAATAAGGGATTGGATGAAGTAGTTAATTTAACCTATATTTTAACGGAAGATAAGAGGAAAAGTCTTGCTAAAAAAGGCATTAAAAATAGGCCCGTTAGAGCTATGATCGTGGGAATACCCAATGTGGGTAAGTCTACTCTGATTAACAGCCTGTCTGGAAGAAAGGGTGCAAAAGTAGGGAATAAACCAGGTGTAACAAAGGGTAATCAATGGATTAGAATTAGGAAGGATTTGGAGTTATTAGATACACCCGGCATCCTTTGGCCCAAATTTGAAGATAAGGAGGTAGGCTTAAATCTAGCCTTTACTGGCGCAATTAAGGATGAATTGCTAGATATAGAATCATTAGCAGTAAAGCTAATAGAAAGGCTTAATAGAATATCCAAATCCTATTTAGAGGATAGGTATAATATTGCTGTTGAAAATAAGACTGGATATGAGCTACTCTTAGAAATTGGACAAAAAAGGGGCTGCATCATCAGGGGTGGAGAAGTGGATACGGAAAAGGCTAGCAATATAGTATTAGATGAGTTTAGAAAAGGGATAATTGGAAGAATTACTTTAGAACTTCCTAGTTTATAGCTTGGAGGATGGATTATGCTGGAAATAGAAAG
Organism: Tissierellia bacterium; assembly: GCA_012728595.1. GTDB lineage: Bacteria > Bacillota > Clostridia > Tissierellales > Tepidimicrobiaceae > Tepidimicrobium. Next base: position 56,095 of record JAAYEU010000034.1, read on the forward strand.
AAAAATACAAGACAAAGGTTATGAACTAATCGCATGCATAGATGAAGTAGGTAGAGGCTGTTTAGCTGGTGATGTAGTAGCTTGTGCAATTATTATGCCTAAGGATGTTGTGATTGAAGGAGCAACCGATTCTAAGAAGTTAAGCGCTAAGAAGAGGCAGAAATTATATGATCAAATAGTTGAAAAGGCTGTTGCCATAGGGATAGGCCAGGTTGAGCCTAAAATCATAGATAAAATTAATATTAAAGAAAGTACCAAACTAGCGATGAAATACGCTATACTCAATTTAAAAGATAAAGCTGGGAACAAGGTATTGCCAGACTATATATTAGTGGATGCCGAATCCATTCCAATAGATATTCCCCAAATGAATTTAGTGAAGGGGGATATGAAAAGCCACGGTATAGCCTGTGCTTCAATTGTGGCAAAAGTATATAGGGATAGATTATGTGATGAATGGGGTAATATCTATAAAGGCTATAAGTTAGAAAAAAATAAGGGATATGGAACAAAGGAACATATTGAAGCCATAAAAAAGCTTGGGCCTTCTCCTATACATAGGATGAGTTTTTTAAAGAAAATTATAGGATAGGTGGAGAGGTATAATGAAAATACCAGATTCTATAGCTTTAAGAAATATACTTCATTTAATGGGCAAGGATATATTTAAGAAGGGAGACATGATTAGGGGTGAAGTTTTAGAAGTAGATGAGGACTTAGTTTTAATCCATATAAAGGATTTAGGTGTAATAAAGGCTACATCTGAAGTGCCTTTAAAAGAGCAGGAGGGAAAGGTACTCAGTTTTTTAATTAAGGATTTCCAACTAGATAACATTCAGCTAAAGCCTGTATTATCAAACATGTCCACAGATAGTCCTTCCCATATAACAGCCGTTGACGAAAAGGATTTAACTGAAGTTTTGAAGGTTTTCGGTATTAAGCCCAGCACTTCATCTATAAGCTTTTTAAAGGACATGATAAGCTTTAACATTCCCATTACCAAGGATAATATTATGAAAGGATTTTGGCTATTAGATAAATTAGAGCAATTGACAAGTTTAAAAGAAGACTTAATACCAGTTTTAGTAAGCCCTAAGGAAAACATACTAGATATTGCCAATGAAGATATTAGGAATTTTATCCTACTAGAAAGTTCTGAGCTATTAGACAATAGTCAAGTATTGGTAAATATTGAGGAAGCTAACAAAGCTATATTTAATGATCTTACTACAGAAATTAAGGAACTGGTAACAAATTTCCCAAACTTTAAGCCCGATAATCTATTACAGAAGACCGTCATATTTTTTATCAAATACCATATTAAACCCAGCTTAAAAAACATAAAATATTTTTTAGAATTAGAATACGACCCTGCTTCTTTTTCAAAAGATTTTGAAATCTTGGAAGAGTTTAATGAATATAAGTTTACAAATTTCATAAAAAGGTTTATCATTGATAATGATGACACAAATATGGAGAAAAGCAATATCAAATATGTCCATATGTTAAATAGGACAGTAAACTTTTTACAAAAGTTAAATCTTCATGATGAGGATTCAAAGGGAAAAATTAAAGAATTAATTGATAAATGTACTTTTTTAAAGGAGATGAATAGGGAACTAGTATTTGCCCATATACCCTTAAATATGGAAAATGACTACCAGGATATAATTATTAGCTTTTTAAAGAAAAGAAAAAAGGAAGCAGGGAATAAGAATAATCTCAATATATTCATCAATTTGAATACTAAAAATTTAGGTAATGTTAGAATTTCATGTTTGGTATTGGAAAATTATTTAGATATAAAATTTAGTGGTCTAGATAAAGACGACATAAGTCTATTTAAAGCCAAGGAAGAGTTCTTAAGGTATTTAGTTGAAAGTACAGGTTACAAAATAAGAACTGTCGAATATTTGATAGATAATTTCCCTGCAATTCTAGGCCTTTTAGAAGTAAATACCAATAAAATATTAAATTTAGATATAAAGGTGTAAGTATGAATAGGAAAAATAAAAAAGACAAGAAAAATAAAAAAGCAGTTGCTTTATCCTACAAAGAAGAATATGATGCACCTAGGGTAATAGCAAAGGGAAAAGGACTGATGGCTGAAAAAATTCTTGAAATTGGTAAGAAGGAAGATGTAGAGATCTATAGAGATGAAGAATTGGTGGAACAGCTTATAGACCTAGAACTTTTCGCTGAAATTCCACCCCATTTATACGAGGCTGTTGCAAAAGTCATATTTTTTGTCTATCAATTGGATAGTGAAAAGGTGAGGAAAGATGAATAACATCAAGAAGGGTATTAAAGGCGAGGTTGAGGCTGTTAATTATCTAATCTCACAAGGATATAGAATAATGGATAGGAATTACAGAACAAAAGCTGGAGAAATAGATATAGTAGCTACTAAATCCAATATATTAGTTTTCGTTGAGGTTAAGGCTAGAACCACTACAAGATATGGATATCCTCATGAAGCTGTAAATAGGAGAAAACAAATGAAAATTTATAAATCATCATTAATCTATATTCAGCATAAGGGATTCTCAGATTATCAAATAAGATACGACATAATAGAAGTTTTATTGAATGGGAATACAAGAATTAACCATATAAAGAATGCTTTTTGAAGATAAATGTTGGAAAATAGCTTATTTTAACTATTACCCAGGGAATAATTAACATAATCTAAGGGGGTTAAAATGTATTCAAAACTTAATACCTGTATATTACACGGTTTAGATGGCCACATAATAGAAGTTGAAACGGATCTATCCAGAGGGATGCCCGTTTTTAATATAGTGGGTTTGCCAGATACTTCTATTAAGGAGTCGAAAGAAAGGGTAAGAACAGCCATAAAAAACAGTGGATATGAATTTCCTCTATCCAGGATTACTGTAAACCTAGCACCTGCCAACTTAAGAAAGGAAGGCTCTCAATTGGATTTGGCCATTGCTTTGGGAATTCTCCAAGCTATGGGGATTGTAGAAGAATTTAATAATAAGGATATTGCCTTTATTGGCGAACTATCCTTAGATGGACGACTAAATCCTGTTGAAGGTGTATTACCAATGGTTATAGCCATGAGGAATTTAAATATTAATAGATGCCTTTTACCCTATGACAATAGAGATGAGGCGGCAGTTATAGAGGATATGGAGATAATACCTGCAAAAAATTTAAACCAAGTAGTCAACTATCTTAATGGAGAAGAGGAAATTTCACCCTATAAAACCAATATTTCTTTTAATGATGAAGACGATATCGAATTTGATGTGGATTTTAGCGATATTATGGGCCAAGAAACCCTTAAAAGGGCCTTAGAGGTGGCTGCAGCAGGAAGCCATAACATATTAATACTGGGACCTCCTGGGGCAGGGAAGACCATGGCAGCTCGTAGACTGCCAACTATACTTCCCAAACTCTCCTTTGAGGAGGCTATAGAGGTTACCAAAATATATAGCATAGCAGGGCTTTTACAATCAAAGGCTTTGATTAAAAACAGGCCTTTTAGAGCACCCCATCATACCGCTTCTGCAGTTTCACTTATAGGAGGAGGCAGAATTCCTAAGCCTGGAGAAGTTTCTTTAGCCCATCACGGCGTTCTTTTTTTAGATGAGATATTAGAGTTCAGAAAGGAAGCCTTGGAAGTCCTAAGGCAACCAATGGAAGATGAAGTAGTAACCATATCTAGGGCAAATGCTACTCTTTCCTATCCATCAAAGTTTATGTTAGTAGCCAGTATGAATCCATGTCCGTGTGGTTATTATGGAGATCCCTTCCATGAATGTACATGTTCACAAAGCAGCATAGAAAGATATTTGGGAAAACTTAGCAATCCTTTACTAGATAGGATAGATATACATATAGAAGTTTCTCCAGTAGCTTATAATGAATTAAGGGAAGAAAAAAATGTTCAATCCTCTAAGGACATTAGAGCTAGGGTTGAAAAGGCTAGAGAAATCCAATTGGATAGATATAAGAACAAGAAAATTTATAGCAACTCTCAATTAAGGCCAAAGGATATCAAAAAATACTGTAAATTAAGTGAAAACGCTGAAACATTATTAAGAACTGCCTTTAAAAAGTATAGGTTTAGCGCTAGGACTTATGATAAGATTCTGAAAGTTAGTAGAACTATTGCAGATTTAGATAATGAAGAAGTGATACTAGAAAAGCATGTATTAGAAGCCATAAGATACAGAAGCTTGGACAATAAGTATTGGGGGTAATTGGCTATGGCTGAAATTACTAACAGAAATGTTTTAATTTGGCTAAGTAGCTTAAATTTGACTAATAAGATAATCGGTAATATAATAAATCAGGTGCCTCAATTAGCAGAACTATGGTACTGGCCAACTAAGGATATTTATAGCTTAAAGAATATAAAAACTGAAATAAAGGATAAATTAATTCAATATAGGAATGATGATTATTATAAACGGTTATTTGAACTCTTAGAAAAGCATAATATAGATACAATCACCATATATGATAAGGATTACCCAGACAACTTATATTATATTTATGATAGCCCAAAAGTATTATATAAAAAAGGGAATTTAATAGAAGATGACAATTTAGCCATAGCCATAGTAGGTTCAAGGAAGGCCACATCCTATGGCAAGTGGGCAACAGAAAAGTTTGTAGAGGAATTAGTTGATTTAGGCGTAACCATTATAAGCGGTTTAGCTTTGGGCATAGATTCAATTGCTCATAGGAAGGCTTTAGAAAACAATGGTAGAACCATAGCTATACTTGGGAATGGATTAGATATAGTATATCCAAAGAGGAATAGGGACCTGTATGAAAAAATCCCCAATAATGGGGCTATAATTTCTGAATTCTTTTTAGGAACCCAACCCTTACCCTATAATTTTCCTCAACGTAATAGGATAATCAGTGGCTTGTCATTAGGAGTAATAGTAATAGAAGCTAAGGAAAAGAGTGGTTCATTAATAACAGCTCATCATGCTTTAGAACAAGGCAAGGAAGTATTTGCTTTACCTGGTAATATCAATAGTATTTTTAGCAGAGGAACTAATAAGTTGATTAAAGATGGTGCAAAGTTAATAATGGATGTTGATGATATAATTGAAGAGATACATGAATTACAGGATAAAGTGAAAAAAAGGGATGAAGTTGGATTGGATTGTTCCCAATTCAGTCCTTCTGAAATAAAGGTATTGGAAGCTTTAAAAGAAGGACCTATCCATACTGATAAGATTGTAATAAGTACTGGTATTGACATTTCTACTGTAAATAGCATTTTAACGATTCTAGAGTTAAAAGGGGTAATTAAAAATATTGGGGGTAGTATATTTACCTTGTCCAGCTAGTATATTCATTCGGAGGTGTAATCATTGCAAAAGAATTTAGTTATCGTTGAATCACCTGCAAAAGCAAAAACAATAAGGAAATTTTTAGGGGATAATTATAAGGTAAAAGCTTCTGTAGGACATATTCGCGATTTGCCAAAGAGTAGTTTAGGCATAGATATAGAAAACAATTTTCAACCCAAATATATAACCATAAGGGGTAAAGGACCAATAGTACAGGAGTTAAAAAGAGAGGCTAAGAAATCCAATAAAATTTTACTTGCCACCGACCCTGATAGGGAAGGAGAGGCCATATCCTGGCATTTGGCTCATATTCTAGGCATAGAGGAAGGTGAGCCTGTCAGGGTCGAATTTAATGAAATAACCAAAGATGCAGTCATAAAAGCTGTGGAAAAGCCTAGACCAATCAATAGGGATTTAGTCGATGCTCAACAGGCAAGAAGGATATTGGACAGATTGGTTGGATACAAAATTAGCCCTCTTTTGTGGAGAAAGATAAAAAAGGGTTTAAGTGCTGGAAGAGTGCAATCTGTTGCAGTTAAACTTATTTGTGATAGGGAAAAGGAAATTGAAAACTTTGTACCTGAAGAGTATTGGAGTATAAAAGCCTTATTGGAAAAAGAAGGTATAGCATTTGAAGCTAATTTTTATGGAATTACTGAAGAAGGGAAGGAAAAGAAGGTAGACCTACCAAACAAAGAGGCAGTAGACAATATATTAGCTTCTATAGATAAGAATAATTTTACAATTAAGGAAGTTAAAAAGGGAAAGAAAAAACGAAATCCCTATCCGCCTTATACTACCAGTACATTACAGCAAGATGCATCTAAGAAATTAGGTTTTAGTACTAGAAAAACCATGATGATAGCCCAACAGCTGTATGAGGGAATCGACATCAAAGGGGAGGGTACCGTTGGATTAATCACCTATATGAGAACCGATTCCACTAGGGTTTCACAGGAAGCTGTAAAAACAACCAAGGATTTTGTAGTAGGGGAATTCGGAAAAGATTACAGTAACGGAGGCAAAACCTACGTTAATAAGAGTAAAAAGGAAGCTCAAGATGCCCACGAAGGCATAAGACCTACATCGGTATTGAGAAGGCCCGAGGCTATTAAAGGCTCCTTAAGCTCAGATCAACTTAAATTGTATCAGTTAATATGGAATAGATTTGTAGCATCTCAAATGAGTCCAGCCCAATATGAAACTATTTCTGTAAAGATAGTTTCTAATAATATAATATTTAGGGCCTCTGGTTCAAAACTTAAATTCGATGGCTTTTTAAAGGTATATGAAATAGATAATCAGAAAGATGATGACAAAAATATGCCAAGTCTGCAGGCAGGAGACATAATCAAGGTCAATAAAATTGAACCTAATCAGCATTTTACTCAACCTCCTGCTAGATACACCGAAGCATCACTAGTAAAGACCTTAGAAGAGTTAGGCATAGGAAGGCCTAGCACTTATTCGCCCATAATCTCAACCATATTGAATAGAGAATATGTAAATTTAAACAACAAGTCCTTTGTTCCTACTGAGTTGGGAATATTAGTAAATGACTTATTAGAGGATTATTTCAAAGACATTATCAATGAAGAATTCACCAAAGAGCTTGAGGATAAATTAGATGAAATAGCAGAAGGAAAATATCCATGGCAATTGGTAATAGAAGAGTTTTATGACGAATTTGAAAAAGTTTTAAAAATTGCTGAAGAAGAGATAGACAAAATCGAAATAGAAGATGAGGTAACCGATGAAATTTGTGAAAAATGTGGCAGAAATATGGTAGTTAAGTATGGCAGGTATGGTAAATTTCTTGCTTGTCCAGGCTACCCGGAGTGTAAGAATACCAAGCCCATATTAGATGAAATAGATGTTAATTGTCCTAATTGTGGAGGGAAAATTGTTAGGAGAAGGTCTAAGAGGGGAAGGGTTTTTTATGGCTGTAGCAACTATCCTGAATGTAACTTTGTATCCTGGGATGAGCCTATTGAAGAAAAGTGTCCGAATTGTAAGGGACCAATGGTTAAAAGGAAAAACAAAAAGGGAATATTAAAGAAGTGTATGAACAAAGAATGTAATTACAGCAGGATCGATGAAGAATAAAAAAGACTGTACTTTTTGTTAATTCTATAGTAATCTATTATATAGATGATGAAATATTCTGAAAACAATCTTCCTAATACTGGACTTAATAGCGAGGTGTTAAATATGATAAGAGGCACAACAATAGTAGCAGTGAAGAAAGATGGACAAATTGCTATGGCAGGAGATGGACAAATAACCTTTGGAAATACAACTATAATGAAGAATTCAGCAAAAAAGGTTAGGAAAATATACAATAATAATGTTATAATAGGTTTTGCGGGTGCAGTTGCCGATGCTATGACCTTAGGGGAAATATTGGAGGAAAAACTAGAACAACATAGCGGTAACTTAAGGAGAGCTGCAGTAGAATTAGCTAAGGATTGGCGAAGGGATAAGATGTTAAGAAAGTTAGAGGCTTTACTCATAGCAGCCGATAAAGAAAATTTACTCTTAGTATCGGGAAATGGTGAAGTAATTGAACCAGAAGAAGGAATAATTGCTATAGGTTCTGGTGGTAATTTTGCTTTAGCTTCAGGAAAGGCTCTATTAAAACATTCCAGCTTATCTGCTGAGGAAATAGCCAAAGAATCCATACTAATTGCTTCTTCCATTTGTGTATATACAAATGACAGTATTACTGTGGAAGTGCTCTAAGGAGGAATAAAGCATGAAAGAATTGACCCCAAAAACCATTGTAGAGGAATTAGATAAGTACATTGTTGGCCAAAAGGAAGCTAAAAAAGCTGTAGCAATAGCTCTTAGAAACAGATATAGGAGAAGTCTGTTACCCGATGAGTTTAAAGATGAGGTAAAACCTAAAAACATACTCATGATAGGGCCTACTGGAGTTGGTAAAACTGAAATTGCCAGACGCTTGTCTAAATTAGTTGATATGCCTTTTGTAAAAGTTGAGGCTACCAAGTTTACCGAAGTAGGATATGTTGGAAGAGATGTAGATTCCATGGTAAGAGATTTGGTTGAAGAATCCATCAGGATGGTAAGGGAAAAGAAGATAGATGAAGTTTATGAAAAAAGTAAGGAACTGGCAATTGATAAAATAGTAGAAATTATGATGCCCTTCCCTTCTAGAAAGAGAAGCAGTAATCCCATAGAGATGTTGTTTAATCCAGTAGAAGAAGACGACTCATTAGAAGAGGAAAGGGAACACATCCGAGACAAACGAAAGGAACTGAAGGAGAAATTATTAAAAGGCGAGCTAGATCAGGAGATAATAGAAATCCAAGTAGAAGATAACTATAGTTCAACTGTAGAATTATTCAGTGGACTTGGGATTGAAGAATACAATATAAATATGGGAGATATTTTTGGAGATTTATTGCCCAAAAAAACGAAGAAGAAAAAAGTCACCGTTAAGGAGGCAAAAAAGATAATTAGCAATCAAGAAGCTCAAAAGCTAATAGATATGGATGAAGTTGTAGAAATAGGAATAAAGCAAGCAGAGGAAAATGGAATGATCTTTATCGACGAAATCGATAAGATCGCCGGAAAAGATTATGGCGGTGGGCCCGATGTGTCTCGGGAAGGCGTTCAACGGGATATACTGCCAATAATTGAGGGGACTACTGTAATGACCAAATATGGGCCTGTTAAAACTGACCATATTCTTTTCATAGCAGCTGGAGCTTTCCATGTATCAAAAGTAGGAGATTTGATACCAGAAATCCAAGGAAGATTTCCAATTAGGGTGGAACTAGAAAATTTAACTGAAGAAGATTTTAAAGCGATTCTGACAAAACCCAAAAATGCAATAATTAAGCAATATAAATACCTCATTGGGACTGAAGGAATAGATTTAGAGTTTACTGACGATGCAATTGATGCTATTGCAAGAGTAGCATATCTTTCTAATGAGCAAACAGAAAACATTGGAGCAAGAAGATTACAAACCGTAATGGAAAAGCTCCTTGAGGATATATTATTTGAAGCACCAAATTTAGATGTGAAGGAAATAGTAATCGATGGAAGTTATGTTAATAAAAAGTTGATGGCATATATACGCGAAAAAGATATATCAAAATATATATTATAGAGGAGGATATAGATGACTGAAAGTTTATTGCAAAAAACAAGAAGACTAAATAAGACACTACAGAGTTCAGGTTCAAAACCCGTCTCATTTCAAGAGTTAAGTGCAATATTAAGCGAGATCTTAGATGCAAACGTCTATATAGCTAGTAAAAAGGGAAAGGTATTAGGTTATGAATTAGCAACAGGCTTTGAATGTGATATAGTTCAAACTGAAATAGTAAATGAAAAGAGATTTCCCAAAAACTATAACGATGAGCTCTTAAGAGTTAATGAAACTAGAGAAAATGTTAAAGAAACTACCGAATGTGTATTTGATCAAGCTTCACACTGCGACTATCCAGACAAGATAGTAACAATTATACCCATTATCAGTGGTAGGGAGAGGTTGGGTACCCTTGTTCTAGCAAGGTTTGGCAGAACGTTTACAGAAGATGATCTGGTATTAGCTGAATATAGTGCTACCATAGTTGGAATGGAGATATTAAGATCTAAGACTGAGGAGATGGAGGAGGAATCCAGAAAAAGGGCAATGGTTCAAATGGCTATTAGCACCTTATCCTACTCAGAACTTGAAGCCATGGAGCATATATTCGAAGAGCTAGATGGTGAGGAAGGATTGTTGGTAGCAAGTAAAGTTGCAGATAGAGTAGGGATTACCAGATCGGTAATAGTCAATGCCTTAAGAAAATTAGAATCAGCTGGCGTTATCGAGTCCAGGTCCCTAGGAATGAAAGGAACCCATATCAAAATATTGAATGATAAGCTATTAGAGGAGTTGGACAAATTAAAAGAATAGTAAAGTCGTTTAAAAGTAGTGGAAAGGCCACTACTTTTTTTATTTATTTCTAGGTCTATAGGCGCATTTGACATTATAACCAAAATTTAGCTATGAAATTGCAAAAAAATATTGTAATATATAAAATGATGGCGAAAAATACCGGACTAATAGTGCATTGTAATATTTTTGTAAAAAATAATAAAAAAAGCTGATATAATGTTGATAAAAAGGCCGTTGTGTATTATGATTTAAAGTAATGAGGTGATTCTATGTATGCTAACTTTAAAAACAATATAGACCTATTCAACAGGGTACTAGATGGCATATGGCTTCGAAACAAAGTCATAAATCATAATATAGCTAATGCTGATACGCCTAAATATAAAAAGCTTACTGTAAGCTTTGAGGACAAACTTAGGGAAGCCTTGTCGAAATCTGACTCGAAACTAGTTAAAACCCACGAAAAACATTTACCATTTCCAGTAAATACTAAGGATATTCAGCCAAGGATTGAAGAAAACGACAAATTTTCCTATCGCTTTGATGGGAATAATGTAAACATAGATACGGAGATGGCAGACCTAGCAAAAAATACTATAATGTATAACGCTGTAATCGATCAGCTAATTAGTGAATTCGACAAAATTAAAAATGTTATCCATGAAGGGGGTAAATAGTAATGGGTATGTTCGATTCCATTAACATCAGTGCCTCTGCTTTAACAGCACAAAAAACCAGAATCGATATTATTAGCAAGAACATGGCCAATGTCAACACTACTAGAAGTACAGGTGGAATGCCTTACAGAAGACAAATGGTAGTATTTGAGGAACAGAAGGGTTCTAACTTTGCCACTTATTTAGAAAGGCATACCAATAAATTTAATGGAAAAGGAGTAGAAATTAGTGACATTGTAGAGGATACTACTCCCTACAAGTTAAAATACGAGCCAGGCCATCCTGATGCTAATGAAGATGGGTATGTTATGCTGCCAAATGTGGACATGGTAACTGAAATGGTAAATATGATAGACGCCCAAAGAGCCTATGAAGCAAATATTACTGCAATAAATGGAACA
>JAAYEU010000035.1 GCA_012728595.1 Tissierellia bacterium
ACCACCTGCTATAAGGCCTGATAAGGTCCCAACAAAAGGACCACCTAATAGTCCACCTACAAAAACTCCAATTACTCTAGCATTGGCAATAGCCCCTCTAATGGGTATTCCCGTATAGGTTCCTATAATTCCATAGATGCCGAATATTATGGATAGAAATATTTTATCCTTAAAATCTATCTTCTGTTTAGTGACCAAACTCCTAAAAGGCTTTATTCTGGTCATTATAAAGGACAATAGCATAATTAGTCCTACACGGCTGAGTAAATTTTCAAATACTATTACTAACAGAGGAAACACCTCCCTTATGTTAACTCTATTATATTCCACCACTGAAATATTTACAATATGCTATTCTATGGATATTAAAAAATCAGCAACTAACTACTTAGTTGCTGATTTCCTTTAAGAACTCATCTTCCCATAGCTGAGGATATCTGCCAACAGCCCATTCAGCCATTATTACCCTCTCAGCTGGTTTTAGTCTTATATTAGCTATGGGGCTACCGCCTATACCCCCTTCTTCTTCCATGGGATAAATGAATATGTCGTTTTGGGTTAATACTATTAGAACATCTCCATTAGGTGAGGTAAAAAGGTCTAAGGCTTCAGGAATTTTTGCCTTTACCTTATTCCAGGGAATGGTAAGCTCATCATAGTAGATTACTTCTTTAGGTGGTATTGCCCTAACGGGGAAATTTCTGTAACTATAAACCCCATTTTCTACAAAATTAACCCTTCCATTAATAGTCCAATAACCATTCCTTCTAAATAGCCCAAAACTCTCCTCATTTGGCTTTAAATCTATCAAGCTATTTTTATATTCTTCATTGCTGGATAAGACTTCCCTGTTAAATCCTTCATAAAAGGCTTCCCTACCCATTTCCCCTAAAACATCTGAAATCAATAGGGGCTTAGACTTTCCAATGCTGTCTATGGGATAAAATTCTAACAGCCTCTCACCCTTGCTCCTATAATGGATGTTCTCAATGGATATATAGTCGTTTCCAATATATAGTATATTCTTAATGGTATGGGCTTTGGATTCTTCACTTACTAACCGATTATTATCCTCAGCCTCCTTAGACTTACTTAAGGGATATGCAATGATACTATCGTTTATCTTACCATCATCTTCCTCCCTATGGACTTCCACCTTCCAAAATCCTGTCCTTCTAGGAAGCAATATATCATCCATTTCATATATGCTAACTATCTCCCTGTTGACAGCCCTAATAAATAGGGTCCTGTAGTTCCATTTCTCTATACCTTTTTGGCTATTTTCCAAGTCTAAGGATTTCAAGCCTAATAAGACTCCGGTCATTATAGTTTCCTCATCGGTGGATTGGGCTGTATCCATTAGAATATCCGCCTCAAATTCTACAGCCTCCATCATTTGAGATTCTACATCATCAGAAACCTTATTCAATAGGAAGAATACTCCATCCATACTGACCATTATGGTATCATCGGATATCTTCAAAAACTCATAAAAGAACTGCTCTATGCCTCTAACGGATATTACTTCTATTTCATCTAACTCTAAATCTAATATTTCTGGAGTAATCTTATAATGGTATCTTAAATACTCTTCTGTGTTTACCCTTTTCATCCTAAAGGAGGGCTCGGTACAATTTTCATCTCCTAAGGTGATGAATTCATTATGGAAGATAGCCTCTCTGCCTATATAGGATTTTGCCTCCTCCTCATCCATGGTACTCATGGCATTTAGTTTGTAATCGGTAAAAACATACTTTCCAGAAATAGGTATATTTATATTGCTTGGAGATTCTATGTTGTCGTATAGTTCTATGCTGTCCATACTGCATGAAGTAATCAATAAAGCTATTATTATAAATAGGGTTAAAATCAATACCTTTTTCATTGGTCTTTCTCTCCTTCTATGGGGATGGCAACAGTTACCCTGGTGCCTTGGTTTAATTTGCTTTCTATTTCTAGGCTTCCCTGGTGGAGTTTCACAATTTCATCGCATATGGCCAGGCCTAGTCCACTATTAGATTTGCTATTCTTCCCTTTATAGAATTTTTCCTTTATATAGGGCAAATCTTCTTCATCGATACCGTAGCCATTATCTATGACCTCTATTATTATGTCCTCCCCTTCTCTTCTTGCATTTAATTCAACCCTTCCCCCTTCAGGAGTAAATTTAAAGGCATTGTCCAATAAATTGATCAACACCTGTTTTATTCTGTTTTCATCGGCATAAATATGGGGTAGATTGGGTTTATATTGGATAATAAATTCTATGTTTTTGTCTTTGGCAGTAAATTGGAATTGTTTGCCGACCTGCTCTATGGATTCCATTAAATCTATTTGGCTCTTCTCCAAGCTAATCCTTCCCGAAACGAAGCGAGAAAAATCCAGTAATTCTTCCACCATATTGGATAATCTGTCGCTTTCCTTTTCGATTATATCTAATCCATCCAATAAAAGTTCCTTATCCCTCGCATCACCAGATTTTAAAGTTATGGCCCAGCCCTTGATGGATGTTAAGGGAGTTCTTAATTCATGGGATATGGAAGAAATGAAATCATTTTTTAGCTCTTCCCTTCTTATCAGTTCTTCAGCCATATAGTTTAGGGTGTCTGACAGCTTGCCTATTTCATCATCAGCCCTTTTCTTAGACCTGATCTTCAAGTTGCCAGCCGCCATTTCTTCGGCTACCCCCGTCACTTCCTTTAGGGGGTGGACTATGGTATTGGCAAGAAACAGGCTAATGATTCCGGATATTATAACTACTATTAGGCCAACTATTATAAACACCTGGGTAATATTTTTTATTATATTGTTAACATTTTTAAGGGTTGAAACAAACCTTAATATTCCTATGATTTCACCATCCACTATCAAGGGATAAGCTACTGCCATTACCGGTGAGGTATCATAGTCCACATTCCCTATCCAAGTGCCCTTAACGCCTTCCAGGGCCCTTATAACATCTGTGGTGTTTATTACATCCGAAGAGCTTAAGGCCCCTATGGAATCCATTAAAATTTTTCCATCTCTATCCAATATCTGTACCTGGGCCTTGGTTTGACGCCAAAAAACATCGATATCATCCATGATTATCTCTTCCAGTGGATTAGAAGAAAAGTATCTATGATAAAAGTCTGCCGACAGGATTACTTGATTGGAGAGGATTTCCTCAAAACCCTTGTAATAATATTGTTTTACTGCATTGGCTAAAAAAACCTCCAATATCAATACCGTCATAATGATTACCAACATGAAGTTTCCAACCAATCTTTTCTTTATGCTAGTTTTCATCTTTTCCTCCCAGGATTAATTTTTGTCCCTCCATCTGTATCCTACACCCCAAACCGTCTCTATATATTGAGGGTTGCTGGCGTCCTCTTCTATTTTAGACCTTAGCCGCCTCACATTTACATCTACAATTTTAGAATCCCCCATAAAATCATATCCCCATACCATATTGAGTATTTCATCCCTACTAAAGGCCTTACCAGGGTTTTCAATGAAAAGCTTGATTATGGAGTATTCCGTTGGAGTTAGCTCGATTTCCTTTCCATCCTTATAGAACTTTCTGGAGTACTTATCCATCTTAAAGGGTCCCTCTATTATGGTGTTTTCATCCTCATCCTTGTTATAATATATCCTTCTTAGGAGAGATTTTACCCTTAGGACTAGTTCAATGGGATTGAAGGGTTTTACCATGTAATCATCGGTGCCATATTCTAATCCCATTATCTTATCAATATCTTGTGATTTTGCTGTCAGCATAATTATCCCAATAGTAGGATAATTCTTTCTAAGTATTTTACATACTTCGAATCCGTCTATTCCGGGTAACATTATATCTAGTACTACCACATCTATCTTTTTGTTTTCCGCTATACTCAAACCTTCTTCACCACTTGCAGCCTCTTCTACTAGGAATCCTTCTCTCTCTAAATTGATTTTAACAAATTTTCTAATATGTTCTTCATCTTCCACTATAAGAATCCTTTTTTCACTTGCCATTTTTATACCTCCAGATAAAAATTAAGAATTATTCTAGCATGTGGAATTCATAGCCCTTTTCTTGTAAGTATTCTATAATATAGGGTAACGATTCAACTGTTGTATATTTTGCATCTGTATCATGCATTAAAACTATAAGTTCTTCCTGCCCTCTAAAAGTAGATTTAAATCTTTGAAACAGCCTATCTTTAGGTATATAATGGCCCTCAGCATCTCCATTTAGGGAGTTCCAATCATAATAGGTGTATCCCCTTTCTACTACCGCTTCTCTAAAGGGGGCCCTTTCCTCTCCAAAGGAACCTCCAGGAAATCTAAATAATTTGGTTTCAAAATCCTCGCCTAAGACATTTTTTAAAAGCCTATCGGTTATTTCGATTTCCTTTAACAGATTGGAAATATTCCTATAAACGTATTCATATCTGTGGCTATAGGTATGATTCCCTATAGCATGTCCTTCTTCATAAATCCTTCTTAGTATATCTGGATTCTTTTCAGCTGCATGGCCTACCACAAAAAAGGTAGCCTTTATGTTGTATTCCTTCAGTACATCTAACACTCTTGGAGTAACCTGGGCAGATGGTCCATCATCGAAGGTTAAGTAGGCCCTTTTTACTCCACTATTATCTATATTTTGCTCAAGCTTATTATCTTTGTTATCATTAGCCTTATGGTCTACAGCCGCCTGGCCTTTATCCGCCCTATCATCAGCTATTTTTTCTCCAGCCATCTCAGCTTTTTTAGCCTTCTCTTCCTTTAGTCTTTCTTCTTCCAATCTTTTAATCCTCTCTTCTTCAGCTTCCTTTATCTTTCTTTCGTGCTGTAGGGCTAAATTAATGGCAGATTTATCCGACATTAAAGAGATGCTTTCTTCTAGGTTCCCTGCTAATACCACATCAGAGGCTGTCCTTTTATAGCGGTTGTAGGAGGTCCCTAGACCGAGGAATAATAAAATGAATATAATGGAAAGTATCATAGCAAATCTAATTAACTTTATCTTTTTACTAGTTTGCAGACTTTTTTTCATGTATATTCCTCATTCCTTTGCATATTTTTTGTCTCTATATATAGAATACTACATATTGACATAATTTTCATTACAAAATAGTTACAAAGAACTAAATAGGCTTAATAAGCCTATTTATTGAGTATCCTAATTAGTAGAAGACATATGGATTTATTCGCCTAATTAACTCCGATATGAGAATTATGGATATGATATCCCTAACCAGCCTTCTTCTGCCATAGAAGGGCCTTTGGGTCACTCTGTATCTGCCCCTTCTTTCTATGGGGTCTTCATCTATTTCTGGACATTCATAGGCCATCTTTTCATAGACTTGGTCAATCATAGCCTCCATATCCTCTTTTGGGATACTTCTAATTTCCTTTTTCTTCTCCATGTACTTATCTATGGATTCCATGACTTTAGGATATATCCTGTAATAGAGTTCTGGATAGTTGTAATCCATAAAAAAACCTCCCCATGCATAGTTAGTATATAATATGCATGGGGAGGTCCAATTGATACTCCTTTTAGGAAACTAATCCTCTAAATTGAGACCTGTATAGATTTGCATATATATAGCCTCTTCGCAGTAGTTCCTCGTGGCTGCCCCTTTCTTCAATTCCTTCATTGGTTAGCACTACAATTTCATCTGCATTCTTTATGGTTGATAACCTATGAGCTATTATTAGAGTGGTTCTACCCTCTGCTAACTCCTCCAGTGATTCTTGAATCAGCAATTCAGTTTGATTGTCTAAGGCGGAGGTAGCTTCGTCAAGGATTAAGATTGGAGGATCCTTCAAAAATAGTCTAGCTATTGAAATCCTCTGCTTCTGCCCTCCCGATAGTTTAACTCCCTTTTCCCCTATATAGGTGTCATAGCCATCAGGCAGGGTCATGATAAAGTCATGGATTCTTGCCTTTTTAGCTGCCTTAATTACTTCTTCTTCAGATTTTGTAGGGTCTCCATAGGAGATATTATCCATTATGGTGCCAGTAAATAGGAATACATCCTGTTGAACTAGGCCTATATTCTTTCTTAGAGATTTAAGGGTAATATCCTGTATATTCTTGCCGTCAATTAAAATCTCACCTTCATTTATATCATAAAAGCGTGGAATTAAATGGCATAGTGTGGTCTTTCCTGCTCCCGAAGGTCCTACAATTGCAACAGTCTTTCCTGCTTCAATCTTTAGATTTAAATTGGATAATACTCTATTTTCCCCATTGGTATAGCTGAAGGATACATTCCTAAATTCAATGTCCCCTTTAACATCGGTTAGTTCAATAGCATCTTCCTTATCCTTTATATCTGGTTCAATATTCATTATTTCTACAAACCTTTCAAAGCCAGTCATCCCATCCTGATACTGCTGCATGAAATCGGCTAGTCTTCTGATGGGTTGCATGAAATAGTTGACGTATAGGGTATAGGCCAGCAGATCTCCGATGGTTAGATAAGCTCTGTAAACTAAATATCCTCCTAGGCTTATGACTACTAGGTTCAAAACATTGGTCATAATCCCCATGCCTGCTACGAATTCTGCCATGGCCTTAAAAGAGCCCTTTCTTGCCTCCTTATACTGGCTATTGTTATATTGGAACTTTTCTATTTCATAATCCTCATTGGTAAAAGACTTAGCCACCCTAATACCCGATATGCTGTTTTCCAGCTGGGCATTTACATTGGCAATTTTTTGCCTAACCAGCCTAAAAGAATCCCTCATCTTGATTCTCTTCTTCATGGCAAATAGTATCAACAAGGGTACAAAGGCAAATATAATTAGGGTTAGCCTCCATTCAATCCTTATCAATAGGATGAAAGAGCCTATTAACATTACTGATGATATGAATAAATCTTCAGGTCCATGGTGAGCCAATTCTGTTATGTCCCTTAGGTCATTTACTATCCTAGACATTATATGGCCAGTTTTGTTGTTGTCGTAGTAGCTAAAGGGTAAAGTTTGTAAATGGGTAAATAGATCTCTTCTCATATCGTGTTCGATATAAACTCCTAAAACATGTCCCCAATAGGATACGATGTAGTAACTGATATATCTGAATATAAACAAAATTATCATTATAATAGTCCATCTGAGCAATAAATCCATTCTGCCAGCTGGTATTATTTCATTGACTATTTCCCTTGAAACCATTGGAAATACCAAATCGAAGGCAGATATTAAAAAAGCACAGAACATATCCAAGAAGAACAATTTTTTATGGGGTTTATAATAGGAAATAAACCGCTTTAGCATATTAAACCTCCTCCCTTAAAAGCTTATACAGCTTGCCTAAATTGGTTAATAAATTCTCTACTTCTTCCTCCTCCATATTCATTAAGGCCGTATGGGTAACTCTAGTGCTCCTTTCCCTTTTAATGGTTTTAATTAGGTCTAATCCTTTTTCCGTTAATATGACTCTAGTAATCCTCCTATCATTTGGGTCTCCCACTCTTTCCACCAGCCCCTTTTCCTCCAGGCGGGATATCTTTTCCGAAATGGTATTTTGTGCTCTGCTAAATTTGTTGGATATTTCATTGATGGTAGGGGAGGTTTTTTTTCTTAAAAATATCAGTATATGAAACTGGTCAAAGGTTAAACCATATTCTTGTGCTATTTTATGTCCCCTTCTATGAATGATATCGTGACAGCCTTTGATATAATCCGAAATCATTTCCGATGCTTCTTTTAATTCCATCTTCTCAACTCCAAGTTTAGATTAGCTAATATATCGTATAGCGATATTATAGCACCTTTAATATGGCATTTCAAGCCTTAAAATAAATACTGTAAAATCCCTTCTAGTAGCTAGAAGGGATTTCTTCATAATGGATTATGAAGGATATTAAATAGTAAATCATATATATGAAGGTAATATTGCCAGTATCGTTTAGTATAAAAGCAATAATACTTGTAATGAGTATTATGTAGGCCTCATCCTTGACCTTCCTAAGCTTAGGTAATAAAATTCTAAGGGCCACAAGCTGTGAGATTATTACTATACTAAAAGGGGGTAAAATGGTCAACTTAATCAGTTCCTTAGCCTTTACAACCAGCATATCTATAAATTCTCTTACCCCATAAGTCCTTATTCTAATAAAGAAATTTATTGCGTGGCTCTTTTCATAGCTAAGATAGTCAAAATACATATTTATACTAAATAGTATGATGGCAGCTATTATAAAAGTAGCCACCCTTTTTGCATTCCACTTTTCCCTAAACACATTGAAATATAAGGCTATTAAAAATAGGGCTGATGCAGCTATAAATCCCCCCGTATTTGCACCATAATCGGCAGACAGGACTATTATATTTATAAATAAGAATATAAAGGGGATTAAATCCCTTATAGGCTTTTTCTTGATAAGTTCCATAATAAAACGGCTGCTTATGACGGAAGTTACCAATAGGACTCCCATTATGCCATTGTTAAAGCCATAGTATCTAGCCCCATAAAAGAGGTTGTTAAATCCTATGTAAGAGTTATAGAGTATTTCAGGATTAAAAAAGCCTCCATAAAGGATTAGCCCATAGCTTAGGGTAGCGAATAGCCCTATGGTATTTATGCCCTTTTCCGTTACAAATATGGTGATTATATAGGATACAAGTAGATTTATTACAAGATAGAGAACAATATTTATATGGAAGTTGGATAAACCCATTAGAAGTCCAATAAATAGATTTATGATGGCAAAATTGGAAGGTAATTTTATGCTGTCAAGCTTATCCTTCCTGCCCTTATATAGACAATAGGCTATGTAAAACTGTACAGCATATATAAGGCCATGGAATAGATAGGCCAGTAATATTAGATTGAGGCTTTTATTAAATAGACCCTTAACATATTCCACATTGTCCTTTTCCCTTATTATTTCTATCCTATTGCCTATTATGGAACTGTCTTCCCTCCCATAGATGGATAGGACTTCTCCGTATATATCTTCCAAACTTATAAAGCCATTCCTCTTGGTAGACAGGCTAGTTATTATCCCATTATTCCTTCCACTTATATAGGTAATAGGGACTAGAGTCCTATTAATTACATACTTAATGCTTTCAGGTACATTCTGTGGAAGCATTAAAATATTAAAATCCTTATATTCTTCTATTAAATCCTGTAGAAGCTCTATTCTTTCATTTTTTCCTTCCACTTGGAAGGATAATATTAATAGATTGGAGTTAGAAAGATTGCTATCAAGCTTTTCAAAGAGCCATTCCCTATCGTATACTATTTCTATTTCTCCACTTTTTATATGGCCAGTTTTGTCTGCAGCTATTAGGGCAGAGGAATTATCTCCTATATAAGATATTCCTATGTCCTTTAGCCTTTCTCCTAATAGACAATCCTCTACTTGGTCCACCAGAGTATTTAAATTATCCAACATGTCCTGAAAGCCAGATATGGCGATGGAACCATCTGGGGCTTTTTCTAGACCCTTATAGTATTTTTCATCTAGCCCTACCTTTCTACCAAGGGCTATTGAAAAAAAGAGGCTTTCATCCCCTTGCGGCCTTCTGGTTTTTATATTAACAAAACCAGCCCCAAAATCGATTCCATCAGTAATTTCTTCCATCATGTTAAAATCCAATTGGTCTAACAATACTAAAATTGTCTTTTCCCCTTGGGCAACAGAGCTATTGCTAAATAAGAATATGAAAATTATAGCCATAATTATTACATTATATCTTTTCATATCTTCACCCTTAAAAAATGATATAGTTTATAATACTAAATATCCCCAATGTTATGGAAAAAACGCCTAGTAATACCTTATATCTGAAAAAAGGAGTATCTTTATCCATTGGTTTTTCTACTATATTCCTTCCACTTTCTACTTTCACTATTATATATCTTTCGCTTAATATCAAATACAAGCCTAATATCAAGAATAATATAGCTGTTACTAACATTTCATCGCCTCATTTATATGATATTTGAAATTTTCTTTTCCAATTCCAATACCCTTTCATCCTTAAATATGATTTTGTCTATAAGTCCTTTGGCAACTTCATATTGTTCCTTTTTGTAGTAGCAAAGGGCCTTAAAATAGAGCATGTTGTCCTCATTGCCATATTTACTTGCCAAGTTGAAGTATACAATTGCCATATGGTAGTTTTGGTCCATGAAATAGGATTTACCTATGGCTACATAAGAATTATATACGCCTTTATTATCTCCTTCCTTGAAATAATATAGAAGGCTTTTTTGCAAATGGGTTATGGCACAGAAGTACAGACCATTCTTATAAAGGACCTTTCCTTTTAATTTCAGAGATTTTGCCAATAGATCTGTAAAGGCATACTTTTCTGCTAAATATATTGCCTTATATAATTCCCTATACTTATTATATTTATTTAGCTTATTGTTATTAGAAACCCTCTCAAGGCTCTTATCACACAGTTCCTTGGCAATATCCCTTTCAGTCTTTATAAAATATGATGGTGTAATATTGATATCTATATTCTTTTCCTTTGCCTTATTATTGATTGTATCAGCCAGGTAGGTTGCATTTATCATACTTATAGGCCTTTTCCCATTTTCAAACATGGAGATATAATTTTTCGATATGTTGTTGCTGGCCAGTTCTGCTTGAGTTAGTCCCAGTTTTTTTCTTAACTTCCTTAGCCGTTGCCCTGGGCTTAATATCTTTAATTCTTCCATGTTTATCCTCCTACTTCTAATCAACAATTTCTTTAATCTAACCTATCGTAAACCCAGTTTATTATATCCAGTAAAATTTTATCCTTTTCTTCTTCATTCAATATCTCGTGATAAATATCGTCATAGATTTTAATCTCCTTATCCATGGACTTAATATTGTTATAGAGGAAGATAGATGCTTCCCTTGGAACGATTTTATCTTTTTCTCCATGAAGGATTAAGCAAGGATAAGCATATTTAGAAATATTTTTGCCTATCCAGCTTGTGCCCTTGACTAGGAATTCAACATAGAACTTCAATGTTGCCTCCTTTAAAACTAAGGGGTCCTTTTCATAATCATCTACCACTTTAGCTACACTGCAAATATCTTTAGAAACAGGGTTTTTGATTTTTAACTTAGGTAATATTAAACTCAAGAAGTTACAAATATCCCCCTTTATACCCTCTAGCTGAGGAGTTCTCCTTACAGCTGCTCCAGAGAAAATCTGCCCCCTTAGTTTGTTTGGATATTTTAATCCATATAAGCATGTAATAAAGCCTCCCATGCTGTGGCCTAACATGAATAAGGGCAGATGGGAGTGCTCTTCACTTGCAAGATTAACCATTACATCTGCATCTTCGGCAAATTCCATAAAGTCATCTATGTGCCCCTTTGGACTTTCCGTCCTTCCATGTCCTCTTAGGTCGTATCTATAGACTCCAATTTTAGCCTCATTCAATTTCTCTGTCACATAGTCATACCTATTTAGATGTTCTGCAAAACCATGATTGATAATTATATTTGCTTTTACATCCTTTGGTATATCCTTTCTAATATAGAGTTTAGTGTTATCCTTGCTGTAGATATAAGTTTCCATTCCAATATCCCCCTAATTCATATTACATAGTTTTTTATACCTACAATATATCTGGCAATCTTTAGCCATTTCGTACTCTTCTATAGCATCCTTTGAGTTTATAAATCTTATAAATTCTACCAAATCCCTATAATTTTTTTGTAAACTGCCTTCATCGGTAGGGATTTCAACCATTTCTCCCGTCTCTAAAAAGAGAATGGCTGCCCTTTTTATTTCCATATTGGTAATTCTCTTGAAGGCATTGGCATAAAGTTGTAGTTGCGGTTCATAGACTTTAACCAATTGGGATAGATTTTTAACCCTATTGGTTTTAAAGTCTAAGATTTCAGCCTTCCCATCTTTGATATTTATTCTATCTATTATACCATTTAGATAAACATCCTCTACCTTCAAATAAAATTCCTTTTCGGAATAAATATGGTCGTAATCCTCGTCATAATATTTCAGATAATTTTCCATATATATTTTAAGTTCTTTCCCTATTCCCTCATTATAGTCTAATCCAAAGGAGTGAACTACCCTTTTCATTAGCTCTTCTGCTTCCATGCCCATTTTATAATACTGGCAAAACTTATGCATTATATCCCCTTTTAAGGTGGGCTCCAAAATAGAACCTTCTCCCCCTTGATGGCTAGATTCTAATTCTAATGGAAGCCTACTATAATAACTTAGGAAAAACCTTCTCCTGCACTGTTTAAAGTCAATATATTGGGATGGGCTTATCCTGGTAAAAGCCCTCTTATTATATCCTTCTAGACTTGCTATCAATGGGAAATCCTTATGCCTGGAGGAGTCAAGCTTAATCCCTCTTCCCAGCCCCTTTATAGTTTGCCTGCTAGAGGGCTGCTTTTTTACACTATCTATTAGGGTTATCCTATCATAATCTAATAGGTCTTTAATCATCTTCTTAAATCCACTATCCTTGCCCTGATTCCCGATTATCAACCTTTTTTGTGCCCTGGTCATGGCTACATATAATAATCGCTTGTACTCCTCATCTTCTAAAAGTTTCCTATTCCCTTTTATTTTATCATAAAAAGGGGAGACTTTATCATATTTAAAAGCAATTCCCCTATCTTTATCCAATAAAATATAGGGTCTGTTGTAATTAAAAGCTCTGGCCATCTGTGGAATTATGACTACTGGAAATTGTAATCCCTTGGATTTATGGATGGTCATAAGCTTAACTACATCTGCATCTTCTGAATAGATCTTGGCTTGGGATTCATCGGAATCCTTTATCCTTTCGATATAATCTATAAAATCTTCCAATGACCCTGAGCTATTTCTGTCGAAGTCGAGGGCTAGGCTTAAGAACTTATATACATTGGAAACCAATTGCCTTCCTGAAGGGTATAGCATAAGGCTTTCTAGGTAATGGGTAGAATCAATTAACTCCTCTAACAGATGATTTATTCCATAAAGGTCCTTCTTTATCATAAGCTTATGAATCAATGCTCTTGCCTTGTCAAGCTTCTTTCTTTCCACTTCATCTATATATTCTATATCCTTATCCATGGTATCTAATAAAGAGCCTTGTCTGTACCTTAAAAGCCAATAAAGGGTTTTATCCGAGACCCCAACCATGGGGCTTCTTAAAAAACCTATAGTTGAAATGGTATCAAATCTATTGCTGATAGCCTTTAATCCATTGATTAAATCTACAACCTCCTGCCTATGATAAAATCCCTTGCCTCCAGCATTATAATAGGGTATGCCATACTCAACTAGGCTGTCTTCATATATATAGTCTAAAGTTGTAGCCCTAAAAAGAAGGGCAAAATCTCCATACTTAAATTCACCCGCATCCACCAATTCCTTTATTCTACTAGCAATTAACCGGCTTTCATAAAAGGCATTATACTCTGTTGCATCAACATTGGCAGGTGGCTTTAAATCCTCTTTTTCTAAAATCTCTACATCTATCTGATTGCTGGATTTATGGTAACTTTTTAAGCCTATATAGCTTTCCTCCATCAACTTATGGAATAAGGAGTTTACAAAGTCCAATATGGTATCTACAGTTCTAAAGTTTATATCCAGCTTTATGGGTTCTACACTGGAATATTCTTTAATATCCTCCATTACATCATAAAAAACCTCTAAATCCGCCCCTCTAAAACCATATATGGACTGCTTTGGGTCTCCTACTATGAATAGGTTGTTCCTATCTAAGGTATTTTTTTTAGAACAGAGCTTATAAAATATCTTTTTCTGCAATTCATTAGTATCTTGGAATTCATCTATCATGAAATATCTAAACTTTTTCTGATATTTTTCCCTGATACCTTCATCCTCTAATAATTGTAGAGCCAATAGCTGTAAATCGTCATAATCAAGGCTTCCAAGCTTATCCTTTTCTTCCCTGTACCTACTGTCTATTTCCAGTAATAGTTTAAAAATCCCTTGGTAAGCCCATAGATTTTCCTTCTCCTTTATAAAGAGACCCCTTAAGATAGCCTCCTT
This sequence comes from Tissierellia bacterium, assembly GCA_012728595.1. Taxonomy (GTDB): domain Bacteria; phylum Bacillota; class Clostridia; order Tissierellales; family Tepidimicrobiaceae; genus Tepidimicrobium. The sequence goes on from JAAYEU010000035.1 coordinate 13,990, forward strand.
TAGGCTTTCTATCCTTTCTGCTTCCTTTGAATTAGTCCCTATATTTTCATATAGATATTCTAATATATTGGCTAAATCCTTCCTTTCATACTTTCCTTCATAGAAAGCTATCCAAATCGGATGGGTCTTAAGCTTATAGATTTTAGCATTCTTCCTAGCCTTATCCATCAGATACAGGAAACTATCCTTGATAAATTGTAAATCCTCCTCATCTATTTGGATATTGGAAATATAAGATAGGGTCATATCCCTTACCCTTTCAATGGAATAGCCTACGGTCCTTATCTTATGATAGATGGACTTTAATTCCTCAGCCACTTTATCTAGATGGTCCCTTTTAAATAGCTTAACTAGCTTATATATGTCTTCATCCTCTTCTATAAATTCTAGTAGGACTTCTAATATGGTCTCTTCTAGTAAAAGGTCTGCCTCCTCCTGTTCTAGCACGTTAAACATGGGATCAATTCCTAGGCTTAAGGGGTTCTCCCTTATTAGATTCCCGCAGAAGCTGTGGATGGTGGAGATATTGGCCTTCTCCATATCCCTATAGAATCTAATCCATTTTTCCCCTTGAGGAAATCTTTTCTTTATTTCCTCCCTTATCCTTTCCTTCATCTCCTGGGTAGCCTTTTTGGTAAAGGTTATGGCTACTATGGATTCGACCTCCTTGTTCTCCTCTAATTCCCCATGTTCAAGTATATGGACATATCTTTCAGTAAGGACCTTAGTTTTCCCTGTACCTGCACCTGCATTCACTGCTAGATTTCTATCTATGGTAGTAATGGCTAGCTTTTGTTCTTTGGTCTTGTCCATCATTCTACCTCCCAAGTTTGCTTATATCTACAGATTTGCCTATATATACAATAGGAAGAACACTCTAGTGGATTGACTGAAAAGTTACCAGCAAGGATAGATTCAATAAAGAACTTAATATGTTGCTTGGTGGTATTTAACAATTCCTCCAGCTCTTCTTCAGTTAGTGCCCCCCTGTTTGTCTTACTGATCAAATTCTTTTCATCTACATGACCAAGTTTTGCCTGGAATTCACCAGTAGAAATTATACCATAAAAGGCTGCTACCACCTGTCTTTCCTGTGACATTATATAGATGGGTAGCTGTAGGGACAGGCCAGCTTTCATATGGCCTATATCCCTTATATTGGAGCTAGAGTTTTTGTAATCTATTATTATATACTTATCTTCATCTACATACTTGTCAATCCTATCTATAACGCCGGCAAAGGGTATTTTCATACCATCTATTTCTATTTGGAAGGGCTTTGTTCTTCCAAAGGATATTTCATAGCCTACTGGTACTATTTTCTTCTTCATCCTGCTGAGCCTATTTAAATCGGATTGTATGAATTCCAGTATTCTACTTGCATTGTTTTCTATTCTAAGCTGCCAGAGTTTAGAATCTAAATCTATGTTAAGCAAGTTCATATTATCCCTTATCTTACTGACTATAAAATCGTAGGTTTCTTCTGGATTAAAGTCCTTCTCCCCCATAATATGTGCCCTTATCTCCTCTTGGTAAGCATTGTAATATTCTTTTAACACCTGATGATTCACCTGTCCCCTATCCAAGGGAGTAAAATCTTGAAACTGCCTCTCCATCTCCTCCACATTTAAAAGATTGTTCAAGAGGAAGTAATAAGGACACCTTCCATAGGATTCTAAGTAGCTGATGGAATATACCTTCTTCTTATGGATATTCCTTATATCCTCTGCTATATATTCATCCTCTATATTGCCGCTGTATTGGTTAAATTCCCTTTTATCCCTTTCTGCCTCACATTTAATCCTTTCATCTATTTCCAGTAGAATATCTTCCTCTATACAGCCGTAGATTGGAATTTGCTCCTCTTCATTAGAATTCAAAGTGTAAGTTTCCAATAAATACTGGTATAATTCTCTCCTGGTGGTCAGCTGATCGGCCTCTTCCTTGATTATATAATCCATGTCTACTTCTATTAGATTAAGCTTTTCTTTAACATCCTTCCCATTAATGGAGTTTAAAAGCTCATCTAAAAAGATGGAGGGTATATCCTTTTCATCCTCCGTAGCATTTTCCGAATAGGATAGGTATAGTTTTTCCTTACAGCTGGCAATGGCAGTTGAAAATAGGATTGCCTCCTTATCCAATTTTTCATAGTAGTTCTTTACATCCAATCCCATATCCTTTAATGTATGATAATTTTCCTCCCTAAAGAAAAAGTTTTCTTCCATTAGGTTAGGATAATTTCCCTGGGATAGGCCCGTTATAAAGACTATCCTATATTTTTTCCCCCGGGCCGTTACCGGAGTTAGGATGTTTACTCCATTGAAATTGCCCAAAACCTCCACTATGCTTTCCTTCTCAAAATAGGATGATAATAGGTTTATATAGTCCTTATAGCTAATCTCATCCTGGATTATATGATAGAGCTTTGAAACCCTATTTAATATATCTCTCAATTTATTTAAAGCCGACATATCCCTATGGAAGAGTTGATAATCTTTAATTTGCTCACAGATATTAAAGATTTTTTCTTCTATTTCATAGCCTTCCAAAAAATTCATAAGGATGGTAGTATAGTCCTTTATACTAGCCTTATGGGGGATCATATTAAACTCCTCTTCTAGGCTAAGCAATAAGGCCTCTATTTCCGAATCATAGGGAGTAGGGTTAAAACTAAGGTCTTTTATCAGTTCTTCTATGGACTTGAAGGGTATCTTTCTTAGATGGTATTCTATGGCTTCCCTATCCTCTATATTTATTAGATTAAAGTAACTGCTCTTTATTCTATTTATGATGGATTCTTTGGTATTTTCTTTAAGCTGTAAAATATGTAACAATTCCCTTATCAGGGGAAGTTCAATCAGCTTTATCTCCTTATTTAAAGATGTTGGTATCCCTTCTTCCTTAAACACTTGGAATAGCCTGTCCTTATAGTCGGCAGAATCTACCAATACTATTGCCATATCCTTTAAACTAATGCCCTCTAGCTTATGCCTCTTTATTAATTCGGCAATCTTTTTCAATTCTAGATGAGTATTGGCTGCCTTTATAAGATAGGTATTCGAATTAGGCTCTAATTTTTTGGTCCCCCCACTAAATATGTGGTTGGCCAACTCTTCATAATAGCTTAAGCCTCCCCTTTCCTCCTTTTCTACCCTATAACCTAGCTTTTCAAGTAAGCCTAGAGTTTCTATAAGGGTGTTAAAATTATTCTTCCTATTAAAGGGCATATTGATAAATATTGGACAATTAGTCTTGCTTATCTCCTTCAACAGCTCCAGTTCCTGAGGCCTGAAATCGAAGAAGCCGTCTATTATTATATAGTCTAAACCGTTGAAAAAGCTATTGTCCTCCCTTAATAAGCTTAATGCTTTAAAGAAGCTTCCTTCCCTATCAATTAAATTGTGAAAACTTAGCTGTCTTTCATATTCCTCATAGATTAAACCTATTTCGGTAAAGAAGGGCTCCTTTGGACAACTTTCGAAATAGTCTTCTACGCTTATTAAGGACCTCTTTATTTGGCCGATTATATAGATTAAGCTGGAGATGAAGCCCTTTTTGCTGGAAATACTCCTATAATAATTTAGTTTACCTTCTTCCATTAATCTATTGACTATTTGATAGAGTATAATTTCTTTGGCATTTGAATCAACTAGGGTATAAAACCTGTCTTCCAGCAGTCTATCAACTATGTCATCAAAGGTAAAAAGGTTAATGTCAAAGGCCCCTCCTACCTCTTCTATCATCCTTTGCCTATAATCCTCCAACAGAATTCCATTAGGCAGTATATAATAAAATCTATCTCCTCTACCTTCTATTAAATAATTTATAGCCTTCTTAAACAATTCTTCTTTTTTATAGTTGTTATAAAGGCCCAAGTAGACTATTCTATCTACCATTTTACTCCTCCTAAATATTATCTAAAGCTATTTTAGCAGCCCCAATCATTCCTGCATTATTTAAAAATTGGGCAGGCAAAATCTCCGTCCCCTTGGGGCTATTGCAATTCTTATTATAATAATCAATTACCCTATCCCACCAAACTTCCCTAGAGTTAATGACTCCTCCCCCTATTATGATGGCTTCCGGATCGAATATATTCTTTATGGATATCAGATAAATACCTAAATCGCCTATGAATCTATCGATAGCCTCCTTGGCCTTTTCATCTAGCTGATAGTTACTAAAAATCATCTCTCCCTTAAGCCTTTGGCCTGATAGCTCAAGATAGTTCTTTTCAATGGCCCTTCCAGCCAAGTATTGTTCAGCACAGCCCTTCTGCCCGCAGCCACATTCCCTGCCATGGGGATATAGTATAATATGGCCTAGTTCGGCTCCCTGATAATTTTTCCCATGCCAAATTCCCGACTCCCTGGTAAAGATGGCTCCTCCAACTCCTGTCCCCAAGGTTATCATGATGAAGCTGTCTAAATTTTTCCCTGCACCTAGCCAGCTTTCACAGATAGCAGCCACATTGGCATCATTTTCTATGAAGATTGGAATATCCCTAAATTCTTTAGACAATTCCCCCCTAATATTGGTACCAGCCCAACCGCTTATATTCCCGCCTACTTCTAATACTTGTCCCCTTTCGGTATGAATAAAACCCGGTGAGCCCAAGCCAATGCCAACTACTCCTTCCTCCAACAGTTCATCTATCACTTCCTTAATATTGTGAAGGACTTGCTCCCTACCGCCAGAAGAACCTGTTGGCCTCATACTCCTTTTTAATATATTGCCTTCTTGGTCAATTAATCCTCCATAGATGCTGGTTCCACCTAAATCTATCCCTATAACTTTTTTCATCTTTATTCCCTCCTATATCATTCTAAGGATTAACCTTCTTATCTATCCTATCCAGCAATTTCTTGCTTTTAGAGTTTAATAGTTCTAAATCAATTTTATCTATGATATTGTCTTCAAATCCATACTTTTTCTTTGTTTTAATAATTCTATATGTTTTTTCATCTATTTCTTCTTCTGTAAGCCTCCCCTCTAATATTTCTTCCTTAATCCTTTCAATTACCTTCAAATGGTTTTCATAGCCATGGCATATTAATAGTACATCACCACCAGCCTTTAAAAATTTAACTGCTGCCTCTTCTATGCTAAGGTTTTCAACAATGGCTCCCATGGTCATATCGTCTGAAAAAATCAATCCTTCAAATCCTAATTCATTCCTTAACAAACCCTCTATAATTTTATTCGATAAGGTAGAAGGATATTCACTATCTAGCTTTGGAAATAGGATGTGGGCAACCATTATGCCGTCTACTCCCTTTTTTATGGCCTCCTTAAAGGGAGTAAGCTCTAATTCCTTCAATTCATCCAATTCCTTTTCTATAATGGGAAGCTCTATATGGGAGTCTATGTGGGTGTCTCCGTGGCCTGGGAAGTGCTTGACTACCGCTAATATGCCTTCTTCCTTTATCCCTTCCATTACCCTTAAACCATGGGTTATGACTTTAGATTTATCTGAACCAAAAGCCCTATCCCCTATAACTGGATTATTGGGATTGGAATTTACATCTAGAACTGGGGCAAAGTTCACATTAAAGCCCAAGGCCTTTACCCTCTTTCCTATTATTGTACCATATTCAAGGGAAATGGCTTTATCTCCCCTTCTTCATACCTTCTCAGCTGGGGGCAATTTTGTAAAGGAATTGGGTAGCCTTGATACCCTGCCCCCTTCTTCATCTATGGATAAGAAAAGGGGTATGGGGTTTTGTGAGTTAAGGCTTTTTAGAGAATTTAGAAGGCTTAAGGCTTGTTCCTCATCTACTATATTATGCTTAAATAAGATGAATCCTCCTATTTTATAATCCTTAACCATCCTTTCAATATGTTCATCTACTTTAGGTCCATCTAAGCCTATGATTAACAATTGACCTATTTTCTCATCTAGGGTCATATTATCTATCATCTTTTTGATATCATCCAGCTCTTCTTCCTCCACTAAATGCTCCTCATCTAGCCTTGGAATCTCTTTATTATCCTCATCACCATTATTATCTATATTCTTATCAGTCTTTGAACAAGCTGTAATAAGGGTAGCTATAATCAGTAGAAGACAAATCCTTTTCATACTTATCCCTTTCTCCTAACATATTAATTCAATTTTAATATAGTGTTCCCCCTTTTTCAACATTAACTCATTTTTAAAACCTGCTTAAGAAAGCAGGTTTTTAAAATAAAGTGGCTATTTCCTTAACGTCTGCTAAATCCTCCCTATAGTCGTCATGGTCTGGATTTAGACTGTTTAGTACCACACCTCCTGATGCTCCCGTTGAATGGATGTACCTACCACCGCCAATATAGATGGCTACATGCCCAGGCCAATATAGTAGATCAGCTTTTTTAATCTCATCCATGCTAATTCTCTTCATATTGAACTCCTCTTTGATTTGGGAGTCCCTAAAAATTACTATCCCATTAATTAAATAGGATACGGATGCTAAGCCTGAACAGTCGATGCCTAGAGGGGTCTTTCCGCCCCATCTGTACTGGGTGCCTAAGTAGCTTAAGGCTGTTTCTACCACCCTTTGGCGGAATAATTCCTCATCTATTTCACTTCCAGGCCTAATCCTTTCCCCTATAAACTCCTTTCTAACCCATCCCTTTTCTTGGTTAGGAAATGCAACTTCTACCCAATCTTTTTCTTCCTTGCCAGTCAGTTTTATTACTGCCCCCCTAGTTAAGAGCTTGATGCTATAGCTCTGATATCTTGGCTCCTTCATCACATCTACAATACCCCAAGTTATTATGTGATCTGCCTCCTCATCCCACTTCTTGGCCAGCTGACTATCTATTAATAGATAGTCCCCATGGATATACCCTCTATATCTATAGTCGGTTTCTACATAATACCAGTTATCCTTTTCTTCCCTTAATATGGTTACCAACCTTCCAAAGATGGATTCATCAGCTGCTTCCTTGTCAAAGCCCATTTCCTGCTTTAAGGGACCTATAGTATCGGTTATAACTGCTAGTTTATCCATTTAATCCCTCCACCTTTCCTTTTTCTAATCTCTTTTTATACTCCTCTATTTCTTCATCATTAGCTAGAACGAAATGTTCTGGTTCTATTTCCACCCACCTTGGTGGGTCCTTTTCATAATTGTGGCAGCTTGGGTCATAGACCTCCAATAACTTTTGCTTCTCCAAGATTGGATCTGGTATGGGTATGGCTGAAAGTAGTGCTCTGGTATAGGGGTGTAGTGGGTTATTAAATAGTTTTTCCGTTTCTGCTAATTCTACTATTTTCCCCTTATGTATTACTGCTAATCTATCGGTAATAAAGCGAACTACCGACAAGTCGTGGGCTATGAATAGGTAGGTCAGTCCCTTTTCCCTTTGAAGTTTAGAAAGTAAATTTAAAACCTGAGCCCGGATAGAAACGTCTAAGGCAGAAATGGGCTCATCTGCAATTATAAATTCTGGCTCCATTATTAGGGCTCTAGCAATTCCAATCCTCTGCCTTTGTCCCCCTGAGAATTCATGGGGAAAACGGCTAGCAAATTCAGGCAATAAACCAACGTCTAACAAGGCTTTTTCAACTTTTGTCTTCCTATCTTCTTCATCCTTATAGTTTTTAATATTATATAAGCCTTCGGAAACTATATAATCCACCTTTGCCCTTTCATTTAAGGATGCCATTGGGTCTTGGAATATCATTTGGATTTTTCTGGTCAATTCCTTGTCCAGTTCCTTGCTAATTTTTCCATTTATCCTCTGGCCCTTAAATAATATGTCCCCACCAGCAGTTTCCACCAGCCTACAGATGGCCCTTCCTATAGTGGTCTTCCCTGAGCCCGATTCCCCTACCAGCCCAAAGGTTTCCCCCTTGTAGATGTGAAAACTTACATCATCTACTGCCACAAATTTATCCTTTCTTTTCTTTCCAAATTCCACCCGTAAATTTTTGACTTCCAGTATAACTTCTTTATTCGGATCTTTCATTTGCTTTCACCTTCCATTTTCTTCGTAGAAATTTTATGGATTCTGGTGGCTCTACCTTGGGCGCCCTAGGATCTAATAGCCAAGTTTTAGCCTTGTGGGTAGGGCTGACTTCAAAATATGGGGGCCTTTTAATAAAGTCAATCTTTAGGGCTTTATCATTTCTTGGGGCAAAGGCATCTCCTTTTATTTCATTAAATAGATTGGGCGGAGTACCCTTAATGGAATATAGATCCTGCCCTTTGACTCCCAATTGGGGCAAGGAGGACAATAAAGCCCAAGTATAGGGATGTTGTGCATTATAAAATACCTCTTCGCTGGTTCCTATTTCTATTATATCCCCTGCATACATTACTGCAATCCTATCCGCTACATTTGCTACCACCCCTAAGTCATGGGTAATATATATGATGGTCAAATTGTATTTTTTCTGCAATTCCTTAAGCAGGTTTAAAATCTGAGCCTGTATGGTAACATCTAGGGCTGTAGTCGGTTCATCACAGATTAGAATTCTTGGATTACAAGCTACTGCAATGGCTATAACAACCCTCTGCCTCATACCACCTGAAAATTCATGAGGATACTGATAATACCTTCTTTCTGGGTCCTGTATGCCCACATCATCCAGTATTTCAATTACCTTTTGTTTTGCTTCTTCTCCTGTAAGGCCCTGATGGAGTACTACGGCTTCCTCCACCTGACTACCTATGGTCCTCAATGGGTTTAGGGAAGTCATAGGTTCTTGAAATACCATGGCAAATTCTTTGCCCCTGATCTTTATCCAGTCGTCTTCCGTCTTATATTTGGCCAGGTCCTCTCCCTTATATAGGATGCTGCCCGAGTCTATCCATCCATTGGCGTCTAATAATCCCATGAAGGTTTTGGTAAAGACCGATTTACCAGCCCCAGACTCCCCTACAATTGCCAAGCTTTCACCTTCATAAAGGTCTAGGGAAGCTCCTCTAATAGCGGTTAGAATCTTCCCCCTTAAATTAAACTTTACAACTAAATCCTTCACCGATAATATCACATTTGAATTATCCATCTAAGCCACCTCCTATACGTGATTTCTTGGATCGGAAGCATCAGCAAATACATTTCCTATTACATAGAAGGATATAGTTATTATGGATAGTACTGTTGCTGGGAATATCAATTGATAGCGTAAAGTTGGTACTCCCATCACCCTTCTGCCTTCGTTAATTAAGTTTCCTAAGGATGGAATGCTTATAGGAAGGCCTAGTCCTATATAGGTTAGGAATACTTCATAGCCTATGGCAGCCGGAATGGCTAAGGCCATTCTTAACATTATTACGGAAACCAGATAGGGCAGGAGGTTTTTGGTGATAATCCTTCTGGTAGGAGTCCCCAAACATCTGGATGCTAGATTATACTCCCTATCCCTGATGATAACTATTAAATTCCTTACGAAACGGGCCATATTTAACCAACCTGTCATACACATGGCAAATATCATAGTAAATACGCTGGGTTTCATTATGTAGGTTAAAAGAATCAATAGTATAGTGGTTGGAATATTATTGAGGACGTTGTATATTCCTGTAATAGTAGATTCTAACCTTCTAACGTAACCCCATAGGGCTCCAACTATAATACCTATTATGGCCTCCCAAAGGCCTACAAAAAATCCTATCAACAAGGATGTCCTAGTACCACTCCAGATCCGAGCCCATAAATCCTGACCAATGGAGTTGGTTCCAAACCAGAATTCCTTATCTGGTGGATGGTTTCTTAACTGCATGCCAGTATTTTCATCTATATGAATCTCAGTGGGAGATTTTTGTCCTGGTAAAAAGGGTTGAATCATGGTAAAGGCTAATAATCCTATCATCAAGAAGAGAAGAAATACTGCTACTCTGTTCTTCATAAACACTTGGATTGTGGACCTCCAGTAGGAATAATTGGAGTATCCAGTCATTTCGGCTTGTTGCTCGTCATAGGTGGCAAATTCAAATAATGATTCATCTATGGATTTATCTATGGAGTTAGCCATTATCTAGCACCTTCCTTTCTGTCCAGCTTAATTCGTGGGTCTAGACTAGCCATCAGGATATCTCCTAAAAATAGCCCGATAATACCTATGGAAGAATAGATGAGTACCAAGGCTTGAACTAGGGTATTATCCTGCCTTTGAATGGCATCAACTAAAAGTCCTCCCATTCCCGGAATGGAATATAGGGATTCTATATATATAGACCCCGATACGGTATATAGAAGGGAGGTTGGAAGATACTGAACCATTGGAACGATAGCATTTTTTAATACATGCCTTACCATTATGCTTTTTTCCCTCAATCCCTTAGCCCTTGCCAGCTTAACATAATCCTTATTTAGTTCATCCACCATATAGCGTCTCATCCACATGGCATAGGAGGCCGTTCCTCCTAAAGACATGGATATGGCTGGCAGTATCCAGCTTGATGGCCTATCGGGGTTATATAAAATTGGCAGTTTAAAGATATCCGTCACATATAGCTGTAGTAATAGGTAGTAAACTGCGGCTGGAACTGCATTTATAAATACTATATAACCCGTTCCCAGCTTGTCCCACAGCTGGTTTTTACTTCTAGCCATTAATATTCCCAAGGGTATACCAACTACTAAGGAGATTGCCATGGCAGCAACCCCGAACTTAACGGAATAGGGGATCTTAGATTTTAATATTTCAGCAATAGCCACCTTGGGCCTGTAGATTATAGACTCTCCCAAATCTCCTTTAAAAAGATCTGAGTAGAAGTTTTTCAATTGGATATGTATAGGATCTCTTAACCCCATACTAGCCAGTATTGCTTCTCTCTGTGCTTCGTCTAGTTTCTCATATCCTTCCCCAAAATAGCCTTCTTCCGGCATAAGTCTCATGAGAAGAAATACTATGGTTACTACCAGAAATAATGTTACTACAGATTGAAGTAGTCTTTTTGCCGAATATTTTAGCATACTCCTCCTCCTTCCTAGTTGATAGGCGGCCAAAGGCCGCCTATAACAAATATTATCTAATTATCAGCTGCTTTCTTTAAAGCTTCTGCCCTCTCTTTCTCCCATATTTCAAGGGCTTCGCTAAATTCTTCAGAATTCATCGGTTTTGCCATAACCTTTTGTCCCTTGAATCTTTCTGCAGATACACCAAATGGTGAATATAGGGATTCGAATGGATTTAGTCTGGATGCTGAGTATCCACCTCCACCCACTGCATAAGGAATTACAAAGGCTTCCTCTATGAAGAAGGCTTCTGCTTCTGCAAATAGCTTATATCTCTTTTCAATATCCAGTCTTTCGGCCTTTGCTTCATTTACCATATTCTCGTAGGTATTCTTTCCATTGGCTTCCTTGTATCCTTCTGCTAGATGAGGCCAGTTGTAAGTTCCGTCTGGACTGAATGGGTCAGTATAGGTTTCAGGATCAGCATAGTCTGGACCCCAGTTACATTCTAAGAAGGCATAGTTTCCAGACCTTCTAACCTCTTGTAAGAATCCTGTTGGTGGTTTTGGATCGATTATAATATCTATATAATCTGTACCTAATAGGTTTTCCATTTGCTGTTCAATTACCTGAGCCCTATTAGCCCAATCACTTACTGACGTATTATAGGGCATCAATACCTTAACTGGGAATTTAGCTTTTCCTTCCAGCTCTTGTAAGGCCTTTTCCTTATATTCTAAGGCCAATTTTTCATTGAAGGAATCCCTGTTGGAAATATCAGCTAGACTTCCTAACTGGGTATAGTCTACTCCGTCTAAATCCACAAAGTTCTTTGGTGTTATGGTATTGCTAATTCTCTTTTCTGGATCGTAGGGTTCAGCCGTTAACATAGCAGCCTTCCTATCCAGAGCATGGAAGAGCGATTTACGGAAGTTTCTGTTATTAACTACTATCTTCCAGTTGTCTGGTTCATATTCTTCTGGGAATTGAGGATCAAAGTTGAAGCAATAGAAGTATGAATAGAAACTAGTCCTATTTGGTCTTATCATAGCTTCTTTTTCTGGATCTGACATCCACTCATCCAGTATGTCAGATGAAATGGTAGCATAGTCAACTTCCCCTCTTAAGAATAATTCTGGTGCTAGTGTAGCCGCTTCCTTATTATAGGTATGGACTATCTTCTTAATATGAACATTTTCCTTATCCCAGTAATCCTCATTAGCAACTAATACCCTTCTGTTTTGTGGTTCGAAGGTTTCTAGTATGTAGGCTCCGTTGTATAGTAGGTTTAAGTTATCAGTACCAAATTTATCTCCTACTTCTTCTAAGAATTGACCATTAACTGGGAAGAAACATACATAAGTAAGCATGGATAAGAAGTATGGTGTTGGCTCTTTTAAGGTATATTCAAGAGTATATTTATCTATTGCCTTTACTCCTACTTGTTCAAAGTCTCTTATTTCCCCATTGTAATATTCTTCAGCATTTTTTAGTACACTATAAGCAATATTGGCAGTTCTAGATTCATTGGCAGGATTTAATATATATTTCATTGCATCTACAAAATCCTGTGCTGTAACTTCAGCATATTCTTCCCCTTCGTGGGTTAACCATTTTACACCCTCTCTTAACTTAAAGGTCCACACTAAACCATCATCTGATACACTCCACTCTGTAGCAAGGCATGGTTGAACTACTCCGTATCTATCGTAATCTATTAGGGTATCTACCAAATTTGCTGCAATAGCGAATTCATTAGTAGAAGATGTCACAAGATAGTTTAAAGTTGTTACTTCTCCAGAATAAACTATCCTATATTCCTGTACTTCTGCTACATTGTCCCCCGAGGTTTCAGTCCCACCGGAAGAGCAAGCGGTAATAAGCATCATCATTGCCAACATCAAAGCAAATAACCTCTTCATTATTTCCCTCCTCAAATTTAATATTTATAGAGAATGAGAATAATTTCCTCTAGATCCCTCCTCCCCTTACTTTATTAAGAATGATTAAATAATGTTGTATATTAGTTATCGCAAAATACATGCCATATTCTATTATCCGCAAAATTATTAATTCCTACGGTTTTATCTGCCCTTTTAACCACTCAAACTATTCTTAAAATTTAAAAATATTCCAAATATTGGAACTAGAAACTGGCTTTGTTGCATGCCCTGTTTCTCTTGTTTATCTATCCTAAAGGCTTTGTTGTTCTGCTTTCCTGATTTTCGGAAAATTCCCGCAAACGGGATTAGTTTCTTAAAACCCATATCTTTTTAATTTTTCGTAAAAAGTGGTTTTGCTAATGCCTAAGGCCTTCATCGCCTTTTTCTTATCCCCCTTATAATATTCCAATGCCCTTTTTATTGCCTCCCTTTCACAATTTTTCACAACTTCCCTTAAGGGTATTATATGATGGATTTGATTATTTTCTTCCTTTACATCTATCATAATATGTTTTGAAAGTATTGTATTGCTTTCAGATAGGTTAACTGCCCTTTCTAATATATTTTCTAGTTCCCTGACATTTCCTGGCCAAGTGTATCTAGTAAGTAATTGCATGGCTTCTGCTGAAATCCGCTTTCTTTCAACTCCAATTTCCTTGCAAATTTTGGGTAACAGCATATCCACCAAGGAATAGATATCCTCTATTCTTTCCCTAAGGGGTGGTATCCAGATAGGAAATACGTTTATCCTATAATACAGGTCCTCCCTAAATCTGCCCTCCAACATCTCCTGTTCTAAATTCTTGTTGGTAGCAGCGATTATCCTTACATTTACATTGACCCTTTCCGTCCCACCAACCCTATAGAAGCTCTTGTCCTGAAGAACTTGTAACAATTTCACTTGTAAGTTTAATGGAATATCTCCTAATTCATCTAAGAAGATGGTTCCCCCATTGGCCTTTTCGAAAAATCCAATTTTCCCTTCCTTCTTGGCTCCGGTAAAGGCACCCTTCTCATAGCCGAATAGTTCAGATTCCAACAGGGTTGCTGGAATGGAGCCACAATTTACATGGATGAAGGGCTTATCTTTAAACTTGCTATTTTCATGAATAGCCTTAGCTAGTAAGGTTTTTCCAGTACCACTTTCACCAAGGATAAGAACCGTGGAATTGGTTTTAGAGGCTCTCATGGCCAGCCTTTTCACCTGATTTATTTCCTTGCTTTCTCCTACGAAGTTTGGAAAGGTCTTTTTAAATACCCTCTCCTCATTAAGCTGTTTTTCTACCCTATCCAGCTCCGATAGAGCCTTATCCCTTTCCTTGATGATCCTCCTGATTTCAGTAATATCCTCTACCTTTAAGGCAGCACCAATCCTCTTTCCATCCTTATCTACAGGCAGTAGAGTGCAGATGGTAGGTATTCCATTTATTTCCTTGAATTCTTCTTCATAGCTTATATCTTCTCCCTTAGCTACCCGATAAAACTCCTCTATAGTAGGACTTCCCTTATGGATTTCAAATATATCCTTTCCTATAACATCTAGTATATTATGATTATCTCCTTTAGCCCTAAAATGACCACCCTTTAATAGTTCATTTATGCTTTCTCCCCGAGCAGTATAGCCTTGGGCTTGATAAAACTTCATCTTCTTAGTTTTTCCGTCTAATACTACCATGTGGCCAATGGCGTTTATATAGGCCATGGAGTATTTTTCTCCGTCTACCTCAATGGTGATAATCTTATTAACAAAGTCGATTACAGCCCTTATATTTAATCCTAAGAAGTTGCTCTCTAACTTTAAGGTATCTTCCATATTGTCGGGTTTTACGTACTTATATACAGCTGGTGGTTCCTTCTGTTTAAAGATTCCTATTGCTAGTATTCCATCTCCCTCTTCTATGTTATCATCCTTCACTCCAATGCATTCTAAGGATTTGCTATCTAAATTTCCATCATCTCGCCCTAGGGAATTATCTCCTATAATAACAATATCCCCTCTATTGATTTTACCCTTGTCGTGGCTTATCTGCTGATTAGTTACTATACCGAATATTTCCTTGGCTTTATTGTTATATATTTGGATTTTCCCTTTATTATCGATTACAATCAGGCCTTCAGACATGATATCGGTAAATATCCTTACATAGTCGTCAGAGTTAACAAGCATTATACCACCCTTTAATCGAAGACAATATTCCCTATATCAACAAATCCTAGACCAGCTTTGTTGGATAGCTTTATTTGATGCTCATTATACTGGGCACCACCGATAATGGGATCTTCTGCTAGGAGGTTTGGACTATCTAGGTCATACTTGCTTATAATCTTTTTAGCTGCTGCTAAATGGCAAGCGGCTGTTAGGCCAATTTTACTCTCCATCATACAGCCAATCATGCATTCCACTCCAAAGCTTTCAGCAATGCTTGCTATCTTCAAGGCCTTATATATTCCACCGGCCTTCATTAGCTTTATATTGACCATATCGGCTGCCCTAGTCTGGATGATTTTTACTGCATCTAATGGTGAGAAGCAGCTTTCATCTGCCAAGATTGGAGTGTACACATTTTCAGTTACAAATTTAAGGCCTTCAATATCATGGGCTTTAACAGGCTGTTCAATAAGCTCCATATCAAGGCCTAAATCCTCCATCTTTCGTATAACCATTACTGCTTCCTTAGGGGTCCAACCCTGATTTGCATCGGCCCTAATTTTTATATCATATCCTATAGCCTCCCTAATGGCCTTAATCCTCTCTATATCCTTTTTCCAATCCTTTCCTACCTTTATCTTCAAGGTCTTATAGCCCTTTTCTACCGCCTTTATGCTATCCTCTACCATTTCCTCTGGTTCATTAACGCTGATGGTTATATCGGTGGTAATTTCATCTTTATATCCACCCAGCAGCTTATAAACAGGGGCATTATACAGCTGACCATATAGATCGTATAAGGCCATATCTATTGCAGCTTTAGGGCTTGTATTATTTACCAAAGAGCTATGAAGTATGTCCATTAAGTTTTCAAAATCCTCTATGTACCTTCCTATTAGTTTAGGACCTATTTCCTCGGAAATAGCCCCTTTAATTGAGCTCATAAAGTCTCCTGTAATTACCTGAGTAATTGCAGCTTCCCCATATCCTACATTGCCGGTGTCCGTAGTAATCTTTACAACTACATTTTCCAAAACCCTTACTTCTCTCAGGGCTGTTTTAAAGGGTTTCTTCAAAGGAATCCTTATTTTACCCACTTGGACATCAGTAATCTTCATAGTCAATTCCCACCTTCTATATATATTATTAAGATTATACCATTATATTCATTTTTATCCTAGTCTATTTTTCCGCAAATTAAGTAAGTATCCCTTCCATATCCATCAATTATTGTTAAAATCTTTATCAACCACTAATTTGTAACGAATTCCTTACATGTTACTACACTTTCCAGATAGCTCCTCCCGCTAGAGGTCCTTATGGTTAAGGGTGTTACTACCGTCTTCATAACATCTATATATTCCAAGCCATTTTCCCCTTCTTCATAATAGGCAGCAGCTTGGTGTATTATATAGCCTATTCCTTCCTCTTCTCCCAGGTACAGCATAATATGACCTGGCATATATAAAACACTTGCTGATGGCATATCATCCTTAGCGTAAAGTTTTCCTATGGAATCCAAGCCCTGTTGGATTGAGTTTCTCGGTAGCTTTAATCCAAAAGTTCTGTGGATATCCATTATAAAGGCAGAACAGTCCCTAGTATTGTTCATTCCTCCCCATCCATATTCCTCTCCTAGGAATTTAAAGGCCTGCTTGATAATATTCCCCTTAGTATAGGGAAGATAGCCTTTATTAAAGGAGTTTGAAAGAGGGAGTTCCCTTTCTACAAGTTCCAAATAGCCTTCCTGCTTTCTTTTAGGCATTAAAACCCTATAGCCTTCCTCTTCCTCTATTAAGGGAAGTCTAACTCCCATATCTAGAATGACCCCTTCCAAGTCCACCTGTCTGTCGATGACGACTAAGAAGGGCTCCCAATTTATACAGTCAAAAATTTCCCCCTTATCCCCAATCGCCACATCTTCCTTGGGTATCCACCCCAGGTAGTTGTACATCCTTCCGAAATACCATTCTCCATCAGCAGATTCGGAATATATGGCCAATGGCTCCCAAGGATAGATAGCCGTCTCCAGGAATCTGTCGAAGTTTTTATCTTCCTTCTCCCTATAGGATGGTTCCCTGGTAGGAAAAGTCTTAAGGACAGTCCTGTTAACGGCTATGGCATATTTTACCTCTATCCTTTGAGGAAGGGATTTAAGATTTAGATTATCTATTAGGCTATTATAATAAGCTTCATCCATTACATTCCCCTGACTATCGTATCTTAACTCTATGGGAATTTGGCTGACGGATTTTATCAGCTCTTCCAATTGGGACCTTTCTAGAATATCCTGATGATGTTCTATATCCGCCAGATAATCCAATTGATAGAAATTGCGCCTATTATAGTCTTCAATCTGTGAAGTATCCATTAGGAGCAAATCCTTATTCCCTATTTTTTCTAGCCAAAACTCCGGGTCTTCTATGGCATATGATTGGACTTCCACATAGGTTTTTTCATAAGGATCTTCAAGATCCCCATTTCTGTTTAACCACTCATTTAATCTAAATAGGAAAAAAGCGATCATAGCTAATAATATAATGATTAATATCCTCTTTCTATCTTCCACCCAAATACCCCCATAAATTAGAATCCATCAGCTAAAAATACTCAATTTTAGCTCTTTGGATAAATCCTTTAATAGTTCCAATCCTGCCAAGGAATTTCCATATTGGTCCAAGGCAGGAGCATAAACTCCTATGCCAAATCTATTGGGTACAACGGCTAAAACTCCTCCGGCAACCCCACTTTTTGCAGGAATTCCCACCTGCGCCAAATATTCACCACTATAATCATACATACCACAGCTGGTCATGATGGCTAGGCTTGTATTTATTATCTCTTCATCTACTAACTTTTCATCACTTCCCAGAGGCCTACCCTTACTAGCTAAAAATATACCTATTCTGGCAAGATCAATACAATCCACCTCAATAGAGCACTGTTTGAAATAGGCATTAAGAATTTCTTCAACATCCCCTTCTAAAAGGCCCTTGTTTTTCAAAAGATATGCAATTGCCCTGTTTTTATCGGCTGTTGCCTTTTCTGATAGATAAACCTCTTCATTATATTTAATATGTTGGTTGGAACTAATTTCCCTTAATAGCTTTAAAAGCCTATCAAATTTTTCTTCTCCCTCCCCTTTTATTAAGGAGGTAGTTACTATTGCTCCAGCGTTTATCATTGGATTGGCTGGCTTATCCCCATGGGGTAGGTCTAATTTATAAAGGGAATTAAAGGCATAGTCTGCTGGTTTCATGCCTACCCTTTCAAAAACCCTTTCTCCATTATCCATTAGAGCCAATATTAAGGCCATGACCTTGGATATGCTCTGCATGGTAAATTTCCTATCATAATCACCAGCACAATAAAGATTTCCCTCTATATCCAGTATACATATGCCTAAATCCTTAGGATTTGCTTTTTTTAAAGCTGGGATATAGCTTGCAACCTGCCCCTTATCTGTCAGAGGCTTGTTTTTTTCAATCAGTCTATCTAATAATTCCTTCATTTTAATTCCCCCATTTAATGGACATTGATATCTGCCCCACCTATAAACTCCCTTAAAATAGAATTAGGTGGAATTATATTTTCTTCTTCAATATCTATGAAATACTTTAAGAACTGTAATAGCCTCCTAGCCTCAGAATAATATATGCTGCTATTATCCACTTGCCTTAGTAGAGGTATGGCATGTTTTTTAAGAACTGATAGTTCATATACTAAAGCGGAATCGAACATGATATCTGCCTCTTCCTGGTAGGGAAATATATTTTTTTCCTCCCCTTCAATTACCCCCTGCCAGAGTTCAAAGGTTCTAAATACATCGTTGCCCCTAAATTTATTGTCCCTTACAAGCCTTCTGATGAATCTTGTATCAGTTGTAGAAATCCTCTTATGGGCATCTATATTAAGTTGGGTTAAGGCAGATATATATATCTTGAATTTATTCTTTTCTGGGATGTGTTCCGTCAATCTTGGGTTTAGTCCATGGATACCCTCTACTATGATGGGATGATCCTTGTCTACTCTAATTCTTACACCAGAATTTTCGCTCTTACCGGTGATGAAATTGTATTTGGGTAGTTCTATCTCTTCCCCTTCCAATAGCTTTACTAAATCTCCATTTAACCTTTCCAAATCTATAGCTTCGATGGATTCAAAGTCATATTCCCCTTTTTCGTTTAAAGGGGTTTTGTCCCTATCTACAAAATAATCGTCTACCGAGATGGCAATGGGCCTTTTTCCATTGACCTTTAAATGGATTGCCAACCTTTGAGCAAAGGTGGTTTTACCCGAAGAAGAAGGTCCAGCAATTAAGATTATATTTATATCATCGTCTTTACAGATTTCATCGGCTATATGCCCTATCTTTTTTTCGTGTAAGGCTTCCGATATACGAATTACTTCCCCAATTTCTCCATTGAGCACCTTTTCATTTAAGGAGCCTAGAAAGGCTAAATCTAATATGCTGGCCCATTCATTGGCTTCCTTAAATACCTTTGCTAATTTTTTGCGCTCTCTGAATTTAGGTATCTTGTCTACGGAAGCGGTAGTTGGAAATAGGATTATGGCTCCGGGATAATAGTATTTTAGGTCGAATAGTTTTACATAGCCAGTAGAAGGGGCTAAATAACCATGAAAACCATCAACATGGTCTCCAATTCTATAAATTTGTATTTCTTCCCTATCAAGGGTATTGTGAAGCCTGACCTTATCCTCATATCCCTGTTTTTTAAACAGCTCTATCCCTTCTTCTGCTGGAACCTTTTCCCTAATGATAGGGATATCCTTCTCTATAATCTCCTCCATCTTCTCCTTTATCATCCTTATTTCACTAAAACTTATGGATTTTCCCCCTTCTAATTCAGCATAAATTCCTTCTCCTATGGAATGTTCAATCTTTACTGTACACTGGGGAAAAAGACTTTCACAAGCCATTATGAAAACAGCGGAAATGGTCCTAGCATAAATTCTATTTCCGTCGTCATCTCTTATGGAAAGAAAGCGGATGTTCATTCCCTCTTTAACACTTTTTTGAAGGTGGTATATTTGGTTATTGATTCTGGCTCCTAGATACTTTTTATACTCTTTACCAAAGGCCATCTTTGATAGGTCCTCCAATGTACTTCCCTTTTCTACGGTAAATTCTCCTTTCCCTTCCACATTTACCCTTATCGTTTCCCTCACTGTATCTACCTCCCTTTTTCCTTGTGGTTAAACAATTCCCTTTCTATCTCCACAAACTTCCTATTTACTTCTGCTGTAAATTCCTTGCCCCTTAGATAATCTAATGGTTGATCTATTTGGTCAATTACTATCCTATAGCTATGGAGTAGTTGGTTGTGTAATCCAAATTTATCCTTAAAATAACGGTTTGTTTTCTTATCTCCATACTTTGCATCACCAACTATTGGATGACCTATATCGGCTAGATGGGCCCTAATTTGATGGGTCCTGCCCGTTATGAGTTCAACTTCCAGCAGGGTATATTGACCAGATGACTTAATAACCCTTATATAAGTTTCTATTTCCTTTGAATCATCCTTTTTGCTCTGGCTTATTTCTACCCTATTTAATTCTACATCCTTAGATAAAAATCCTTTTATTCTTCCATCCTTTTTTACATCCCCTTTTACTATGGTTTTATAATACCTATTGATATATCTATTCTTAATTGCCTGATTAATGACCCTTAAAGCCTCATAATTTTTTGCTCCAATGATTATTCCACTAGTATTCCTATCAAGTCTATTGCATATGGCTGGCTTAAAGGTCTTTTCAAATCTTGGATTATACTCCCCCTTCTTATATAGATAATAGACCAGGGCATCTACTATATTCTTGCCATAGTCCTTATCAACTGAGTGGGATAGTAAACCAGCGGGTTTGTTAATTAAAATTATATTGTCATCTTCATAGATTACATTAAGGTCTAATAAGCTTTTTTCTACCTTTTCCTTTTCCCTAAATTTTTCTATAGTCTCATCTGCTAGATAGAGTTGTATGGTATCCCCTTCATGGATTATGGTGTCTGGAGTAGCTTTCTTGTGATTTAATTTTATGTTTTTCTTTCTAAGCATCTTATATATAAAGCTATTTGGGGCCTTGGATAGGTATTTTTTCAAAAATCTATCTATTCTTTGTCCGCTATCATTTTTTCTAATATTTAACTCTTTCAAACTTTCATCACCTTTTCCCTATACTTATGCTATAATTATATTATACATGAAGAAATAAGAAAACTTATTCCCTTATCAAACTTATTAAAAGAGGTGAACACCGTGAAGGACTTTATAGAAAAACTCAAAGATATAATATACGATGGTATAGACTACATAATAATGGCTCTAGTAATTGCAGCTGTAGTATTGGTGATCAATTGGAGATTAGGTGGATTGTTTGCAAAGGATGCTACCGATATTATTGCCGATAATACTCATGAAATTATTGAAGAAAATAATGATAATGATGATATAGATGAAAGCTCTACAAATGGCGAGCAAGTTTTAGAGAAGGATTCAGAAACTGCCCAAGATGAAGAGACGGATGAAAATCAAAAGGATGATATAAATAAGGAAGAAGAAGTGGTTCATATAAATATTCCACCCGGCTCATTACCAGCCAAAATTGGGGATATTCTAGTGGAAAGTGGATTAATCCAAGATAGAAATGAGTTCGTAAATAAGGTTGTGGAACTAAGGATGGAAACTAGATTAAAGTCTGGTGAATATGAAATAGCTAAAAATAGCTCATTAGAGGAGATAATACAAGTTCTTACAAAATAAGGATGAAGGCATGCCTTCATCCTTTTATTATGAACTTATTCATCTTTGGTTAACTTTTTAGCTAACCAATCCTTCCCTTCAAGTATCCTTGTTACCATCATGGCTGCTACCGTGTCCCCAGTTACATTTATCATAGTAGCTGGTGGGTCTACCAGATAGCCAATAGTTGCAACTATTGGGAAGGCTTCCGGTGGAAAACCGTATAGGTTTACTATTAGCATTTCACCGATTAAGCCACCACCAGGAACTCCTGACATAACCACTCCACTTAATACTGAGATTATTATGGCAGTTACATAAGTTCCCAGGCCTTTAAAGGGTATATCGAATATACCAAATAAGAAAGATATCTTTAGTATGGCGCTTAAGCAGGAACCATCCATATGGGCTGTAGCCCCAATGGGGATTACAATATCCCTAATGTCCTTAGGAACTCCTATCCTCTTTGCCGAACTTAAATTAACGGGTATTGTAGCAATACTGCTTTGGGTAGCCAAGGAAGTAATTGCCACTGGGAATATATTTTTGAAAAAGACCTTTACTCCTGCCATTCCGCTGGCAAAGTAGGAATAAAAGAAAAAGGCTATAAAAAAGTATAAAATGCAAAGTGGATAATATACAGCCATGGCCCTTGCATAGGAACCCAATAACTCTGGTCCAAAGTTTCCAATCAAGGACGCAAAGTAGGCTCCTAAACCAATGGGTGCATAGTACATGATTAGGGATACCATTTTCAAGAATACATCGGATAAAAGATTTAGTAAATCAGTAATGGGCTTTGCTTTTTCTCCCAACAGGCTAACGCAAATTCCAAAGAAGATAGAAAATATTATCAATGGGAGCATGTTCTTCCTGGATATCAGTTCTGGAAAATCGCTTACCGTTACGGCTTTAACAATTTGTTCCCCAGTCTTTAGGGGTGCAATTTCCTCCGCTACTTCCATAGCTATATTTACTCCCTTAGCTGGAGGATAGACATTTACCACAATTATCATTAATACGGAAGCTATAATTCCGGTGACTACAAATACTAAAAGCATACTTCCTATGATTTTTCCAAGCCTTTTCATGTCCACTATGCTGGATACGGCGCTGGAAATGGTCACAAATACCAAAGGTACTACTATTGTAAACATGATATTTAGGAATATGTCTCCTAAAGGTTGAAAGATAGTAGCTTTTTCTCCCATTACAAGGCCTATTATGCTACCTAAAAGAATGGAAGACAATAGTATAATGGGAAATCTGTAATAGGTCCAAAAACTCTTTTTATTTTCCGCCATAAATATACCTCCAATTCCTATAGATAATAGATACTCAATTATCCCTAATCAATCAGCCTAAATATTGTAAGAAGTTTTCAGCCTGACCAAATACATTATATATTATTCCTACTAAAATGAAAATATGCCATCACAAATTCTAGTAGCATCACCTTTCATATATACCTCTCCGTCCTTCCCTAATTCTACCTCCAGCTTTCCACCTTCAGTTTTTACAAGGACCCTTTCATCCAATTTCCCTAAGTAATTTCCTATGACAACACTGGCACAGGAACCAGTACCACAGCCTAGAGTTCTGCCTGCACCCCTTTCCCAGGTGTAGATATTGATTTTATCCCTATCTATTAGTTTTACAAAGTTTACATTGATTTTAGCTGGAAATAAAGGATGGTTTTCCAACTTCCTCCCTATTCCATTTATGTCTATTCCATCTATATGATCTACGAATATTACCAAATGGGGAACCCCCATCAATACTGCTGAATATATAAACTCTTCTCCATCTATCTCAATAGTCTCTTCTATTGCTTTATCCTTTTCTATATCTACGGGAATGTCCTTGGGGTTAAAATTAGGCTTTCCCATATTGACCTTGATACTCTTTACCAGCCCTTCATCATTGCTTTCCAGCCAAATAGTCTTAATACCTGCCAGAGTTTCCACCTGGAATATATCCTTATCGACTAATCCCTCTTCATAGACATATTTAGAAAAACACCTTATTCCATTACCGCACATTTCCCCTTCTGAACCATCGGAGTTATAATAAACCATTTTAATATCTGCTACATCCGACTTTTCACAGACCAGTATCCCGTCTGCCCCTACGGAAAAATGCCTATGGCAATAGCGTTTTGCAAGAGTTCCATAATCCTCTATATGGTATTTTAATCCATTAAATACGACAAAATCATTGCCTGCAGCTACCATCTTGGTAAATTTCATTGTAATCCCCCCTTAATAAGAAATTAAATTTAAATTATCAAAATATTTATACTTGCCCCACAACCTCAAAATAGTAGCCTTTAGCTGCTATTTTAATACCTTTCATTGATATATTCATCTATTAAAGATTTTTTCATCCTGTCAATAAATACTCCTTCTTCCTTCAATATATCCAGTAGCCAAGGACTGGTAGAGTGAAATATAGCGTCTTTATAATCTAATAGAACTATTTCATATAATTTATCCTGTAAATATTTTGACTCTACCTGTATGAAATAAGCTTCTACATTCTTGAATTCTAGGAAACGTAATAGTTGCAGAGTTGCCCTATCCTTTAAATGGTAGTATTCATGTCCCATATTTTTATAGTGGATATAGTATTTATCATGTTTCCTAGACCTTCTTACGTCCTTAGATAGCATCATATAATACTTTGCTAGTACATTATAGTACTGATAGTTATACATCCCCTTTTCAAAACTATCAATTTTTGAAAAGGGCTTGATGTTCATAGCTTGAACAAAGTTAAAATTGTATTCTAAAAATTCCTTTTTGGTAATATCACCATTTGTATATTGAATTATTAGGGAAGATCTGTTTTGAAAAAAAGTTTCAAATAATCCTTTTCTCTTAAACTGCGCCAATTATAACACCCTATCTAATATTAACTCTTAATTGATTATACCATACTTTTATCTTTTTTCCTTTAATAATTGGATTTCTTCCTTTGTTAATTCTCTATACTGGCCTAATTCCAGCCTATCATCCAATTCTAATGGACCAAATCTAATCCTCTTAAGGTAAACCACCTCCATCCCAAGTGCTTTAAACATCCTCTTTACTTGATGGAATTTACCCTCCTTCAAAGTCAGCTTAACCCTTGAAATATAATCAGGCTCAATTATTTCCAATTTTGAAGGCAAGGTTTTGTAACCATCGTCTAATATTATCCCCTCTTTAAATTTAAGTATATATTTTTCATCTACATATCCATCTACTTCAACGTAGTAGGTCTTATCGACTCCTTTTTTAGGTGACAATAGTTCATGGGCTAATTTACCATCATTAGTCAATATCAATAATCCTTCAGTATCCTTATCCAGCCTTCCTGCTGGAAAGGGGTTAAAAATTAAATATTCTTGGTCAATTAAGTCCAAGACAGTCCTGTTTACTGGGTCAAAGGTGGAAGAAACTACTCCCTTTGGTTTATTCAGCATAATATAGATATATTTCCTATACTCCACTTCTATTCCATCGACTACTATATTATCATTATATGGATCGATTTTATAGTCATTCTTTACTATAAGCTCTCCATTCACCAATACCCTACCCTCTTTTATGAGCTTTTTTACATCTTTACGGCTACCATAACCCATGTTAGATAAAATTTTATCTAATCTTTCCATCTTTTACAACTCTCCTCATTTTTTCTATAAGATAATATAATTGATAATAAATCCATTCAATAGTATTTATAAAGCCAAAAATCCATTAACAAAATTACCTAAAATCTATAAGTATAAATCATTTATAAAATCACAAACTAATGGTAGTCAAAAAATTTTGTATCTAATAAAGGAGAGAAGGATATTATGCGTGTAGAAAAAACTAACCAACCTCTACCAGGTGTAAAATGTGTTGTAAATACTTGCCATTATTATGTTTCCGGTGACCAATGTAGTGCTGCAAAAATAGAAATTCAGCCTAGAAATGCAGGAACAACTGAGGATACCGACTGTGCTACCTTTAGGCCTGAAAACACTACTAATCAATCTATGCACTGATAAGTATTAAGGCAGGAGCTTCCTGCCTTAATACTTTTATTATTTTCCTTTTAAGGCTTTTCCATTTAAATAATTACACTTAATTCCTTGTTTGCTATTCCTTTTTTCCATTTCTTCCACTATTTCATCCCTTATCTTCCACCAGCTTTCGTTCCAGTTAACAAATAAGGTATTTTCTTCTGGAGCCCTTCCTATAATCCTTTGAACTATAATGTTTTGGTCTAAATACTCCAAAAATGTAATTACCCTTTCCTTATACTCCTCCTTGGATATTAATTCTACTTGTCCTTCTTCATACATTTCTCCCAATTTAGTGTTTTTTACTATATACAAGGCGTGAAGTTTAACCTCATCTACAGCTAGGGCAGATAAGACTTTTGCATTTTCAATTACATCCTCCATATTATCCCAAGGAAGATTTAATATTAAGTGAACACAGGACCTAATTCCATATCTTTTACATCTAATTACAGCATCTATGAATTCGGCTAAGGAATGACCCCTATTGATTTTCTTTAGGGTATGGTAGTTTACAGTCTGCAAACCCAATTCTAAGGTTATTTCCAAATCCCTTTCCTCTTTGAGCTTGGCTAGGTATTCAAGATAATCATCGCTTATACAATCGGGCCTAGTGGATATGGAGATTCCCACTACTCCTTCTACTATGGCTTCCTCAACATATCTTTTGAAGTCCTCCAAGGGCAGGTAGGTGTTTGTAAAGTTTTGAAAATAGGAAATGAATTTCTTAGCCTTATATCTTTTACTAATATAGTCCTTATTTTTTTCCACCTGCTCCTTAACGGAAAGGATATTGGGAAGATTTTCAAAGGAACCTCCCTCTTCCCCACAGAATATGCAGCCTCCCTTCCCTACGCATCCGTCCCTATTTGGGCAGGTAAGGGGAAGGCTTATGGGGAGTTTATAAACCTTTTCACCAAATCTCTCCCTTAAATATTTTGAATAGACTCTGTATACTGTTATTTCCAATTCTTCCACCTTTTCTAAAAAAATATTTATTAATCCCCATCAAGATTCCAATTCATCCCTTATGAAAGTTAAGACCTTTTCCGCATGGCCCTTTGCCCTTATATTTCTAAATTCCTTCACCAATTTGCCATCTTTATCAAATATGAAGGTAGACCTTTCTACCCCCATGTATTCCCTTCCAAACATCTTCTTTAATTTCATAACTCCAAATAGCTTATGGACTTCTTCGGTTGGATCGCTTAAAAGCAGGAAGGGTAGCTTGTGCTTGTCTCTAAATTTAGCATGGGATTCTAGACTGTCCCTACTTATTCCAAGGATAACCGTATTAAGTTTTTTAAATTCATCATATAAATCCCTAAACTCAGTGGCTTCGGTAGTACAACCTGCAGTATTATCCCTAGGATAAAAATATAATACCACATTTTGACCTTTAAAATCCTCTAGGGAAACATCCCTTCCATCGGTTTCCTTTAAAGTAAAATTGTACTTAGACATACTCCCCCTCCTATAGTTTTAAGATTTTCCTCAATTCAAAGGCTACTCCCGCTTGGTTGTTGTCCTTTTCTGTAATGATATCGGCTACCTTTTTAGCCCCCTTGCTGGCATTTTTCATGGCTATGCCACAGCCGGCTTTCTTTATCATCTGTATGTCGTTATTATCATCTCCAATAGCGATAATTTCCTCTTCAGCTACTCCCTTTTCTTTAGCATATTCCGATAAGCTTAACCACTTATTGCCTAAGGGATTCATTACCTCCAATAAAGCCTCTGCTATTACAATGTTTTCCATCACATGGGAGCTATATCTGTTGGGATATCTTTTACTTATATCCAAATGGAAATTTACTAACTCCTCCCTATTACCAGCATAAACCACTGCTAATATCCTATCCTCATCCATTTCCAAATAGCTTTCTACTTCTCTATATCTTTTTTCCCCCTTGGATATATAGTTATTGTTCCCCTTATCCAATTCAATAATAAGGTCTATCCCTTCTTCAAATCCGTCTATATGGACTATCGGCTGTAACCCCCTTTTTTTCCCTTCTTTAATTAGGGTTTTAAAATCCTTTATATCCAAATATTTCTTGATTATTATTCCATCATCAGCAGTACTTCTTACTATATTGCCGTTGTTGGCAAGGATTACCAAGGGCTTTCTTACATCCTTTAATAACTGTTTTG
>JAAYEU010000166.1 GCA_012728595.1 Tissierellia bacterium
AATTGTCAGCACATCCTTTCCCCCCTACTAAGTTTGCTCACTTAATAGGGTATAATTTTGGGATTGTACTGGCAATTACTTTTTGTATTTTTGATGACCATTTATTGCATTTTTATTTTACCAAATACACTCCATTCTTCTGGTAAGTTTTTTAAAGTAAATAAATATTATGAAATAAAACTTAATATGTTCCCAATAATAAGTATAATATTATTATTTGTCCTAACAGCAGTGCCACAAAGAATTCCAAAACCTGCTATCATAAATCCCATATTATATCATTGTTCCAGAAGTAGCATCACCCTTCATAGCTAAATATCCATATAGAATAAAATAAGCCATGAGCATTAAAAATTTTATTAGTTTTTTATTCATATACCTTATTCTCACAAATTATATTTTGTTACTCCTAAATCTATTAATGAACATTTGATAAAGATTGCGTCTTACTAAAACTACCCCTAATCCTTAAATCCTCTTAATTCCCCAAGATAAGGTTCGCTTGTACCTGGGTTTCTTACATAGTTTAAAACCCTTTTTTCATATGCCTTAAATTTTTTAAAGTTTGCTTGTGCTTCAGAAAGTTTTACATGATTGGCACCTGTATCATAATATCCTTCTTCATCAATATATCCATCATCTTGCCAAAAACACACCTCACAGATTTGATAACTTCCTCTAGGCTCATCTAAAGTCCTGTACCCACAGCAATCGCATACATAATTCCCCATTATTATCTCCTTTTTATTCAACATATGTAAATATTCCTACTTACTTTTCGTCATTGAATCCTATTAATTCATTGCCCCTCAATATCTAAATCAAGTACATATACCGATTGTTCAGCTCCAAAGCAGTATGTTTTATTTGTTAACTTATAACCGAGTCTTTCAAGTAGCTGACAAGATTTCTCATTTTTAGTTTGTGTAAAATTAAATTTAATTCTTTTTCATCAAGTATTTTATAATGAATTGATAAGAAATCACGGTTAAAATAGGTGTTACTAATAAATAAGAAATAATGTTAAATAGAGTAAAATTCACTGTATTTGACACCTCACCATATTCTAAGAAATATCTACATACCATCCCTAATCCAGTTAAAATGAAACTTGCAATGTATACGAATTTCTCTTTATTTATACCATAAATTCCTGCAAATCCTAATCCGATAATTCCATAGGAAACAATTGCTAAATATGCCTTATCGAAATCAAAAGGAGAACGCCCATTTGCAAAAGGAAATATAAAGCAACCAGCAAATATAATATATCCTAATATGATTTTTTTGGGTACCTTTGGGTGATTCTCTAAATATAATCTTAATTTTTTCATTATGTCCTCCAATCTAAACCAGATTATTTTAACGCAATATAAATACTATTTGTTGTTTGTTGCACATTAATCTACTTATACGTATTATACCACTTAACTCCAGTTTATGATAACCCCTTAAACATTATCCTATAACCCATAGCTTGTCCTACTTATGATACGGTTCACCGCATCGACTCTACTCGCAAAACTTATTTACCGATAGATATATCTCTTTAAATTAAGGTAAAATAAAAAGCTTGGTGTCTTCATATTATGCCAAGCTTTTTATTAACTGTGGTCAATTATCCAATTTAATAAATCTTTATAACTTACTGAACCATCTGCTACCCCTAATCCAAGCTCAACCAATTCTTCATCTGTACATATAATCTCAATACCATTTATTTCAAGGAAAACCAGCATCACTAAAATCCCTATTCTCTTATTCCCATCAACAAAGGGATGATTATTAATAAGTGAAAAACCTAGCCTTGCTGCTTTAGCTTGAATAGTCTTATAAATATCTTCTCCATCGAAACTTTGAAATGGTAAATTCAAAGCAGAATCTAATAATCCTTCATCTCTAATCC
>JAAYEU010000167.1 GCA_012728595.1 Tissierellia bacterium
GAGGGGTGGCTACCACCAGAAAATAGTTAACAGTATTGATTTGTTCCCTCATACTAAGAGGTAATAAAGCCCATTGACATGTTCCCACGTACAGATGATATAAAAATAGTCCACAGACATCAATTACATCAACTCAAGCCATGTTGAGTGCGTGGTATTGATAACAAAGCTGTGACCTTTGGTATTACTGGATTTGCGGGTTTACATCCAATCTGTCTACTCGACCTAAAAGGATAAAATGCGTACACGGGAACATATCGAGGGATATTTTAGGGGTGAAATTTGAGCTCAAAAATGGGTAGGGTTGAGTTGACAGATTAGATAACGAGCATTTTTCATAGGGTTGAGGAGACAGAATGGATGTTAGTAGGTAGTGTTGAGTTTGTTTGTATATGTAATAAGGGAGGGTGTATATGGCAAAACAAAATAGTTGGCATAAGTATTTCGATGCTATTAGAGAACTTGGAGAAGGTGGAAATGCTAGAGTATATCTTGTAAGAGAAAAATCTACTGGAAAGAGGCTAGCTTTAAAGGAACTATGTAACAAAAGCACAGAGAAGAAAGCTAGATTTATAAATGAAATACAGGTAGCAAAAGATAATGCAACTGATATTTCAGGTATTATTCCGATAATTGATTTTAATGAAGAAGATTATTGGTATACAATGCCAATAGCTACTCCAATACTTGATTATGTGAAAGATAGTGAAATAAGTGAAATAATATTAGGAGTTATTCAGCTTTCTGAAACATTAGAAAAACTTCACGAAAAGGGAATCTCGCATAGAGATATAAAACCTTCAAATATTTATTATTATAATAATAGATATTCTTTTGGTGACTTTGGGTTAGTGGATTTTCCAGATAACCCCAACGATCTTACCAAATCGAATAAAGGGTTAGGAGCTATATTCACTATTGCTCCTGAAATGAAGAGAAATCCAAAACATGCGGATGGAAAGAAAGCTGATGTTTTTTCACTAGCAAAAACGATGTGGATGTTACTCTCAGGAGATGAAAGAGGTTTTGACGGTGTTTATAATTATTTAGATCCTAGCCATAGTTTACGATGTATTAAAAAATATAAAAACACCCACCTAGTTGAACTAGAAACGTTACTTAAAGATGCTACTAATAATAATCCGGATTTACGTCCCAATATAAAAGAGTTTAAAGAAAGACTAAATGAATGGATTGATATTTATTCCAATTTTAGCAAAGCTCAGGCTAGTGATTGGAATTTCTTAAATAAGCAATTATTTGGTTTAGTTTCTCCAGAATCTTCAATATGGAAAGATATCAATAAAATAGTTGAGGTATTAAATATTGTAGGAATGACATCTGCATACAATCATATGCTCTTTTCAGATGGCGGAGGTTTGGATTTTAGTTATGCAGAATTAGCAGCTGAAGAAGGGTGTATTTATTTATATGATACATTGGGTTTTTGTTTTGTTGTTAAACCAAAATGTTTGTGTTATGAAGGATTTGGAGAAAACTATAGATGGAATTATTTTTTACTTGAGCTTGATAGACTGGATCCGATAATTAGGGAGAATGATGTAGTTAATTATGAGTATTTGGTTGAAGATACACCAGCACATTATGTAGATGCCAAATATGCTCAATATGGTGTCTATGATTATGATACTGGAGTACCGCTACCACAAGGATATAAACTAGTAAACAGGTACCTAAAAGGGATATTTTTAATTGTCATGAAAGATGGACCTTATAACAAAATTCCTGGTACATATGATGGGAGACATGGGATATGCAGTAGCTTAGAGTTTCGAGAGTATATTGAAGGTTTAATAAAAATGTATTCTTACATTCGTTCAAAACAATATTCAGAGTCAAGTAATTTAGACGATTATGAATTAGAAAAAAGAATTCTTTGTTTGGATATATTTAATAGAGATCCGTTTAGAAACCAAAAGAATTATCAATTGCAAAAAAATAAGGTTATGAAAAAAAATGAAGAAAGAAAAAGGAGAGATAGTTATATAGAGAATAATTATTACTTATGGAATTTTAAAGCGATATTAGATTTTGATAGTTATAGTAATGTAAAAATAAAGTTTTGTTTTAAATTTAAAACACCAAATAATAATCATCTATTAAATTTATTTGATAAATCTGGTAAATATATCTGTAAAGATGGAAGTATAAAGGAATTAAAATCGCCTTTGGACGATGATTGCTATTATACATATAATAGAATAAAAGCTATAAACCTGAGAGATGATATTATTCAGTATATTAACCAAATTCTTAATCAAAATAGTCTTTGTTCTTTGGATGAAATTGAAAACTGTATTTCGATAGAATTAATAAAATGCGGAAAACCGTCTCATTTATTTACAAAGCAGGAAATAGAGGAAGAAATGAGAAAGGCTGACGATAGGGTTCATAATCAACTTGTTATTGATGAGGATGGATATGCTAGAGTAATCAAGGACGAAGGATACGGGTATTTATATCCAGTAAGACACGAACCGTGGAATGCTGGTAATATATATGTCGGTAAATACTCAAAGCTGTCGACATTAGACGATGATTATATTTTGTCATTGCAGGGATGGTTATTATATTTGAAAACAGGAAGAAGGCAGTATATGGATTATATTCATGACAATCAAGATGAAGAAGAACTACTAAATGAGATTAGGAAATACTATTAGGATTGTTGTTTTTGAATAATCCCACTGCATAACTCTATGCAAATAATATGATGGATATGTTTCCACATACGGACGATTTTCAAAAAAGACCGAAAAACCCATTGACATGTTCCCTCGTACAGATACCCTAAAAAAAGGACCTGCAGACATCAATTCCATCAACTCGAGCCATGTTGAGAGTATAATTCTGATGACGTATTGTGGTTCAGAGAAGAAATAACAGAGGTTGACCACAACATATAGTGGTTTGGAGACCAATTTTGGGTAGAAAATCGGTGAAAAAACACCGTTTTTTGACCCTTGTTTTAGAGAGGATTTATAGATGACATAGGGTAATTTGAGTGCTGATAGGATAGAAATAGGAAAATAGGGTTTGATAGGTGGAATAATAATATTGACTGTTGTCCAGAGGTTTATATAATGTACATCAGTATTAATATGCGAAACATGGCAGAGCAGTTTTATGGTTTTGTCAATTCCCATAAAATAGAAAATTCAAATTTATATATTATTTATATGGATAGTTTGTTCTTGATTAATAATAAACTTTACTTACATGGTTAAAGTGGAGGCAGTAGTACTGCTAGTAAAACAATAAATATCAACCCTTGAAAATGGAAAAACATGTCTATTTCAAGGGTTGATTTGTTTTAAAGTAAAATTATAAACAGAATTCAGATGTTTTTTAAGAGCATACTTGTAAGTTGTGTTGAAACAATTAGATAAAAAGTATATTTAATTCAAAAAAATGATGAAGCTTTATACAATCTAATATAGTATACTATTCTACCAAAGCTAGATGAAGTCTGTTTAATACTTTACCTATTAATTAGATGTAAATGATAAAATGAAAATGTACAATTAATGGAAAATAAGAATGTACAAAAGTGTACATAATTGCTATCCTAGTTTTAGGAGGGATAGCGATGGAATGTAGCTTAAGAGCACAGTTAAAGATAATAAAACTTATGGATCTAAAACCTAATTTTTCTGATTTAGCAAGGCAATATGGGTTTGATAGAAGGACTGTAAAAAAGTATTATGAAGGCTATGAAGGAAAGCCTAAGACTAGAAACAAAACTAGTAAGTTGGATAAATACAAAGATGAAATAATTGAAAAACTTCAGATTAAAGGAATCAAAGTAAAAGCTATCTATGAATATTTCCTGGATAAAGGGTATGATGTTGGAGGTTATTCCAATTTTAATAAATATATTAAAAATAATGATTTAAAGCCTGCAGCCAAGTCTAAGGGTCATCCAAGATTTGAGACCCCACCAGGCAAACAAGCTCAGGTGGATTGGAAGGAGGATTTAAAGCTAATATCAAAATATAATGAAGAATTTATCATTAATGTCTTCAGCTACAAACTAGGCAATTCAAGATACTGCCATTTTGAGTATAAGAAACATAGGACCCAGCAGGATGTATTTGATTCTTTAATTAAGGCTTTTAAAGAGACAGGAGGTGTGCCTAAAGAGATTCTATTTGATAATATGAGAACAGTTGTAGATATTATTGATAACAGAAGGAGAATTAATACTAAAATGCAGGCCTTTGCAGATGACTTTGGTTTTAAGATTTCCCTTTGTAAACCACGAAGATCCTACACTAAAGGGAAGGTGGAGGTCGCAAATAAGTTTGTTGAATGGCTTTTAGCCTACAATCATGATTTTGAAGATGAGGATGACTTGATTTCAATAATTAAAAATATTAATAATAAGGTGAATCAATATGTGTGTCAGGCTACAGGAGTGCCACCAATATTACTATTTCAAAAAGAAAAAGAGTACCTTCAACCCCTACCAAAGAATCTAATAATAGAATCACACATGGACCACGAGCTGAGAACCAGTGTCCATAAGGATTCATTAGTAAATTACAAGGGAAGAAAATACTCAGTTCCACCAAAGTACATCGGCAAAGATGTACTCTTAAAGCAAATTGATAATCAATTGTACATTTATTGTAACATAGAATTGATTAGAATTCATCAACTAAGTAATAAAAATTTTAATTATGAGCCTGAAGACTATAGGGCTTTAATGGCACAATCTATTAAGGATGATAATGATTTAGATAATATAGTTTTAGAAAATCTAAATGCACTAGATAATTTCCTAAAATGAGGGGTGAATAATTGAATAATTATGTAAAGTTATTAAATAATCTAGAAAACTTGGAATTAAAGAATATGAAATCTAATATTGATCAATATATAGAAATGGTAAATTCCAACGAAAAGAGTGTTGTAGATGCATTATATGAACTAAGTGAATTAGAGATTAAAGCAAAGAAAGAAAGAGCAATGAATGCATGTGTGCAGGTTGCTAGCTTCCCTTTCATAAAGACCTTAGATGATTTTGATTTTGACTTTCAACCTACAGTTAATAAGCAGCAGATGATGGATTTATCTAGTTTAAGATTTATAGAAAACAATGAAAATATTCTCTTTGTGGGTACGCCAGGTGTTGGAAAAACACACTTGGCTACCGCCATAGGAATAGAGTGTGCTAGAAATAGATACTCAACATATTTTATTTCTTTCCATGAGTTAATAGCACAACTCAAAAAGGCCCTTTTAGAGAACAGGCTAGAGACAAGGCTTAAGCATTTTGCAAAGTATAAGATACTAATAATTGATGAAATAGGCTATTTACCAATAGATTTAGATGCTTCCAATCTATTCTTTCAGCTAATAGCTAAAAGATATGAAAAGCATTGCACAATAATTACTACGAACTCTAATTTTTCAAAGTGGCCAGATATATTTGGCTCACCTACTATTGCCAATGCTATATTGGATAGACTTCTTCATCATAGCCATATTATATCTATAAAGGGTCCATCCTACAGAATCCAATCTAAAATTCAATATTTAGATAATAACTCGATGAAGGATTCTGAAATGCCTTAGGCCACTTTTTGTACATAATTATTTTCCACTTTTTGATCATTCTTATATTGACATTTACATTAGGGTGTATGGGGTGGAGGCTTTGCTTAATTTAATGCAATTAGTAGATGACTTTTTCTTGTTTGTTCAGTCTAAGAGTATTGAAATTTATAATGAGTTTAGCCTCCAGCATGAGCTGGGGATATTCCTACGTGAAAA
>JAAYEU010000036.1 GCA_012728595.1 Tissierellia bacterium
ATGCGCTGGACAACCCTAAGGGGATTGAAAAAAGTGAAAGCGCAGGCGATGCTTGTTGCTGCTTGCATGAATTTAAAAAAGCTAGCAACCTGGCTTTGGAGGTCCAGGAAAAGTGGACCTAATCCTTCCAATTTATTAAACAATTTGTTCAAAAATATTATTATTTTATTAAAAAACACGGTTTTCAAGATTACAAAAACCGTGTTTGTCTACAAACTGAAATGATAGGTAACAAATTACCTATCATTCCCTTTTAGTCTTTATCTTGAACATAAAATAGTAATATTTAACTATTATCAACAGGATTATAAATAGTTTAACAAATCTATTATCTACCCTAATTAAGGGAAAAATTAGCATAAGATCTGACAAAGCCATTAATTTAGCTTTTCTCCTCAAGGTCATGGACCTGTCCCTTATGAAATCCTCAGCGTAATTTTTATATAACTTGGTGTTTCTAAACCAGCTATCGAATCCATTAGAGCCTTTTGCAAAGAAGATAGAAGCTACTATTAGAAAAGGTGTAGTGGGTAATACCGGCACTAGAACTCCTATTATACCAAGGCCAGTAAAAATAAATCCAAAGGCTATAAACACTATATTAGTAAACTTCAATATATTACCTCTTTTCTCTTATGCCTACGTTAAAAATATACCCTTCTTATATATTTATTAACTATTTTTATGGTAAATCATCAATATGGAATATATATAAGCTCTATAATCCCCATTAAGAAACTTAATATATTAGCCACTATTGCAAAGGCAAATTTTCTTGATTGTGAATGCCCTTTTAAATATTTCTTAAACAACTTAGATTCTACTACCAAAATTATTACTTCAACAGGGATATAATAAAAAAAAGCTGCCATTGAACCTTGAAAATACATTCCGGTAAAGACGGTTGCAGTCAATAGAACTTGGGTCATTAGGTTTATTAACACAAAGGACTTCCAATTTCTATTTAAGCTAAAAGCAAATATAAGTAGAATTAATCCCTCCACCATTAGGGTAGTTGGAAAGGTAATACGAAATTGCTTTAAATATGCAAGAACTATTGAACTTTCCCTTAATATTTTTGAATCATAATCAAAATATACCTTACTCTCAAAAGCCTTTCTTTCTATGATATTCTCAGAAACTATTACATCTCCAGTTTCTTCTACCACTATTACCTTAAACCTATCGGGTACTCCTAAATAACTAAATGAATGGACCATGTTATCATTTTCTTTTTCTCCAGTAAGCTTCCCAAATAGAGGAATTTTAGTTCCTGTTGCTAGGGCTGGACGCCATCCACCTAAATTATAGTTTTTTAAAATTGTAAACATATTAATATCATCTACATCTTCCTCGGCAACATTTACATAGGAATGGGATATTTCATAATCTATTAATAAATCCAGATAATACTTTCCTTCTGGTGGATTTTCAACTATTACCTTTATAGAAGGTTTAGGTCCTACATCCGCCACCACAGTAGATGGAAAAATATAATTTATACATAAAGAAATTATGATTATCAGTATAACCCCTTTCAATATAATCATCTCCAATTTTTTTCTTATAGTACCTATTCCACATTCTTTATTAAATTCCTCTAAAAAATAATACTCCCACTAATAAATGAATTTAAGTGAGAGTATTATTTTTCTATGGCTTTAATCTATGCTTTTTAAGGATTCGACCATCTCAATATTCTTCAACTTATAATACATGGCAATATTGACAAAAGCTGCAAATCCCAGGGTTAATATAATGGAAATAATGTAGGAATTAGGTTCTAGATCCAATCCAAACATTAAATTATCCATTTCAACGGTGGTCATTATATATCGATGTAAAAATATGCCAATAACAAGACCTGCCAAGGTACCTAAGATGGTCAATATAGTATTTTCCCTGTAGACATAGGCAGATACTTCCTTATCATAGAAGCCTAATACCTTTATGGTGGCAATCTCCCGTATCCTTTCCGATATATTTACATTGGTTAGATTATACAAAACTACAAAAGCTAAGGCTCCTGCTGAGAATACCATGACCAATACTACATAGTTTAAGCTCCTTATTGTATCGTCAAAGTCTTCCATTATAGTAGTATTAAAGCTGACATTATCGATACCTTCCTTATTTAATAAATCCTTTGAAAGCCTATCCTGAAACTCTTCCGTTTTCTCCTTAATCTTCCCTATGGCTTCATTGTATTTAATATGCTCTTGGAAAATTTCCTCATAATATTCTTTGGATAGATATATATAGTTTCCGATGTAGTTTTCTGTAATCCCTTGAACTCTTACTCTTGCTTCATCGTCCTCGCTATTCCTAAATACTATTTCATCCCCAACTTTAAGGCCTAAACTTCTGGATACCTGCTCTGTAATGACAACTCCTCTATCTGGTATAGAAATAATATTTCCATATTTCCTATTTCTTAGATTTATGAATCTCCCAATAGAGTCAATGTCCTCGGGAACGATTATGGTAATACCCTTGCTAGTAGAATTAAAACTTATTTCTCCCATCTCTTTGTAAAGCAATTCATATTCCAGAATTCTTTCATCTTCTAAACCTTCTTTGAATTCGGAACTTAATCCTATAGTTATGTCATAGGTAAACAATTCTCCAAATTGCCTGTCTACTACAGTTCTAATCGAATCCCTAATGCCAAAAGCTGTCAAGATTAATGCAGTACAGCCTGCAACACCAAAAACAGTCATGAAGAATCTTCTTTTATATCTAAATATATTTCTTATGGTTACCTTCCAGCTAAAGTTGAACCTATTCCAGATAATTGGTATTTTTTCAAGTAGTATTCGCTTCCCAGCTTTGGGAGCCCTTGGTCTTAAGAGTGCTGCCGTAGTTTCCTTTAATTCATTGCTGCAAGATATATATGCAGTAAACGTAGTAAGTCCTATCGCAACTAGGGATGTAGATAAGGCTAAGAATGTGTTAAAGTTAAGCTCTACTGGTGGCAGCATATACATTATTCCATAGGCGTTGAATATTACAGTTGGGAATAGTGTAAATCCTATTGCTATACCTATAATACAACCTAAGAGGGTTGCAATAAAGGCATAAGAAATATACTTTAAAGCTATGGCCCCTTTCCCATAACCTAAAGCCTTTAAAGTACCAATATTTACCCTTTGTTCATCTACCATTCTGGTCATGGTGGTTAAACAAACCAAGGCTGCTACTAAAGCAAAGAATAGGGGAAAGACTTGGGATAGAGCATCGATCCTATCTGCTGCTCCACCATAATCTACATAGGAATAATGGCTATTCCTATCTAAAACATACCATCTTCCCCTTTCAATGTCTCTAATTTCATCTTCTGCATCCTTGATTTCCTTCCAAGCCTTTTCTAATTCTTTTTCAGCTTTATCTTTAGCCTCTAAATATTCTTCCTCCCCCTTTTGTAGTTCTTCTTTAGCCTTTTCTAAATCCTTTTTAGCCCTTTCTATTTCTATAAGACCTGCTTTCTCCCCTTCCTCTAGTTTTTGTCTTTCCTCTTCAATTGCCTTTCTAGTAGCCAGAAGTATGTTTTTAGTTTTTTCTAACTCTTCCTCTCCCTTTACTAATTCAAGCCTTTTTAATTCTATTTCCCTTCTACCCGCTTCAACAGATTCCTTGGTTTTTTCTAACATTTCGGTCAAGCTTTGAAGCTCTATAACAAGCTTTTCTTTTTCTTCCAATGGTAGTAGAGGGTTTTCCAAGGCCATATTGATTTGGGCTATTGAATTTTCTAATTCTACCATTCCCTCTTCAGCCTTTTTAATCTCCTCTTCAGCTTTCCTAAATCCTTCTTCTGCTAGTTTTTTATTTTCTTCAAAACTTCTTAAGGCTAAACTATATTCTTCTTCACCTCTTTGCAGGTCCTCTTCTGCTTTAGCTAATTTTTCCTTCCCTTCTTTAATGCTTCTATAAAATTCCCTCTCCTTAGCCTCTAATTCCCTTTGTCCTTTAGCAATCTCTTTCTTTCCATCTTCAATTTCTTTCAAGGCATCGGCAAGCTCTTTTTCTACTTCTTCCTTTTTATCCAAGTATTCCTTCTTACCCTTTTCCAATTCCTCTTCAGCTTTTCCAATTACCTCCTCATACCTTATGACTTCCCTTTCTTTCGCTAACTCTTCCAATTGAGCTGTAACTGGATCTATGATGTCAAAATACTCATCATCATAGGAATTCAATTCCTTAGCCCCTCTAACCGTTAAATAGATATCGGTATAGTAATCAAGTTTAAAATTTTCCTTGGGTATCATTATAAAGGATCTAACCTGCCCGGTGCCTATATTAGTGCTACCTTTTTGAAAGGACAAGTAATAGGGCGTTTGAACTAAGCCAACCACTTCATATTCTGTATATTCTAGATAATCGCTTAAGGGCTCTTCCTTACCTGATTCTAGCCTTATGATAGAGCCAAGGGATAGTGTGAATTCACCAATTTTGCCCTTTTCCATTACACACTCCCAGGGTTTTTCCGGCAACCTTCCTTCTATTAAGCGAATGTTATTAATATCATCTTCTTCTGGTAGCTGATGAACCCTTAAGACCACTTCCTGTTCATCCAATTCAGCTAAAACATCTATGGTATAGCTGCCAAGGCTTTGCTCTATACCTTCTACTTTCTCAATTCCCTTTAAGTCATCTTCTGTCAAGCCTAGAGTGGATACAATTCTGATGTCCATTAAATTGTAGTCATCATAATATTTGTCAGCCGTTTTTTTCATATCCTCTGGGGCAATTTTTACTCCTGAAAAAAAAGCTACCCCTAAAGCTATAATGGCTGTTATAGATAAAAATCTACCAAGAGACTTTTTTATATCACGTACTACATCTTTTATTAAAGGGTTTTTCATAACTACCATTCAATCCTTTCTACTGGGATTGGGTGTTCATTAATAGTTTGACTTTCTACTATACCGTTTCTTACTCTAATTATTTTATCACCCATAGGGGCTATTGCTAAATTATGGGTTATGATGACTACTGTCTTACCAGTTTTTCTGCATGTATCCTGCAATAGTTTTAATATGGATTTACCCGTATTATAGTCCAAAGCTCCTGTAGGCTCATCACATAATAGAAGTTTAGGATTTTTGGCTAAGGCCCTTGCTACTGCTACCCTCTGTTGTTCTCCACCAGATAGTTGAGAGGGAAAATTGTTTTTCCTATGGCTTAATCCCACATCTTCTAATACCTGATCGATATCTAAAGGATTCTTAGATATCTGGGTTGCCAATTCCAGATTCTCCCTTGCCGTTAGATTTTGAACCAAATTATAGAATTGGAATACAAATCCAATATCGTTCCTCCTATAGGTAACCAATTCCATATCGGAAAGATTGTGTATTTCCTTATTGTCCACATATATTTCCCCGGAAGTGGGCCGGTCCATCCCCCCTAATAAGTTCAATATAGTACTTTTGCCAGCTCCACTGGCTCCTACTACAATAACTAACTCCCCTTTATCGATGGAAAAATTGACACCATTTAAAGCGTTAATCTCTACATCTCCCATTTGATAAACCTTTCTTACATCTTTGAACTCGATATATTTGCGCATTCTTTCACTCCTTTTTATGTGGGAAAAGTATAAATTATCACGTCATTCATCATATACTTTCTAATCTATTCTGGGATAAATAGTCAAATTATTGTATTTATTATTATACCAGTTAACATAAATATAACCAATCCTTATATTCTTTTAAACTTCTTGGTTTATAAAACTTTAATTATGTTAGGCCAGCTTTACTCTGCCAAACCAATAGAAACTACATCAAAATGCTCCTTAGCCCGCTTACAAAAAGCTGTAATATGTATGCCACCTGCCACTAATGAAATACCTAATTCCAACAACATCTACCTTTTCTTACAAATTGGTATCCTCTATATTCTCATTTTCGATTATAAGCGTGTATTCCTTATAACACATATTTGTAATTGTCAACAATACAAAAAAGTCCATTCTGCTTTTGAGCTTGGTATCCAGTGGCCTCATATCCATTTTAGGCTGTATTTATATAAAAACCGCAGGTCACCCTACGGTTATAAGCATAAAATCAACAGTATTTAAAAAAGGACATTAAATGAAGATCAAAAAAAGCTACATTCCCTGTGGCATAAATACATATCCTGTTTAGAAGAACCCCTAGCCATTACAGAACATATAATATTGTAAAACTACTAAAGGAGTGAACACCATGCACAATGATTATAATAGGAAATATCCCATCCAATTAAGGGATTATGGCCCTTGTCCTTTTGTAACCAATATAAATAAGGCTGCTAAACAAAATGACTTCTTTAGAATTGCCTTATGGACTGGAAAGCACCTACAGCTAACCTTAATGAGTATCGATGTTGGCCAGGATATTGGCTTGGAAATGCACCCTAATGTTGACCAATTCATCCGAATTGAAGAGGGAGATGGAGTTGTTAAAATGGGCCATAGTATGGAATGCATGGACTTCCAAGCCAAAGTTTATAAAGATTATGTAATATTTATACCTGCAGGAATGTGGCATAATTTGATAAATATAGGCTCCAAACCAATTAAACTATACTCCATATATGCTCCTCCTGAGCATCCCCACGGCACAATTCATAGGACTAAAGAAGAGGCAGAGTTTAATCACAGTTATTATTGGTAGTAATAATAAAAAGTGGATAGATTTTCCCTATCCACTTATTGTTTTTATATCCCACTCCACTGGCTTTTCCAGTATAGAAGATAAAAAATACTTGGATTTATATAAGATGTCGATATGATCCCCTTCGATTATTATACTCTTTCCCTTTAAACCTCCCAATGCACTAAAGGTTGTTACAGTACCATCCCCCAAATTAGTTCTATAGGCCTTTATAGGTCTTCCGTCTTTCCATTTAGTTTTGTTCTTACCACTAACATCTACCAAAAATTCCTTATTAGTAAAACTCCCCTTCCCCGCTACAATAAAAAGCTTGGTCGGATCAATATATCTTTCTTCCAGCTTGTTTAAGAAAATATTATTAGCTTCCATTTTTTCTATTGGCACTTCCCTTTTAAGGCCATCTTTTTCATAAAACAAATAATTTCCGTATTTGAAACTAGGTAGTAAATCTCTAGCAATGGGGAAAATTTTTCTTAGAACATCTATATAGCTTATGTTTTTAAATAGAGAAAAATATAAGATAAATCCCATTTTTAATCCATTATAAAGTGCATTATCCTCTACTTTTGAATAGGGAATTTTCCCCCCACTCCAAAAATAATAAGCATTTACAGCTCCTAAATTAGGAGTGCCTATCATAATTAACTTATCTACGGATGAGGGGCTAAAATAGGCCAAATATGCCCTTCCTAACAGCCCACCCAAGCTATGGCCAATAAGTATTACCTTGTCCTTTTTGCTTTCCATTTTTGCTCTTTTTATATCCTTAGATAAATACTTATCCACCGCCTCCAAAACTGACCTTTTCCAATCGTAATAGGAGATGAATAAATTAAGGTTTTCTATATAACCCATTGAATTTAGCATTTCAATAAAGGGTCTATAGATGGCTTCTGCTGGCCCAAAGGAGAAATCTCCCGTTCCCTTTATGACATCATCCCCTAAAGAACCAAAGAGTCCTGGTATGAAGACAATAGGGTAGTCCATTGCACATCCCCCTTTTATATTAAAATATGCAATGGACAGTTAAAGGTTTAATTTTTACCCCTTTTTAAAACCTTACCAGCTTTCCGAGCTTTTGGATTGCCTTCATCTATTCCTTTAGCTAAGTTCTCCTTCATCCTCTTCATCTCTTCATCCGTTGGTTTTCTATTCTCTAAACCCATGGAAACCATCCTCAAATTGCCATGGGGAACCAGGTATGCAACATTAGGTCCTAAAGATAAATTCTCATCATCTACCGGAGCTGGCCCTATTCCATCTTGGGCAATCAATTCTGTGGTAATACCTTGACGGATTTTAGGCGTTAAAAATGGATCTTCAAATACAAGCATACTGGAATGACTGTGAGTATCAATAAATCCAGGGGATACCACTTTTCCAGTGGCATCTATGATCCTTTCAGCTTCATTTCCTTTTAGGTCACCAATTTTTACTATCTTATCATCGATAATTCCTATATCTCCATAGAAACCTTTATTTCCCTTTCCATCCACTATGAATCCGTTTTCAATTATAATATCGAACTTTGCCAATTTGAGACCTCCCATTCCTGCTTTTAATAAGTCTAAACTCTATTATAAATAATTAAATTAATAGCTGCCAATTAGCTACAACTACTACTTGACAGCTATTAATAAGCCTTTAAATATTTATTATTTTTTACTTTAATAAAGCCTTAGCAATTCCATAATAACCATTAGCAGCCTTAACTAGCTGGTCTATTTCTATATATTCATCTATGGTATGGGCTAAATTTTCCCTTGATGGTCCAAATCCAATAGTTTTAATTCCAGCTTCTCCTGCATAATGGCTTCCATTTGTACAGAAGGAATAGGTAGTTATTTCTGGAAACAATCCTGCTTCTTTTAATCCTTCATATGCAGCTTGGACAAATTCATCGGTTTCTTTGTATTTCCATCCTGGGAAAACCCTTTCTCCAGTAATAGTAGCCCCTGTATAACATTTTTCTGTACCTATTGCATAAGATACCTTGGCTTTAAAATCAGGGTCCTCCTTCATCATATCATCTATCAGTTTTTGTAATGGTTCTAATACACTTTCCTTTGTCTCTCCAACTAATAATCTTCTATCATAGGTAATTTTACAATAATCTGGTACTACAGATGCACCTGGATAGGGTGATGATTTAATATCTACCAATTCTAGTATTCCATATCCTAAATCCTCGTCATAGGTCATTTCTAATTCCTTAACTCTACTTATCAAATTGGCTGCCTTATAGACTGCATTTATACCCTTTTCAGGATTAGCAGAATGGGCTGGTTTGCCAAAGACTTCAAAGACTATTTCTCCTCTTCCTCTTTGTCCAATTTTTAAGTTTAATTCAGAAGCTTCTCCTATTACTACATAATCAGGTTGTACCTTTTCACTTACCTTTCTAGCTCCTACCCCTTCAAAACACTCTTCATGAACTACTCCTGCCAC
Organism: Tissierellia bacterium; assembly: GCA_012728595.1. Taxonomy (GTDB): domain Bacteria; phylum Bacillota; class Clostridia; order Tissierellales; family Tepidimicrobiaceae; genus Tepidimicrobium. The sequence continues at coordinate 9,108 of JAAYEU010000036.1, forward strand.
ATAGATTTCTCCAGGAAATTCCCTATTAGTCTTTTTTGCAAATTCACTAACACCACATATCATGGCTGCCAAGGCGCCTTTCATGTCTGAAGCACCCCTACCATATACCTTGCCATCTACTACTCTTCCCTCGAAAGGATCTACAGACCATTTTTCTGGTTCTGGTACTTCCACAGTATCTATATGGGCATCGAATAGAATTTTTTTGCCTGGTAATTTCCCCTTAATCCTTCCGATAATATTGCCATATTCATCCACATGATAATCGGCAAAACTGGATTCAGTAAATATGTTTTTTAATACTTCTACTATTTTTTCTTCTTATCCTGAGCAACTTTTAGCCTTTATCAATTATTGAGTAACCCTTGTTACCTTATGACTATCATCAAAAAACTTCATCTATATTCCTCCTATGTATTGTATTATAATCTACAAATTAAATTGATGTGCAATCTCCATCCCATACTATATCTTTGTACTTCTTAGGATCTGTATCCCCTTCTGTACTTATTAATAGCACTACTGAATTTTTGTCTAATCCTAATTGTTCCCTTAAGTTCTGATATTCGTCCCTTTCCATTAATAAGGATATTACTCCAATTCCTACTGCTCCGGATTCTCCTGATACTATTTGAGGATCTCCTTTTAAAGGGGATGCCAAAATCCTCATTCCTCTTGCTGCTACATAATCGGGGCATGAAAAATATCCATCAGAATAGTCTTTAAGAACCTCCCAGCTAATGGTATTAGGTTCACCACAAGCTAGTCCAGCCATAATAGTTGGCATATCCCCATCTACTGTTTGTCGTTCTCCACTAATGGCAGACCTATATAGACAATTGGCATCATCCGGCTCTGCTATGATAGTAATTGGCCTATCGTGGCCAAATTTTGCTGCAAGATAACCTTGGACTGCTCCTGCAAAGGAACCTACTCCTGCTTGCAAGAATACATGGGTTGGCTTTTCTACACTGTGTTCTTTTAACTGTTCAAAGGCTTCATCTATTAAAGTGCCATACCCTTGCATTATCCAGGTTGGTATATCCTCATAGCCATCCCAAGCTGTATCTTGAATTACAACCCAACCATGTTTCCTAGCCATTTCATCTGCAAGTCTTACCGCATCGTCATAATTTCCATCTATTATAGAGGCCTCTGCATTTTCCTTTCTAATGTTTTCTAACCTAATTTGAGAAGAGCCCTTTGGCATATATACTACTGCTTTCTGTCCTAATTGATTAGCTGCCCAAGCTACTCCTCTGCCGTGATTTCCGTCGGTAGCCGTAACAAAGGTAATTTCTCCCAACTTTTCCTTAGCCTCTTTACGAAGATATTCAAAAGATACTTCTGAAATATCTAGACCTAATTTATCAGCTAGATATTTTCCTATGGCGTAAGAACCACCTAGAACTTTAAAAGCATTTAATCCAAATCTATAGGATTCATCCTTTAAAAAGATATTCTTTAATCCATAATACTTGGCTAGGTTTTCCAACTTGTGCAAAGGAGTGATAGAATACTCATCAAACTTCTTGTGAAAAGCTCTTACCTTTTTAATCTCTTTATCCGACAAATAGTCTATATTTGCTTTAGGGCTAATATCTTCCCTAACGTTAACCAAATGTGCTTTTATTAATTCACCATTTATAGCCACTATTTCTTCCTCCTTAAAACTTTAATTATTACAAGAAAACTCCATTTAACGGTTCATCTTGCATAAATTTATTATGCAAATTTTATGCCAAGTTCTTAAATAAATGGAGGCTATATTAAAACCTGTATTTAATGCTTTTAAAGAAGACTTTCCCCATATTTTCTTTCCAGATTTAGACTACTAAAAAACTAAATCTTTATCATTATGAGAA
>JAAYEU010000168.1 GCA_012728595.1 Tissierellia bacterium
GTAGTGGGTGTGCCCCTGTTTGTGTTCATCTACTCCATTATAAAGGATGTTGTAGAGTATAGGTTGGATAAAAAGGGATTACCAAGGGATACAGAGGAGTATTATTAGTCTTGAACCGCCTATTGGATTAATTCAATAGGCGGTTTTATAAATTTAAATTAGGTTATATATAGCATAGACATTAATTACAAGCTGCAATATAATTTTAAGAAAAGTAAATTATTTCAAATTAGATGTGGGATACTCATAATTGATTGGTATTTTAAAGGAGGGATTAAGGTGAAGGATAAAGAAAAGGATAAGAAATATATTGAAATATGGGGAGATACTGTAGACTTGAAGGAATTGGTCTATGCATCCATTATCGGGGTTGTTATGACTATGACCATGTTTTTAATAGGCAGAAGGACTTTTTTAAACATGGATAATATAGACTTAGGCCTTGCCAATGGTTATTCTTTATTATTTGGAGTTTTGGGCTGTATATTATCGGGAATAATATCGGCAAAGCTATTTAAACCTAAGAGAATTATTGAGGAAAGGCATAATAAGGAGGATATATTAGACATCATCTCTGCAGCTGGCATGACCTTAGAAGAGGAGATAGAAGCCTTGTCCAATTTGGATCCTGAAATCATAGAGGAATTAGAAGAGCTTGAACTCTATGGATTGCTTTCATTGATTCCAGAGGATTCAAAAAACTACAAGCAAGAATATAAGCTAAGGGAGGATATATAGATGACTATAGGCTTAATCATACAGGCTTTTCTGGCAGCCTTTTTGGGAGGATTAATTTTTTCAATCATAGGGATAATACCCGCTACCGATGAAACGGCCACCATGGCCCCCATTACCCTAGTATTGGTTTTATTGGGTTTGCATCCAGTTATCTTATTCTCCTGGGCCATGGGAATTATAGTGGCCATGCAGATAACCCATACAGTGCCAACCTCCATGGCAGCCTTACCCGGCAGTACCATGGCAGTACCCATGGTATATTATAGTGCCATTGCTAAGAGGCTTGGCATACCCCATATTGGAATGAGGAAGATGGCAGCTGGTTCATTAATAGGTTCATTTATTGCCCTACCCGTATCCATTATTTTTGCATATTTTCTTGCCCCATTAGGAGATATTATTAAGCCCTATATTGGGCTGATATTTGCACTAGGGGCGATTATAATAGCCTATATGTCCAATGCTCGTTGGGCAGCAGTAATATCCTTAATACCCTATTCCTTCTTGATACAAGGGCTTCAGAGAATAGCAGTAGAAGCAGTAGACAAGACCCTCTTCATATCTATATTTATGGGCATAACCATAGGGCCTATGATATCTGAATTATTCAATGTATTTGTCCCTAAGATGAGAAAAAAGCAGAGAAGAGATAAACCAAATGAAATATGGCTTGCGCCAGATATAAAAGAAAGGTATGGATATTATCCAAACCCACTAAGGTTTTTTACAAAAAGGCAAAGGAAGAGTATTGCCCTTTCATCTATAATCAGTTCCTGTATGTTTACCTTCTCACCAGTAGGCACTACCGTTCTTTTTGGAGAATTGACATCTGCAAGAAGGAAGGAATTGTATGAAAGGGTAACCACCACCCTAGGTGTGCAGGATGCTGTCAGCAATGCTACCTATATTGGAGGCTTGATTATTTCCTTAATGGCTTTTGGATTACCCTTAAGCCCTGTAGCCCTAGGGCCAGCTGCCCCCTTGTTTAATGCTCCACCAGTTTTTACAATAGAGCCCATCCATAATCTCCATAACTATCTAAGCCTATGGGATTATTTAGTATTTGGCTTGATTGGAATAATAGCTGGTTCGTTACTAGCCTATCCCATCTCCATAAGGAAGGCCCGGGCTTGGACGGAAAAGATGTTTAGAAAGATTAGCCACGAAGCCCTAATAGGTTCCTTTTTAGGGCTTATATTCATGTTGGCATTTTATGAGGCTGGATTAATGGGAATAATAATCGCCCTATGTATTGGCCTGTTTGGTGGGATACTTCATAATCTATTCGATATTCACACTGGAGTCCAGTTCATGGCCTATTATGCCTCAAGTTGGATAGTAAGCCAGTTGGTATCCTTGTCCGCTTTGCTGAAATAAAGAGTAGAACTCCAGTGGAGTCCTACTCTATCTATTTAAAAATCCTATACTCCTAAGGAAACTCCCAGTAGAATCCCTACTACTCCTTGAAAAGGCCCTTTGACAGTGGGTGGTCCAACCTACCTTTACTTGCTTACTAGACCGTTTGCTATAGTAATTTTCCATTGTTTTATCATACTCTTCTATCAATTCCCTATCCCTTGTGTCGTCATAGTAGTCTATCTTATGGATTATATTCTGGGGAAGCCTTGGCTTTAAATCTGGATTCTGGTCTGGATAGCCCAGACATAGTAAAAATAAGGGGGCAACCAGTTCTGGTAGCTTAAACATATTATGGACAGCATCCATATCATTTCTTATTCCCCCAACAATAACACCACCTAATCCTAAACTCTGGGCAGTTATCAAGGCCTTCTGACATGCCAGGGCAGTATCCACCACTGCTACAGTATATAGCTCAGCATTGCCGAATATCTGTGGGTTGTCGACCTTAATAAATTCTTTGCTCCTATTCAAATCGGCACAAAAGAGCAAAACTAAGGGGGCCTCCTCAACCCAAGGCTGGTCTCCAGCTATTTCAGCTAATTCCTTTTTCTTCCCCTCATCCCTAACTTCGATTATGGTATAGGTCTGTAGATTATTAGATGTTGGTGCCATCTGTGCACATTGGATTATGATATCTACCATATCCCTTTCTACATTTTTATCCTTAAATTTCCTAATAGAAACGTGATTCATAAGTAAGTCTATCATTGTCCTCCTTATTTTAATCAACTCCTCTTAAATAATTTATCCATACATTTTAATTATACCTGAAATTAATATGCCCAAACTTCTACAACTTAATGATAATATTTCTTTCCTTTAGACAATGGAGGCTAGATGATATAA
>JAAYEU010000169.1 GCA_012728595.1 Tissierellia bacterium
GTTGTTGGCAGATTTTAGGTTAATGCTATTTCAAATCCCATATTAGGGTAATTATTTTAATAACCTAAGATATGGGTATTTAAACTTTAAGCATAACAAAAAAGGAGGAGTTAGAATTGAGTAAAAACTTATTAGCATTGTTGCTAATAGGTATTCTTGTATTTTCAGTAGTTGGTTGTTCAAGTTCTGATACACCATCAGAAGAAGCAGAAGAACCAACTGAAACAGAAGAAACTGAAGAGACACCAGCTGGCGAAGCATTAAAAGTTGCTATGGTTACTGACGAAGGTGGAGTACACGACCAATCCTTTAATCAATCAGCTTGGGAAGGTTTGCAAAGAGCTGAAGAAGAATTAGGAGTAGAGGTTTCCTACCAAGAATCTCAACAAGATGCTGACTTTGCACCTAACTTTGAAACTCTTCTAGATGCTGGAAACGATCTCATTTGGGGTATAGGCTTTAAATTAGCCGATGCTGTATTAGATGCAGCCTTAGCTAACCCAGATCAAAAATATGCAATTGTAGACCACTCCTATGGTGATGATACTCCAGACAATGTAGTAGGAGTTATGTTTATGCAGGAACAGCCATCTTTCCTAGTAGGATATATTGCTGGAAAGATGACAGAAACCAATAAAGTAGGTTTCGTTGGAGGTATAGCTGGAGATATTATCTGGGCCTTTGACTATGGATATCAAGCTGGAGTTCAATATGCAGCTCATGAATTAGGAAAGGAAATAGAAATATTAAATCAATATGCTGAGTCCTTCTCCGATGTGGCTAAGGGTAAGGCTATAGCTCAACAAATGTATCAACAAGGAGCAGATATAGTATTCCACGCTGCTGGAGACGTTGGAACGGGAGTTATAGAAGCTGCTAAGGAGCAAGGCAAATGGGCAATAGGAGTAGATAGAGATCAAAACTACCTAGCTCCAGATAACGTATTAACATCAGCTATGAAGCGTGTAGACGTTGGAGTCTATAATGTTGTAAAGGATTTAGTAGAAGGTAAGTTCCCAGGAGGACAAACCATTACTTATGGTTTAGCCGATGGTGGGGCAGTAGATATTGCACCTACATCAAATAAACACGTACCACAGGAGATATTAGATGAAGTTGAAGAATTGAAGCAAAAGATAATCGATGGAGAAATAGTAGTTCCATACAATCAAGAAACCTTTGAAGAATTTATGAATACATTAAAATAAAAAGTTTAAGCAGCTCGGGCTAGAAGTCTGAGCTGCTTAACAACTAGATTAGATAGGAGGAGCCCTGTGAACACTATCGATTACAATACCAAGGTTATTGAGATGAAAAATATAACTAAAAAGTTTGGCGATTTTGTTGCAAACGATAATATAGACTTAGTTGTCCATAAGGGAGAAATCCATGCATTATTAGGAGAAAATGGGGCTGGAAAAACGACCTTGATGAATGTCCTATACGGATTATATCAGCCTACTTCAGGTGAAATCTTCATTAATGGGAAGAAGGTAGAGGTAACTAATCCAAATGTGGCTATTGAAAATGGTATAGGAATGGTACATCAGCACTTTATGCTGGTAGACAATTTCACAGTAGTGGAAAATATAATCCTTGGAATGGAAACTACCAATAAATTTGGAGTACTGGATATTAAAAAGGCCAGGGAAGAAGTGGAGGAGTTATCCAACAGATACGGTCTTTATGTAGATCCAGACGCAAAGATTGAAGACATCTCAGTAGGTATGCAGCAAAGGGTAGAAATTCTAAAAGCCCTTTACAGAGGGGCAGACATACTGATTTTAGACGAGCCTACAGCAGTACTTACCCCTCAGGAGATAGAGGAAATAATTGAAATTATGAAAAATTTAACTAAACAGGGGAAAACCATCATAATAATAACTCATAAATTGAAGGAGATAAAACAATCGGCAGATTATTGCACCATAATTAGGAGAGGAAAGAAAATTGATACTGTTAAGGTTGAAGATGTAACGGAAGAAGATTTGGCATCTATGATGGTTGGTAGGGAAATAAGTTTTAAGGTAGATAAGAAGGAAGCAGAGATTGGAGATGTTATACTAGAAATCCATAATATAACGGTAAAGGATAATAGGGATTTAGAGGTAGTAAAAAACTTTTCGTTAAAACTACACAAAGGTGAGATACTTGGTATTGCCGGAGTAGATGGAAATGGGCAATCTGAACTAGTAGAAGCCTTAACAGGACTTAGGAAGGTAGAAGCGGGAAGGGTTTTATTACAAGGAAAGGATATTACCAACTTGTCCCCGAAGGAGATTATGGAAAGTGGAATGAGTCATATTCCCGAGGATAGGCAAAAACGTGGTTTAGTATTGGACTTTACCGTTGCTGAAAATATGATATTGGAAAACTACCATAAAGAGCCTTTTTCCACAAAAGGCAGGTTGAATCATAAAAGTATCAGCCAGTTTGCCCAAGAACTGATTGAGAAATTTGATGTAAGACCAAGAAATGAAAATCAAATTGCAGCAGCCCTATCTGGCGGTAATCAACAAAAGGTGATTCTGGCTAGAGAGATTACCAATGATCCAGAGGTATTATTAGCTGTTCAGCCCACAAGGGGATTAGATGTTGGAGCTATAGAGTTTGTTCATAAATATTTAGTGGAACAAAGGGACAAGGGTAAGGCAGTACTATTGGTGTCCTTCGAATTGGATGAGGTAATGGACTTATCTGATAGAATTGCCGTAATTTATGATGGACAAATTGTAGATATAATTGATGGAAAGGATGCAGATGAGAAAACCATCGGATTCTTAATGGCTGGAGGAGGTGTAGGGGATGAAAGGAAATAAATTTGTAATAACCCTAATATCCATTCTACTAGGATTGATAATAGGTGGAATTGCCTTGTCGATAACTGGATTTAATCCCATAGAAGCGTATAAGACAATGTTTAAAGGTGTATTTAGTAATCCTAGATACATTTCATGGACCATAATAAGATCTACACCTCTTATACTTACGGGAATTTCCGTTTCATTTGCTTTCAAAACTGGACTCTTTAATATTGGAGCTGAAGGCCAGTATATAGTTGGGAGTTTGGTAGCCACAATGGTAGGATATTTCTTCCATCTACCACCAATAATTCACCCCATAGTAGCCATCTTGGCTGGAATTTTAGCTGGAGCTATTTGGGGTGGAATAGCAGGTTATCTAAAATCTAAATTTGGAATTAATGAGGTTATTACAACTATAATGTTAAACTGGACAGCCCTATACTTCAGTAATTTCATGGTCTTTTGGGAACCCTTCAAAAGGCCCAATAGGGACGCTTCAGAAAGGATATTAGATAGTGCAAGCATTCAAATTTTAGAGAAGTGGAAAACCTCAGATGCTGGTAGAGCATTTTTAGCAAATAATAATTTCTTAAAGGAGTTTTTAAACCCCCCTGTGAACTTTGGGATTATTATCGCCATATTAGTGGCCATATTGATATGGTATTTATTAAAGCATACCACTTTAGGTTATCAATTAAGGGCTGTAGGCTTTAATAAGGATGCAGCTGAATATGGCGGTATTGATATAAAGAGAAATACCATTTTAGCCATGATGATAGCAGGAGCCATTTCTGGCCTATCCGGAGCTACCCAAGTTTTAGGGGTATCAAAGGAAACTGCTATACTGGCAACTATGGAAGGTTATGGATTTGATGGGATGGCGGTGGCACTAATAGCAAATAGCAACCCACTTGCCTGTATACCAGCAGCCCTATTATTTGGGGGATTAAAATATGGTGGAAGTAAACTACAGCCAACAATGGGAGCACCTATTGAAGTAATCAATATAACCATTGGTGTAATCATAATGTTTATAGCTATGCCAAAACTAATAGATATTATCGCGTCTGTTAGACGGAGAAAGAGAGGTGTAGAAGTTGAAGATTCTAAGTGATTTAGGAGTGATTATTGGAATAACCTTGATGTATTCAGCACCTTTAATATACACCTCTTTAGGTGGAGTACTATCTGAAAATGCAGGAGTTGTAAATATAGGCCTTGAAGGTATGATGACTATAGGTGCCTTTGCTGGAGCCACTGTTGCTTACTTTACCCAGAATCCTTGGTTAGGCTTTATAGCAGCTGGAATAGCAGGGGGACTTTTGGCTCTACTTCATGCCATAGCCTGTGTAAGCTTTACAGCCGATCATGTAGTTTCTGGTATCGCAATCAACTTTATTGGACCAGGTTTATCCATATTTCTGACTAAGATATTTTTCGATGGCGCAGCCATGACCATTCCCTTGGATTTGGACAATAAAATACCCAGACCATTAAATGGGATATTTGCATCTATATCCACTCAAAATAGGCTAGTAGACATATTAGATTCCATATTCAATCAATACGCAACGGTATATATTGCTCTTTTTCTAGTATTGGTTGTATGGTTTTTATTATATAAGACCAAATTAGGACTAAGGATTCGTTCCGTTGGTGAACACCCCAAGGCTGCAGAAACCCTTGGAGTAAACGTCTATAGGATAAAGTATTTGGCAGTAATCCTATCAGGTGTACTTGCAGGCTTTGGTGGAGCAGCTATGAGTATAGCTGTAATATCCAACTATAGAGCTGCACTTATTTCAGGTCAAGGCTTTATAGCTTTGGCGGCTATGATATTTGGTAAGTGGAAGCCACAGGGAGCAATGTGGGGCTGTCTACTATTTGGTGCAGCCCAAGGACTAGTAGTCTATTTAGGGAGCACTGGTTTGGAAATCTCCTCCCAGCTACTGGCCATGTTACCATATATTATAACCCTAATCATACTCATGGGCTTTGTAGGTGAAGCAAGAGGGCCTAAAGCCAATGGAATCCCTTATGAGAAGGAATAGAAAATCGATAAAATTAGCCCCATATGGGGCTAATTTTATTTTGTCGAAACCCATTTGTTTTTGTACTTCATTTAAGATTCTGGTATAATAATATTTACAGAATAATATGGATTTAATAAATACCATCAAAATAATGGGAGTGAGCTAAATGAAATTGGGTTATGACCTAGCTCTAGAACAAGTACAAAAATTAGTTATGACACCAGAACTTAGACAAGCTATACAGCTACTACAGTTTAATTGTCAGGAACTTAATGAGTATATAAAGCAACAAATAGAAGAAAACCCTTTGTTAGATCCAGTGGATACTGTAGAAGAATATGAATGTATAGATGACTATAATAATAGAAGAGAAGAAATAGATTGGAAGGAATATATTGGTAAATATGACGATATTAGCTATAGGCCTGAGCAAGATAAAAATGTTAAGGAATATAACTATGAGAACTTTATCAGTTATTCGTCTACCCTGAAGGACAGCCTATTATTCCAACTAAACGTATCCCATTTAGATGATAATAGCAGGAGGATAGGAGAGCTTATAATTGAAAATATTGATGAAAATGGATATTTAATTGCAGAAGTAGGGCAAATTGCTTCCATTTTAGGGGCAGAAGTTGAGGAAGTTGAAAACGTTTTATCCTTCATACAAAGCTTTGAACCCTTAGGGGTAGGGGCAAGAAACTTGAAGGAATGCCTATTGATTCAGGTAAGAGCTAGTGAATGCAAACACCCAAAGATAGAGCTTGTAATAGAGGAATATTTGGAAGATATAGCCCATAATAGATTAGCCAAAATAGCTAAGGAACTGGACTTAGACCTTAAAGAGGTACAGGATATAAGCGATTATATAAAGACACTAGAGCCCAAACCAGGAAGGGGATTTGCAGACAACACAGACCAGGTAAAGTTTATAACTCCGGATGTAACCATAGAATATGTAGATGGAGAGTACATTATAATTCTAAATGATGTAACCGGTCCAAGGCTTAATATCAATAATTTCTATAAGGAAATACTAAGAAAGGGAAATGACCCAAAGGCAAAGGAATACCTTTCTGAAAAATTAAATGCTGCCATGTGGATTATTAGGGGAATCGAACAGAGAAGGGCTACTATATATAATGTAGTAGAATCTATTTTAAAATTCCAAAGGGATTTCTTTGAACATGGGGAAAAAGCCTTAAAACCTTTGACCTTAAAAGAAGTAGCTGACGATATCAATATGCATGAATCTACGGTAAGTAGGGCTACCAATGGAAAGTATGTCCAAACTCCCAGAGGCTTATTTGAGTTAAAATACTTTTTCTCCAGCAGCCTTTCAACCAATAGGGGAGAAGTGTCTTCCACTAGCATTAAGGCCATTATTAAGGAAATTATCGAAGAAGAAGATCCGAAAAAGCCTTATAGCGATCAAAAGATTTCAGAAATGTTAAAGAGAAAGGGTATTAGCATTTCCAGGAGAACCATCGCTAAATATAGGGATGAATTAGGAATTCCATCATCTACCTTAAGAAGAAGATATTAAGTAGATTAAATGATTTTAGATGTATTTGTATATTGTTTATATAGATAAATCCATCCCCCTAAGGAATGAGAATTGGGGGTATTTTCTTTTTTTCTTGAAAACTAATCCATATTGGATTATAATAATATTGTACAGTAAAGTAGCATATTTTTTTATTGGAAGTGGGACAAAAAATGTATATCAGGGGCAAAAAAAGACCCTCCCGATTATTTTAAGTTTTTCTTCATATACTAATGAATGATCATTCTATAGAGGTGTTTCAATGGATTTAATAAAACTTTTAAAGGGAATAGTCCCGGAACTTCCCGAAATTCTAGAAAAAAGGTACAATATCTTACGCAGTATCTATTATAATCAGCCAATTGGAAGAAGGGGGCTATCCCAAAGGTTAAACATTGGAGAAAGAACTATTAGAACAGAAGTAAATATATTAAAGGAACAAGGATTATTGAATATAGAAAGTATGGGTATGTATTTAACAGAAGAAGGGACAAAGCTTATAGAGGATTTAAAGTATATAATGAGAGAACTAAAAGGCATTTCAAATTTAGAGGAAAGGTTAAAGCAGCTTCTAAGCTTGGAAAAAATAATAATTGTTCCTGGCAACTCTGATGAAGACCCTTTTATACTTAAGGATATGGCAAGGGCAGCTTCAAAATATATAAAGACTGTTATTACTGATAATTCCATCATAGGAATTACTGGTGGTACTACTATGGCCCAGCTAGCAGAAGAGATGCCAGAAGGGAAGGTTGCTGAGAATGTATTGGTAATTCCAGCAAGAGGGGCTTTAGGTAAGGAGGTAGAAACCCAATCCAATAGCATCGCTGCAAAGCTAGCAAAGAAATTACAGGCTAGCTACAGACTTCTTCACACCCCAGATAATTTAGATAGGACTACCTTAGATGCCATATTAAATATAGAGGAAGTTAAGGAAGTAATAGAACTGATAGATAATATGGATATACTTATATTTGGAATGGGTAGGGCTGATACTATGGCCAGAAGAAGGCAGCTATCTGAGGAAAAGGTCTCTCAACTGTTAGAAAAAGGAGCAGTAGGGGAAGCCTTTGGCCACTATTTTGATATTAACGGCAATGATATATGGGAATCCTTAACTGTAGGACTTTCATTAGAAGGTTATTCAAAAATAGATAGGGTAATAGGAGTGGCAGGAGGAGAAGATAAGGCAAAGGCTATTATAGCCATTGCATCCTTAAGAAAGGATATTACCCTGGTAACCGATGAGGGGGCAGCAAAGAAGATTATTCAATTGGTCAATAAAGCTACTAAGTAGCTAAAATATAAATAATAAGGAGGAATATTTATGACAATGAAGGTTGGTTTAAGTGGACTTGGAAGAATGGGAAAAGACTTTCTAAGGATTTATGCAGAAGAAAATATAGAGGATTTTGAACTGGTTGCACTAAATGCTTCTGGAGATTTAAATACCCTAGCACATCTATTTAAATATGACTCCCTTTATGGTAAATTCAATGGTACCATAGAAGTGGTAGAAGATGGATTTATTATCAACGGCAAGAAGATAAAGGTAGTAGCTCATAGGGATCCTGCTGAAATTCCATGGAAAGAATTAGGAGTAGATTTAGTAGTAGACTCAACAGGTGCTTTTAGAGATAGGGAAGGACTACAAAAACACATAGATGCAGGGGCTAAGAAGGTAATCTTAACTGCACCTGGTAAAAATGAGGATGTAACCATAGTATTAGGCGTAAACGAAGAAGATTACGATCCAGAAAAACACCATATCATTTCCAATGCGTCCTGTACCACAAATTGCCTTGCACCAGTAGCAAAGGTAATACTAAATGAATTTGGTATTAAAAAAGGTCTAATGACTACTATACATGCTTACACTAATGACCAAAGAATCCTAGATAAAAGACATAAGGATTTAAGAAGAGCAAGGGCAGCTGCAGAATCCATGATACCAACTACTACTGGAGCAGCTAAGGCTGTAGCTTTAGTATTACCAGAATTAAAGGGTAAATTAAATGGATTTGCCGTTAGGGTTCCAGTACCAACAGTTTCCTTAGTAGACGTAGTATTTGAAGTGGAAAGGGAAACTACAGCAGAAGAGGTTAATGCAGCCTTCAAGAAGGCAGCAGAAGGAGAACTAAAGGGAATCCTTGCATACTCTGAAGAACCACTAGTATCAAGAGACTATCAAGGAGATCCACATTCAGCTACTATAGATGCTCTATCCACCATGGTAATAGATAATATGGTTAAGGTAGTAGCTTGGTATGATAATGAGTGGGGATATGCTAAGAGAGTTGTAGACCTTGTAAAATTAGTTGCCAATAAATAGTAGAAATCTTCGCCTAGGTTTAGAAAGTTTTCTAAACCTGGCGAAGACCTTATTTATGTTTTAAAAACTATTTTACAAGAGGTGATAGATGTGTTAAATAAAAGGACTTTAGAGGATTTACAAGTTGAAGGAAAAAGGGTTTTGGTAAGATGCGATTTTAACGTGCCTATGGATGATGAAGGGAATATTACAGATGATAGGAGAATAGTAAGTTCCCTACCAACTATAAAATACTTAATGGACAATAAGGCCAGGGTAATACTTATGTCCCACCTGGGCAGACCAAAAGGACAGCCTAATCCTAAATTTTCTTTAGAGCCAGTTGCCAAGAGATTATCAGAACTGTTGGGAAAAGAAGTAACCTTTGCTAAAGAGGATATGGTGGTAAGCGATAGGGTAAAAGAAGTAGTTTCAAATATGAAGGATGGAGATGTAGTCCTTTTAGAAAATACCCGATTTAGAAAAGAAGAGGAAAAGAATGAAGAAAGCTTTGCTAAAGAACTGGCATCCCTTGGAGATATCTATGTCAACGATGCCTTTGGAACATCCCATAGAGCCCATGCTTCAAATGTAGGCCTATCAAACCAATTGCCCTCAGCAGTAGGATATTTAGTTGAAAAGGAAATATCAGTAATGGGTAAGGCTTTAGAAAATCCAGAAAGACCCTTTGTAGCCATATTAGGAGGAGCTAAGGTATCGGATAAGATCGGAGTTATAGAGAATTTATTGAATAAGGTAGATGCTATTTTAATAGGTGGAGGAATGGCCTATACCTTCTTAAAGGCTCAAGGCTATGAAATAGGTACTTCCATATTGGAAGAGGATAAACTGGAATTAGCTAAAGAGCTACTGAAGAAGGCAGAAGAAAAGAATGTAAGACTATTATTACCAGTAGATGTGGTAGTAGCTGAAGAATTCAAAAATGATACTAACTTTAAACAAGTTAAAATAGATAGTATTCCAGAAGATATGATGGGATTAGACATAGGCGAGGAAACTATAGAGCTATTCTCCAATGAGATTAGGGGAGCTAAAACCGTAGTTTGGAATGGACCAATGGGTGTATTTGAAATGGAAAACTTCAAAAAAGGAACGGATGCTATAGCTAAGGCCCTATCAGAAACAGATGCTACAACTATCGTAGGTGGAGGAGATAGTGCTTCTGCTGTTGAAAAAGCTGGCTATGCCGATAAGATTACCCACATATCTACAGGTGGTGGAGCATCTTTAGAATTCTTAGAAGGAAAGACATTGCCAGGAATAGGGGCTATTGACGACAAATAAGGAGGTAAAATAATGCGTATTCCAATAATTGCAGGAAATTGGAAGATGAATAATACCATATCTGAATCATTGGAGTTGGTAGAAGCTATAAAGACAAGTAAATTGGATGAAAAAGTGGAGAAGGTAGTAGCAGTTCCCTTTACCAGCTTAATGGAAGTAAAAAAGTCTTTAGAAGGAACGGATATTAAACTGGCAGCTCAAAATATGCACTGGGAAGAAAAGGGGGCCTTTACTGGCGAAGTATCTCCACTGATGTTAAAGGAGATAGGAGTAGATTATTGTATTATAGGGCATTCAGAAAGAAGGCAGTATTTCAACGAAACAGATGAATCGGTAAACAAAAAGGTAAAATCCGCCTTAACACATGGTATCAAACCTATAATATGTGTAGGAGAAACCTTGGAGGAAAGAGAAGAAGGCAAGGAAGAAGAGGTAGTTAAAGAACAACTTCTAAAAGCCTTAGAGGGAATTGAAAAAGAGGACATTGAAAATATTGTGATTGCCTATGAACCGGTTTGGGCCATAGGAACTGGAAAAACTGCATCATCAGAGGATGCTAACCATATGTGTGGATTCATTAGAAGGATTATTGGAGAAAAGTATGGTGAGGATACTAAGGACACAATAAGGATTCAATATGGTGGTAGTGTTAAGCCTAATAACATTAAGGAATTAATGGATAAAGTGGAGATAGATGGGGCTTTAGTAGGAGGGGCAAGCCTGATAGCAGAAGATTTCGTTAAGCTAATAAATTACTAGATGGAGGATGTAATTATGAGTAAAAAGCCAGTAATGTTAATAATACTAGATGGCTGGGGAATAGGAGAAGAATACGAGGGAAATGCAGTATACTTAGCCAATACTCCTAACTTCGATAGGTTATTAAAAGAATATCCTAATACTAGATTAGAAGCTAGCGGCTTATCTGTAGGTTTACCGGAAGGACAGATGGGCAATTCCGAAGTAGGCCATTTGAACATTGGTTCTGGCAGGATAGTCTATCAGGATTTAACCAAGATAACCAAATCCATTGAAGATGGAAACTTTTTCGAAAAGGAAGAATTTTTGTCAGCAATAGAAAATGCAAAGAAGAACAATTCTAAACTCCATATTATGGGATTGGTGTCCGACGGAGGTGTCCACAGCCACAACACCCATCTATATGCCCTGTTGGAACTATGTAAGAGAGAAGGATTTAAGGATGTATACATTCATGCCTTCCTAGATGGCAGAGATGTACCTCCTACTATTGGAAAACAACATCTAATGGAACTTGAGGAGGAAATAGAGAAGATAGGAGTAGGAAAGATTGCAACTGTATCTGGCAGATATTATGCAATGGATAGGGATAGACGATGGGATAGGACAAAGCTTGCCTACGATGCAATGGTCCTAGGAGAGGGCAAGAAGGATACTAGCTCAATTGAGGCAGTGGAAAAATCCTATAAGGAAGGAGTAACTGACGAGTTTGTAATTCCTACAGTAATCCTAGAAGGTGATAAGCCTGTAGCTACCATAGATGATAAGGATTCTATCATATTTTTCAATTTCAGGCCAGACAGGGCAAGACAGATAACTAGAGCCATTGTGGATGAAGAATTTGAAGGTTTTGAGAGAGATAAAAAGGTAGATACCTTCTTTGTTACCATGACTGAATACGATAAGACCATAGAAAATGTATATGTGGCCTATAAGACAGAAAGGCCAGAAAATACATTAGGGGAATATATTAGCAGTTTGGGTCTTAATCAATTGAGGATTGCAGAAACGGAAAAATATGCCCATGTTACCTTTTTCTTTAATGGAGGAAGGGAAGAACCTTATGAAAACGAGGATAGGGTCTTAATCCCATCCCCCAAGGTAGCAACCTATGATTTAAAGCCTGAAATGAGCGCCATAGAGGTAAAGGATGAGGTATTAAATAGGTTAAACATGGATAAGTACGACCTAATCATATTAAACTTTGCTAATCCCGATATGGTGGGGCATACTGGAGTAGTTCAAGCAGCAGTTAAGGCTGTAGAAACTGTGGACTCCTGCCTAGGAGAGATAGTAGAACTGTTAATAGAAAAGGGAGGCAAGGCCATAATTACGGCAGATCATGGCAATGCTGAACAATTGATAGATAAAAAGGATGGTAGCTCAATTACTGCCCATACTACCAATAAAGTACCATTGATTTTAGTAGGGGATGAGAATGTAAACTTAAGGGAAGGAATCCTGGCAGACCTAGCCCCAACTATACTAGATTTAATGGGCCTAGAAAAGCCAAAAGAAATGACTGGTCAAAGTCTTATAGTTTCATAAGACTTTGAAATTGTAAATTAAAAATTGTAAATTTTGAATTAAAGATAAAACAAAATCCTGTTAGGGAAAATTTACAATTAACAATTTTAAATTTTCGTAAAGAGAATATGGGAGGTTATACAAAATGAGTGTAATTACTGATGTATATGCAAGAGA
This sequence comes from Tissierellia bacterium, assembly GCA_012728595.1. Classification (GTDB taxonomy): domain Bacteria; phylum Bacillota; class Clostridia; order Tissierellales; family Tepidimicrobiaceae; genus Tepidimicrobium. Next base: position 12,463 of record JAAYEU010000169.1, read on the forward strand.
GGTACTGGATTCAAGAGGAAATCCAACGGTTGAAGTGGAGGTTTGGACGGAATTTGGTGCACATGGTAGAGCCCTAGTCCCATCTGGTGCAAGTACGGGAGCTTTTGAAGCTGTAGAGTTAAGGGATGGAGACAAACAAAGATATTTAGGTAAGGGCGTAATGAAAGCAGTTGAAAACGTAAATGGCATTATTGCCGAAGAAGTTATAGGAATGGATGTATTCGATCAAGTAGGAATAGATAAGCTTTTAATAGAATTAGATGGAACGGAAAATAAGGGGAAATTAGGCGCCAATGCCATATTAGGCGTTTCACTAGCTGTAGCCAGGGCAGCAGCAGATGAATTAGGAATTCCACTATATAAATATATCGGTGGGGTAAACGCAAAAGTTCTTCCAGTACCCATGATGAACATATTAAATGGTGGGGAACATGCTGATAACAACGTAGATATTCAGGAATTTATGATTATGCCAGTAGGGGCTGTAAACTTCAGGGAAGCCTTGAGAATGGGTGCAGAAATATTCCATAGCCTACGTTCCGTATTACAGGCTAAGGGATTAAACACTGCTGTAGGTGATGAAGGAGGTTTTGCTCCAAACCTATCTAGCAATGAAGAAGCCCTAAAAACTATAGTGGAAGCCATTGAAAAGGCAGGATATAAGCCAGGTGAAGATGTATATCTAGCACTGGATGTGGCCGCTACTGAAATGTATGACGAAGAAAAGAAAGTTTACAAGCTTGAAGGAGAAGGCAGAGAACTAAATGTAGATGAGATGATAGACTATTATGCAGATTTAGTGGAAAAGTACCCAATCATATCCATAGAAGATGGATTGGCAGAAGATGATTGGGAAGGCTGGAAGAAGTTAACTGAAAGATTAGGAGATAAAATCCAATTGGTTGGAGACGATTTATTCGTAACCAATACTAAGCGACTAGAAAAGGGTATTGAAATGGGAGTGTCAAACTCAGTTCTGATAAAGCTAAACCAAATAGGAACCTTAACTGAAACCTTAAATACCATAGAAATGGCTAAAGTACATGGCTATACTGCAGTAGTATCCCATAGATCTGGAGAAACTGAAGATACTACAATAGCAGATTTAGTAGTAGCCACAAATGCTGGCCAAATTAAAACAGGAGCTCCTTCCAGAACGGACAGGGTAGCTAAATATAACCAACTACTAAGGATAGAAGATGGCCTAGGAGAAGTTGCCGAATACAGTGGAAAGGAAGCTTTCTATAACATAAAAAAATAGATTAAAATACCCTTGGATATTTTCCAAGGGTATTTTTTAACTTTTAACCAATTCCCCCTTTTCCTCCAATATCTCATGCCATAACTCTTCTGCCTTATCCTTCCATTGTTCCGCATAAGGCCTAGTTTTAGCCACTAGATCTTCTACATTTTCTGGTGATTGTAAGTCGGTGGACTTTGCTTTCGACCTTTTAACCATATCTAAAATATATTCTGGATTTTCTAGCATGGGACAGGGCAGGAAGTGATTATCGTTAAAGGGAATTCTTTCCTTATACTCCATAAACAAGGGCTGCTTAAGGGCTTCTAGAAGGCTTACCTCTCTAATATTAGCATTGGAATAATGTATAAAGACACAGGGCTCCACATCTCCATTGGCATTAATATGAAGATAGTTTCTGCCTCCAGCTATACAGCCTTTGGTAAAACGACCATCATTTTGAAAATCCATTAAAAAGATTGGTTTTCCCCCCTCTAAGGCTCTAGTTTCCTTTATCCTCCTGTATACATATTCCCTTTGCTCTGCATTTGGCAATAATTCAACCCATGCGTCCTTTCCTATGGGCATATAATGGAAGTACCAGGAGAATTTTACCCCCTTATCAATCAGCATGTCGTAGAATTCATCAGAGGTAACATCCTTGTAGTTTTGACTGGTATAGCAGATGGAGGTACCAAAGAGTAGGCCGTGTTCTTTTAGTAAGTTCATAGCATCCATTACTTTTTCGAAGGTTCCACCTCCCCTTCTGCTGTCATTGGATTTTTCAAAGCCTTCAAGGCTTATAGCAAGAGAGAAGTTACCCACCCTCTGCATATCCTTACATAATTTTTCATCTACTAGGGTTCCGTTGGTAAAGGCATGAAAGGCGCAGTCATGATGTTTCTCACAGAGTTTTATTATGTCGTCCTTTCTAATTAGGGGCTCTCCTCCTGCAAAGATGTAAAAGTGAGTTCCTAGTTCCTTTCCTTGAGTTATGATGTTATCCATTTCTTCAAAGCTAAGGCTTAAGTTTTGACCATATTCTGCTGCCCAACAGCCAGTACATTTAAGGTTACAAGCTGAGGTCGGATCTATTAGAATTGCCCAAGGAATATTGCAGTTATAGACTTTTCTCATCTTATGGATCTTTTTAAGGCCATAAAGGCTGGCTTCATATCCCAGATTTAAGACGTGAGTTTTTAATACATTAGGGTGTGTTTCATCGATAAGGTTTTTAGTATAGGTCATCCACTTGCCATCTTCATTTAATACCAACTTTCTTGCATTATCGTAGTATTTTTGCTGAAATATATCCCCCATAAACTTTTCTGCCCAATCTACTATTTTTAGTAGTTTAGATTGTTTTTCCTCGTTTTTTTTGTCGAAGTACTTTAAAAGAAAGTCTGTAGTCTTTTCAAAAAGCTTTCTTCCAGCTGCATAGGTAAAACTCATAATCAATCCCCCTTTTTATTTAACTTAATTCATAGACTTACATTGAGTAATAATTAACAATAAATAATATATGTTTATTATAAATATATGTACCAAAGTATTATTATTGTTAAATATATGGCTTATAATTGTTGATATTGAAAATCCAAGAAGGGAAAAGTTGTTGACAACTGATTTGAAACAGGATAATTAGTGCGTTTAATGAGGCGGTTGATTTGTTGTTAATCATTTTTGAATTTTCTCTATTATTTATTATTATAGCATAAAGTATTGAATTTTCTCTATTATTTATTATTATGAGTAAATTTCATAATTTAAAAACGTTGATTTTACTAATTTTTATGATAACAAAAAAGGATTTCACCCCATTAATATCGAATATATTAAGTAACACCAAAACAAAAAACGATGGGGGTGAAATCACTTAATATGTATATTCGACAAACATCTCTTTTTTCCTTTGAAGAAGTTGTTAAATTTCAGCAACAATCTAGATTAGAATTAATTTTATCTAATATTGATGTCTCTAAACTTGCTAACGAACTCAGGAAACCTTCTAATTCCAAGGGTCCTAAAGGTTATGAGCCTGAGGTTTTAATTTATTCATTAATCGCAATGCAGGTTGAAAAAATTGATACTATTAAGGATTTA
>JAAYEU010000170.1 GCA_012728595.1 Tissierellia bacterium
TACAAAAGGTATAATCATCGTATTATCCTTATTCCTTTTATATTATGGAATAAAGATGGTAAACGATCATATCGAATATCTGGGATATTTAGACAACCCCATCATATTGGATATAGATATGGAACAGGGCAAATTGTACTTATTTGGAGAAAGCTATCTAATAGACTTAAAAATACTTAAAAGAGACCAATAAAAGGCCAGCTTGCTGGTCTTTTATTTACTTCCATATCCTTTTTTGATATAATTTAGTTTCAGAGTTATTGTAACACTATAAGGAGGAAAAATATGTCAAATATCAAATCGAGTAATATAAGAAACTTTTCTATTATTGCACATATCGATCACGGAAAATCTACCCTTGCCGACAGACTTATAGAAAAAACAGGTTTATTAGCGTCGAGACAGATGCAGGAGCAAGTATTGGACAGTATGGATTTGGAAAGGGAAAGGGGAATAACCATTAAGCTTAAGAATGTTAGGCTTAACTATAAAGCTAAGGACGGAGAGGAGTATATCCTAAATCTAATCGATACCCCAGGGCATGTGGACTTCAACTATGAAGTATCTAGGTCCTTAGCAGCCTGTGAAGGGGCGTTGCTGATTGTAGATGCAAGCCAAGGGATAGAAGCTCAGACCTTAGCTAATGTCTATCTGGCTTTAGAACAGGATCTAGAAATCATTCCAATTATCAACAAGATAGACCTTCCTAGCGCAAGACCTGAGGAGGTCAAAAGGGAAATAGAGGATATTATAGGAATTGAAGCGGAGGATGCCCCCTTAATATCGGCTAAAGAAGGCTTGAATATAGATGATGTTTTAGAGGCAATAGTAAAGAAGGTACCAGCCCCTAAGGGTGACAAGAATGCACCCTTAAAGGCCTTAATCTTCGATTCCTACTACGACAGCTATAAGGGTGTAGTAGCTTACATAAGGGTATTTGATGGGGTCCTTAAACCAGGCATGCAAATCAGGATGATGGCTACAAACAAGCACTATGAGGTAACGGAAGTAGGGGTTACCACTTCTAAGCAGGAGCCTGTAGATAAATTAGAGGCCGGAGATGTAGGATATGTAATAGCCAATATCAAGAATGTCAAGGATGCCCAGGTAGGGGACACCATAACTGATCACAACAATCCTACGGCTATCCCCCTTCCAGGATACAAGGAAGTAGTTCCCATGGTATACTGCGGAATATATCCTGCTGAGGGTGAGGACTTCAACACCGTTAGGGATGCCCTTGAAAAGCTACAGGTAAACGATGCAAGCCTTATATTCGAACCGGAAACTTCAGCTGCTCTAGGCTTTGGCTTTAGATGTGGATTTTTAGGGCTACTCCATATGGAAATAATCCAGGAACGACTAGAAAGGGAGTTTGACCTAAATATTGTAACTACTGCACCAAGTGTAATATACAAGGTTAAGACCAAGTCTGGTGAGGAATTATCCATTCAAAATCCTACCAACCTTCCTAAGGAGACGGAAATAGAATATATGGAAGAGCCTATCGTTACAGCTACCATCATGACGCCAACCGATTATGTTGGTGCTGTTATGGAGCTTTGCCAAAATAGGCGGGGAGTATTCATAAATATGGAATATTTGGAGGAGACCAGGGTAAATCTTCATTATGAGCTGCCATTAAATGAAGTAATATACGATTTCTTTGATGCTCTGAAATCTAAAACCAGGGGTTATGCCTCCTTAGATTACGAGCTTAAGGGCTATCAGCAGTCCGACTTGGTAAAACTAGATATATTGATAAATGGAGAGTTGGTAGACGCCTTTTCCATTATAGTCCACAGGGAGAAGGCTTATGAAAGAGGAAGAAGCATTGCTGAAAGATTAAAGGAGGAAATACCACGCCATCAATTTGCCATCCCAATACAGGCGGTAATTGGCTCTAAAGTAATTGCTAGGGAAACTGTAAGGGCCTTGAGAAAAGATGTGTTGGCTAAATGTTACGGTGGAGACATTACTAGAAAGAAAAAGCTACTAGAAAGACAAAAAGAAGGTAAGAAGAGAATGAGACAAATTGGTTCAGTAGAGGTTCCACAGGAGGCCTTTTTAGCAGTCTTAAAATATGATGATAAATAGGAGTGGTTAAACTAAGATAGGAAAATTGAGAGGAAGATTTTTTTGAAGGATTTAGGATTATATATCCATATACCCTTTTGCAGGAGCAAGTGCTATTATTGTGATTTTGTATCCTTTTCAGGTAAAGAGACTAAAATTGATGAATATACATCCTTCCTATTAAAGGAAATAGAATTATACAAGGATATATTAGATGAATATAGGCTAAAGACCATATTCATTGGTGGAGGAACTCCTTCCTATATAGAGGGCAAATATATAGGAAGGATACTCGATAAAATCTATAAAAGCTATGATGCAGGTGGGCTAGAGGAAGTTACAATAGAAGTTAATCCAGGAACTTTAGATGAGGAGAAATTAAAAATATATAGGGAATATGGAATCAACAGGGTAAGTATAGGGGTTCAAACTTTAAATGATAATCTATTGAAAGCCATTGGAAGGACCCATACTTCCTTAGACTTTTACAATAGTTTGGAATTATTAAGGAAATTCGGCATCAACAACATCAATGCTGATTTAATATTCGGCCTTCCTGACCAGACTTTAGAGGACTGTGAAGAGGCCTTAGAAAAGCTAGCCCATCTTGAAATAGAGCATATTTCCTATTACAGTCTTATCTTAGAGGAAAGGACCCTGATGGATAAGTGGTATAATGAAGGAAAGATAGAACTACCTCATGAGGATGAGGAAAGGAAGATGTATCATAGGGGAATAGAAATTCTTACAAGCAGGGGATATAGCCATTATGAAATTTCTAATTTTTCCAAGAAGGGCTTTGAATGTAAACATAATCTATTTTATTGGAAACTTAAACCCTATATAGGTTTAGGCTTGGCTGCCCATTCCAATATCCACAAGAAGAGATTTTGGAATTATAATAATTTTGAGGATTATTATAATAGTTTAAAAAGGGATAGTTTCCCCATAGATGGGAATGAGGATATAGACCATAAAATGGAGATGGCTGAATACCTTATAATGGGCTTAAGGCTTATAGAAGGTATAAATAAAAAAGATTTTAATGAGAGATTTAACGTAGATGTGGATTCTATCTATAAGGATGTTTTGAACAAGTATAGGGAACAAGGTCTGTTATATATAGATGACCAATGGATAAGATTTACTAAAAAGGGATTAGATTTATCCAATATAGTATATGTGGATTTATTACCATAATTTTAAAAAGGTATTGACAAAGGCCCAAGGATTATGATAATTTTAAATTAGCACTCAATAGGGTTGAGTGCTAATAAACGTCCTACACATAATTTTGAGGTGATAAAATGTTGGATGAGAGGAAAAAGAAGGTTCTTTATGCCGTTATAGATAGCTATTTGCTTACAGCTGAACCCATTGGATCTAGAACCATATCAAAAAGATATAATCTAGGGGTTAGTTCTGCTACCATCAGAAATGAGATGTCCGACTTAGAAGAATTAGGCTATTTGAGTAAACCTCACACATCTTCAGGAAGAGTTCCTTCAGATAAAGCATATAGGCTGTATGTAGATCAACTATTGAAAACCAAGAAGCTTAAGATAGATATGAACAAGAAGGAAGAGATAAAGAGGAAACTTACTAAAGAGTCTAAGGAAATAGATGAATTAATCCAGAATGCAGCTAAGATATTATCGGCTATAACCCATTATACTGCACTGGCTATATCACCTCAATTGAAAAAGATACGCTTAAAACACATTCAATTGATTCCTATAGATGGAAGCGAAATATTACTGGTCTTAGTTGGAGAAAAGGGCATAGTTAAAAATACCATATTTAATATTGAACATGGAATACCAGAAAATCAACTAAATAGGATATCTAATTTCCTTAACCATAAGCTGAAAGGCTTAACCATTGATGATATAGAAAAGGCAATTGAAAGGCCAATAATAGAAGAGATGTATGAATTTAAAGATATTATAGATAAGATAATCCCCATAATCGATAAATCTCTAGAAACCATGGATGATGTAGAAGTGTATTCAGATGGAATTACTAAAATATTTGATTTCCCCGAGTATAAAGATTTAGATAAAGCTAGATCTTTTATCTCCTTTATTGAGGATAAGGAACTATTAATAGACTTACTGATGAACAATCCTATAGAGAACGGAATAGAAATTACCATTGGGGATGAAAATATTTATGAACCCTTGAAGGATTGTAGTTTAATTACCACCACATATAAATTAGGTGATATGACCATAGGTAGAATTGGCGTTATTGGTCCGACCAGAATGGATTATTTAATGACTATCAATTCATTGAAGATATTCTCAATGAATCTAACTGAAATATTGACTAGGTTATTGGGCGAAGAATAGAGTGTAATTTAAATTACACTCTATAAAAGCTTAAAATAGGATAAAGGGTGATTAAATGGAAAAAAAAGAAGTACTTAATGAAGAACTGGCAAAAGATGAAAAGGCCGCTGATGAAGAAATAAAGGAAGAAGCTAAGGAAGAAGGCGAAAAAGTAGAAGTTAAAGAAGATGAAGAACAAAAAGGTGAAGAAAACAAGATAGAGGAGTTGACAAATCAGCTTCTTAGGTTACAGGCAGATTTTGTCAACTACAAAAACAGGGTAGAAAAGGAAAAGGATAGGATATATAGCAATGCAACGGAAGAGCTTATAACTGAGCTATTGCCCGTACTGGATAACTTTGAAAGGGCTTTAGAAAGCGTAGAAGAGAAAGACGGCTTTTATGAAGGTGTAAAGATGATCTATGCCCAAATATTAAAAGTACTTAATGATAAAGGCCTTGAAGAAATCGACTGCTTGGGTAAGGAATTCGACCCAAATTACCATCATGCTGTATTTGCAGAAGATGTGGAAGGTAAAGAAGAAGGAACTATATTAGAAGTATTGCAAAAAGGATATCTACTAAATGACAAGGTTATCAGACCTAGTATGGTTAAAGTAGCTAAATAAATATTTTTAAGGAGGAATTCAAATGGGAAAAATAATTGGTATCGACTTAGGAACCACTAACTCATGTGTTGCTGTAATGGAAGGTGGAGAACCTATTATTATCCCTAACGCAGAAGGGAATAGAACCACCCCTTCAGTGGTAGCCTTTACTAAAGATGGTGAGAGACTGGTTGGTGAAACGGCAAAAAGGCAAGCCATTACAAACCCAGACAGGACAATTAGCTCTATAAAGAGAGAAATGGGTAAGGATTATAAAAAGAATATTGATGGAAAAGATTACACTCCTCAGGATATTTCTGCCATGGTGCTTCAGAAGATAAAGGCGGATGTGGAAAGTTACTTAGGAGAAAAGGTTACAGATGCAGTTATTACAGTTCCTGCCTACTTTACAGACAGTCAAAGGCAAGCCACTAAGGATGCCGGAAGAATTGCTGGACTTAACGTAAGAAGAATAATAAATGAGCCAACTGCAGCAGCTTTAGCCTACGGATTGGATAAGGGTGAAGGCCAACAGAAGATAATGGTCTTTGACTTGGGTGGTGGAACCTTTGACGTTTCCATTTTAGAAGTAGGAGATGGAGTATATGAGGTATTAGCTACAAGAGGAAATAACCACCTGGGTGGAGACGATTTCGACCAGGCTATAATCGATTATGTGGCCGATGAGTTTAAAAAACAACATGGAGTGGATTTAAGGGAGGACAGCATGTCCTTGCAGAGATTAAAGGAAGCTGCAGAAAAGGCTAAGAAGGAATTGTCCTCTACTATGACTACTAATATAAATCTTCCCTTCGTAACTGCAACTGCCTCTGGTCCATTACACTTGAATATGGATCTTACAAGGGCTAAGTTTGAGGAATTAACTGCCCACCTGGTTGAACAGACTATGGAACCAGTTAAATTGGCCTTAGAGGATGCTGGACTTTCAGCAGGAGACATTAAGAAGGTTCTATTAGTAGGAGGTTCTACTAGAATACCAGCAGTACAGGAGGCAGTTAAGAGGTTAATTGGAAAGGAACCACAAAAGGATATCAATCCTGATGAATGTGTTGCCATAGGTGCTGCCATTCAGGGTGGAGTTTTAAGTGGGGAAGTAAAGGACCTACTTCTATTAGACGTAACTCCTCTATCCCTAGGTATTGAGACCTTAGGTGGGGTAACAACCGTATTAATTGAAAGAAATACCACTATCCCAACTAAGAAATCACAAATATTCTCTACTGCAGCCGATAATCAAACGGCAGTAGATATACACGTGGTGCAAGGGGAAAGGCATTTGGCTAAGGACAATACAACTCTAGGAAGATTCCAATTAACTGGAATACCACCTGCACCAAGAGGAGTGCCACAAATAGAAGTAACCTTTGATATAGATGCCAACGGTATTGTAAATGTAAGTGCCAAGGACTTAGGTACAGGAAAAGAGCAGAGCATCACTATTACAGCATCTACTAACTTGACAGAAGAAGAAATAGAACAAAAGATTAAGGAAGCTGAAAAGTTTGCTGAAGAAGATAAGAAGAAGAAAGAAGAAATAGAAGCTAGAAACAATGCAGATTCCATCATCTATCAAACTGAAAAGACCTTGAAGGACTTAGAAGGTAAGATTTCAGCCGATGAGAAATCTAAGGTAGAAGAGAAGCTAAATGCTCTTAAGAAGGCCCTTGAGGGAAGCGATACTGAGGAAATCAAGAAGAAGACTGAAGAGGTTACTCAAGAATTTTATGCCATATCACAGAAATTATATGAACAGGCCCAAGCCCAGGCAGGCCAACAGACAGCTGGAAGTTCCAACGATGAAGATGTGGTAGATGCTGATTACGAAGTAATGGACGAAGACGAATAAAATATATATTTCAAAAATCAAAGCTAAATCTGTTGGATTTAGCTTTGATTTTTGATAAACTATGATTGGATTAAATTGAAGGTTGGTGATATCGGTTGAAAGATTACTATGAAATACTCAATGTATCAAGGGATGCTAGCCAAGATGAGATAAAGTCAGCATTTAGGAAACTGGCGAAAAAATACCACCCAGACCTGAACCCAAATGATAAAGAAGCGGAAAGAAAATTTAAAGAAATAAATGAAGCCTATGAGGTATTAGGCGATCCGGAGAAGAGAAAAAGGTATGATACCTTTGGGCATGATGGAGTAAATGGTCAAGGAAACTTTGAGGGAGGTTTTGGTGGTTTTAGCGATATATTCGATGATATATTTGATTTTGACATATTTGGCGGAGGATTTGGCCGCAGCTCTTCAAGAAGAAGGGGGCCTGTTAGAGGGGCTGATTTAAGATATAATCTGGATTTAGAATTTGAAGAGGCGATTTTTGGAGTAGAAAAGGAAATTCAAATAAGAAGGTCGGACACCTGTAGCACATGTAATGGCAGCGGAGCCAAACCAGGGACTCAAAAGGAGACCTGCAGTAAGTGTAATGGTAGGGGAGAGGTAAGATATGCACAACAGACTCCCTTTGGGCAATTTGTAAGGGTTGCCACCTGCGACCAATGTGGAGGTACAGGAGAAATTATTAGGGAAAAATGTCAAAACTGTTCGGGTACTGGTAAGGAGATGAAGAATAAGAGGATAAAGGTAAAGGTACCAGCTGGCGTAGACACAGGTTCCATTATCTCCATCAGGGGAGAAGGAGAAGCAGGAGAAAATGGAGGGCTGCCAGGAGACTTATTTATCTATATTACTGTTAAAGAACATGAAATATTTGAAAGGAAAGGGAACGATATCTATTTAACAGTACCCATTTCCTTTACTGATGCTGCCTTGGGAGCTGAAATAGAAATACCTACTTTAGAAGGGACAGAAAGCTTTACCATACCTGCAGGAACCCAACCAGGAACAAGCTTTAGACTAAGAAATAAAGGGGTTCCCAATGTAAAGGGTATTGGTAAGGGAGATTTATACCTTCAGGTAGAGGTTAAGGTGCCTACCAAATTAACTCAAAGGCAAAAGGAATTGCTAAAGGAATTTGCTAAGGAAAGTGGAGAACCTTACAAGGGAAAAAAAGGATTCTTTAATAAGGTAAGGGATGCTTTTAGCAATTGACCAATCACTCAGTAGTGGAGTGATTGTTTTTCTTTGATATGGTATTTTTAATAGATTTAGGGTATAATATTTTGAGACTTAATAAAAGGATGTGAAGGTTTATGAAGTGGGTTGAAGTTCAGATTAAAACAACTACAGAGGCAGAAGAACTGGTTACAAATATTATGTATGACTTAGGAGTAACTGGGCTTGCCATAGAAGATCCCAATGATATTTTAGCCTTTCAACAATCGGAAGAGGATTGGGACTTTATAGATCCAGAACTGGTAAAGCAGGACTATGAAGGAGTAATAATCAAGGCTTATTTTCCTGAGGATGATAATCTAAATAAAAAGATAGAGCTGGTAAGGGAAAATATTGAGGTAATCCCCCAAAACGAAAGGGGTAAAAAACTAGGAGAGGTTACCGTAACCGAAGTATATGAAGAGGATTGGGCTGAAGCCTGGAAAAAATACTATAAACCCGTAAGGATTGGTGAGAGAATAGTCATCAAACCTACTTGGGAGGAATATGAAAAAAATGAAGATGAGCTGATAATTGAACTTGACCCAGGGATGGCCTTCGGAACTGGTACCCATGAAACTACCATGATGTGTATCGAGGCTTTGGAGTCCTATGTAAAGGATGGACATAAGCTATTCGATATAGGTTGTGGAAGTGGAATTTTAAGCATAGTTGCAGCAAAACTAGGGGCAGAAAAGGTAATAGGAGTGGACATAGACAGCACATGTGTCAAAGTATCTCAGGAAAATATTAGGATGAATGAAGTGGAAGATTTAATTGAAATAAGGCAAGGGAATCTTTTAGACGTTGTCCATGAAAAGGCCCATATTATAGTTGCAAATATAATAGCAGAGGTCATCATAGAAATGACCGACTATGTTCCCGACTACCTTTATGATGGAGGAATTTTCATAGCCTCCGGAATTATTTTGGAAAAGGTAGATAGGGTAAGGAAAAAGCTAGAGGACAAGGGCTTTAAAATTTTAGAGATAAAATACTTAGGTCAGTGGGCTTTAATAGCAAGTGCATTAGAATAAGGTGGGTATATGCATAGATTTTTTGTCGATAAGGAACAGGTTTTTCAAGATAGGATTGAAATCATCGGTAAGGATGTTAAACATATAAAAAACGTCTTAAGACTTAGAAAAAAAGATAAGATAGAGGTTTTATCGGAAGGTAAAACCCATATATGTGAAATAGAAGAGCTAGCATCTGATAGGGTGATAGTATCCATTCTGGATGCTTTTGAAGGTAAGAATGAGCCGACCATAGATATCATACTCTTTCAGGGTGTAGCTAAGGGAGACAAGATGGATTTTATAATTCAAAAATCCACAGAAGTAGGGGTTAAGGAGATATATCCCCTTATAACCAATAGGACGGTAGTAAAGATAAAGGATGAGAAAAGGGAACAAAAAAAGATTGAGCGGTGGAGAACAATAGCCGAAGAAGCTGCAAAACAGAGTAAGAGGGATATGATACCCAAGGTTCATAGTACCATAGGCTTTAAAGAGATGTTGGAAATATTAAAGGGAGAAGAAAACATAATAATTCCCTATGAGATGGAAGAAACCTTCACATTAAAAGAGGCTTTAAAGGATGTGAAAGGCCATAGGATTTCCATCATAATAGGTCCAGAAGGAGGATTTGATGAGGAAGAGGTAAAACTAGTTAAGGATGTGGCTGGCAAGGCCGTAACATTAGGCCCTAGGATTCTAAGGACTGAGACTGCCGGCATTTTAACTATGTCCATTATTCTGTACGAGTTGGGAGATTTAGGAGTGAGAAGATGAAAAGAGTAGCTTTTTATACTTTAGGCTGTAAGGTCAACCAATATGAAACTGAAGCCATGGAGGAATTATTTAAAAATAGAGGTTATGAAATAGTAAGCAATAGGGAAGAGGCAGATATATATATAATCAATACCTGTACGGTTACCAATCTAGGAGATAGAAAATCTAGGCAGTTTATAAGAAGGGCCAAGAAGATGAATGAGGATTCCATAATAGCAGCAGTAGGTTGTTACTCCCAGGTAGCCCCAGAGGAAGTAGAAGCAATAGATGGGGTGGATATAGTAGTTGGTACTACCGATAGAAATAGGATTGTGGATTTGTGCGAAGAGGCTAAATCTAAAAATAAGAAGATAAATGTGGTTAAGGATATAAAGTATCACAAAGAATTTGAACCCTTAAATATATCCGACCTACCCTATAAGACTAGAGCCTATATAAAAATACAGGAAGGCTGTAATCAATTTTGCAGCTACTGTATAATTCCCTATGCAAGGGGTCCCATACGTAGTAGGGATTTAGAGGATATTATAATGGAAGCCAAAAGACTAGCCAAAGCTGGTTTTAAGGAAATCATCCTTACGGGCATCCATGTAACTTCCTATGGCAAGGACTTAAAGGGCTTAAGTCTTACAGATGTAATAGAAGAGGTAGCTAAAATAGATGGAATAGAAAGGATTAGGCTAAGCTCCATAGAGCCAACCTTTGTCGATAAGGACTTCTTAGAAAGGGTGGTTAAAACTGGTAAACTCTGTGACCATTTCCACCTATCCCTACAGAGTGGAAGCGATAGTGTATTAAAGAGGATGAATAGAAAATATACAACTAAGGAGTATAGGGATATTGTAAAGCTGATAAGGGAGTACATGCCGGAAGCAGGTATTACAACTGATATAATTGTAGGCTTTCCAGGAGAGACCGATGAAGAGTTTGAAGAAAGCTATAGATTTGTAGAGGATATCCGTTTCTCCAGAATACACGTGTTCAAATACTCCCCTAGAAAGGGAACCCCAGCCAGCCAGTTTAAGGAACAAATTCCTGGAGATATCAAGCAGATAAGAAGCGATAGGCTCATCCGTCTAGGGGATGAATTGATGGAGGAATTCCATAAGGCCTTTATTGGAAGAACCTTAGAGCTTTTATTGGAAGAGGAAAAGGATGGCTTTATTGAAGGTTATACTACCAATTATATAAGGGTAAAGGTAAAAGGCCATAATGATCTGCAAGGGAAGATACTCCCTGTCAGGATAAGTGGTCAAGAGGAGGATTTTTTAATAGGGGAAATAGAGGAATTTTAAAATTTTTGTAGAATATATCTATTAGAGGAGGTGAAAAGATGAGCGATTGCATATTCTGTAAAATAATTAATAGAGAGCTTCCTTCAGAAATAGTATATGAAGATGATGAAATTCTAGCCTTTAAAGATGTTAATCCTCAATCACCTGTTCATATTTTGGTAATCCCAAAGGAACATATTGAATCCTTAAACCATATAAATAGCAGCCACTCTAATTTGATAGGCAATATATTTGTTACCATAAGAAATATAGCAGAAGAGTTGGGAATCGATAAAGAAGGCTATAGGGTTGTAAATAACTGTGGTGAAAACGGAGGTCAGACGGTCTCCCACATCCATTTTCATATATTAGGAGGGCGTAAATTTTCTTGGCCACCCGGTTAATATATCTTGCACAAATTGAAAACTTAATGTATAATGGTCTAGTATTATATTCCTATCTCCATAGATAATATGGGGCACTCTTGAAGCGGAAGAGGGGAGGGAGAAGTTCATGGCAGAAGTTAGGGTAGGAGAAAATGAATCTCTAGACAATGCGCTAAGAAGGTTTAAGAGGCAATGTGCCCGTTCAGGTGTTCTTTCTGAATATAGAAAAAGAGAGCATTATGAAAAACCAAGTGTAAGGCGTAAGAAAAAATCAGAAGCAGCTAGAAGGAAAAGACGTAGAAATTAATGAGAAGGTGAGGCTATGACCTTAAAAGATAAATTGATGGAAGACCTAAAGGCTTCCATGAAAAATAAAGATAGCGTTAGGAAAAACACCATAACTATGATTAGAGCTGCTATTAAACAACTAGAGCTAGATCAGCGAAAAGAGCTAGAGGATGACGAAGTATTAGAAATCATATCTAAACAATTAAAAGAGAAAAGAAATGCTTTAGAGGATTTTAAAAAGGCCGAGCGCCAAGACCTAATCGATTTAACTGAAGAAGAAATCAATATTTTATTGGAGTATCTGCCAAAACAACTTTCCGATGAAGAATTAAGACAAATA
>JAAYEU010000171.1 GCA_012728595.1 Tissierellia bacterium
AAGGATGTTGCGCCATTATCCAAGTAAATTTCTCTCAAAATTACACCTCCTGTCTTCTCAAAACTTTAACAATCCATCAATTTAAGGATATATCTATTCAATAAAATAAACAACTGCTATTTATAACATTTATAATAAGCTAATTAAGTATTCATAATCTCTATTATACTTTTTTATTGATTATTGTTGAACTTTAGATGAACAGAAAATTTTATAAAGGAGGGTATTTAGATGAAGGAAAAAAGAGACATAATAATTGCTGGAGCAATCGTTGGAATTATTTCAGTATTGCTAGTAAAGTTTGGAAACCCCAAGAACATGGGATTCTGCATTGCCTGTTTTATTAGAGATATTGCAGGAGGTATCGGACTACATAGGGCACCAATAGTTCAATACATTAGGCCAGAAGTAATCGGTCTAGGATTGGGTGCATTTATCATATCCATGAAGAATAAGGAATTCCAAGCTAAAGGTGGTTCCTCACCCTTTACTAGATTTATCTTAGGAATTGTAGTCATGATAGGAGCTTTAATATTCCTAGGCTGCCCATTAAGAATGGTATTGAGGCTAGCCGGCGGTGATTTAAACGCCATCTTTGGAATTGTAGGCTTTGTAGTAGGTATTTATGTTGGTGTTTATTTCTTAAACAAGGGATTCAACTTAAAGAGAAATTATACTCTACCCAACTTTGAAGGCTATCTTTTCCCAATCGTTAATGTTGGCCTATTTATTTTGCTTATTTCCGGTTTTAGCATGTTATTCTTTAGTGAAGAGGGTCCAGGTTCCATGCGCGCTCCTATTTGGATAGCTTTAATTGCTGGATTGATAGTAGGAGTACTTGCTCAAAAGACAAGGCTTTGTATGGTAGGCGGAATTAGGGATATGATTTTATTCAGAGACGGCTATCTAATATCTGGTTTCTTAGCTATTTTTGTCTTTGCTTTAATAGGAAATCTAATATTTGGTTACTTCAATTTAGGCCTGGCTGAACAACCAGTAGCCCATACCGATGGATTATGGAATTTCCTAGGAATGGTTCTGGCTGGATGGGGTTCAGTGCTTCTAGGTGGTTGTCCATTAAGACAGTTGATACTAGCTGGAGAGGGAAATGGAGATTCAGCAGTAACCGTTATGGGATATCTAGTAGGGGCTGCAATTTCCCATAATTTTGGATTGGCTTCTAGCACTGCTGGCGCTTCAGATAATGGTAAGATTTCAGTCTTTATATTATTAGTCTTGATGGTTGTCATTTCAGTACTAAATTCAGAGGAATTAGTGGGCAAGAAGGCCTTAGGAAAGTCCAGTAATTAGTTAGAAGGGAGATGGATATAGTGGAAAAGATCGATACAAGGGGAATGTCCTGTCCTCAGCCGGTATTAATGACTAAGAAAGCCATAGAAAAAAATCCTAGCAGCTTGGAAGTTTTGGTGGATAATAATACAGCCAAAAATAATGTGACTAGATTTTTGAAGAATTTAGGCTATAATATAGATTATAAAGAGGAAGACGAAGACACTATAATAATAGCGAGGAAGTAATATGAAATCATATATAGCAGTATTTTTTACCCATTCTGGAGCAATTAAATTTAATAGGAAGTGTAAGGCTAATGGTATCGAATGTGAACTTATGCCCGTCCCCAGGGAGTTGAGTTCCAATTGTGGAATAGGGGTTAAGTTTAAATTCCATCAGGACATAATGGATATGGTAGACCAGGAGGTCGAAAAGATATTCATTATAGAAGATGGAAAATATAAGCTGGTATATAGTGAATAAGAAAGCAGCCAAGCTCGTTTATTCTGAGCTTGGCTGTTTAATTGTTTTGTAGCCTTTCAAATATAAATGTCCTACTTATAAAATTGTCAATTTTAAATTACACTCTAATCTCTTTCCACTTACCCGAATTAAATCTCATAAATATCAATAGGGTACGGACTAATTGGTCTGCAGCATAGGCTAGCCAGGCTCCCATTAATCCCCATCCTAGTACCCTTATACCGAAGCTAGCAAGCCCTGGTCTTATCAGCAGTATGGTTATGAAAGTAACTATGGCTATAGCCCTTGTATCCCCTGCTCCCCTTAAGGCACCAGCCAAAATAAATTGGGATGATTGTAAGGGTTGGATTAAGGCTACAACTTTTAATATCTCTGCCCCTTGGCTTATAACCTGCATGTCATCTGTGTAAAGTGCAATGATGGGTTTACCAAAGACGAAAAATATAATCCCTAAAAATATGGACACATACATGCCTAAACGCCTAGTCCTTCTGCTATAGGCCTGGGCCATATCTGGCCGCTTTTTACCCAAGCTCTGCCCCATTAAGGATGTGGCAGATACTGCAAATGCCTGTCCGTTCATGAAGGATAAGGCAGTTATATTCATACATACCTGATGGGTTGCAAAAGCTAGTGTTCCAAGGGAGGCAACCGTTCTTGCATATAGGATTATTCCCGCTCTCATGACCAGCTGTTCTACCATAGCTGGTATTCCAATGTTAATTATTCTCAATAGATATTTTTTCTGCAGTTTAAAGCCACCCTTATAGCTTAAATATAAGTAGCCGCCCTTTGTAGTAATCACCCTAATAGCCAATATGAAGGCAACAACTTGTCCTATAATAGTAGCAAGGGATGCTCCCGCCACTTCCATCCTTGGAAAACCAAAATGACCGAAGATTAACAGATAATTAAATACCACATTTACCACGTTGGAGATTAGATTGTATTTCATAGCCGTTTTAGAATCTCCAATACCACGCAAGGCTGCCGTTATGGTACTGGTTAAGGCCAATGGAACAAACCCCAGCATCTGGATTTTTAAATAAACTGTTCCACCTTCTAGGGTTTGTGCATCTGCCGCCCCCATAAACCTAACCATAGGCTCTGCCAAAACATAACCTATTATAGCTGAAGATAAGGATAGGATAAAAGTTAAGAACATGGCTTGATTTAAAACGGTATTTGCCCTTTCCGGTTTATCCTGCCCTTTTGCTCTTGCTATTAGCGCAGTTGCTCCTACGTTCATAGCAATAAAGGCGGTCATCATTAAGAATTTAGGCTGCATGGTTAAGCCTACCGATGAGATAGCCCAAGGGCCTAAACTACCTACCATCATCAAGTCCACCATGGATGCCAGTTGGGTCAATGTTAATTCCACAAAGGAAGGCCATGCAATTCTAACGATATCATTATAGAGCATGCGAGAAGTTATTCCAGACGGAAGTGTTTTAGTTACCCGTTCCCCTCTTCCATACCTATCGGAATCATCACCGGGCTCTACAAGGTCTAATGCCATCTTTGTTTGACCATCCTCTTTGTCAAATAAAGCCTGTATCTTCTCCTTCATATAATTTATCACATTCCTTTCTATTATTAATAACTATATATAGGATAAAGAGGCACCTCCTCCTTAAATTAATTTGAATATTCTAATTAGTTAGGGTGTCTAAATAAATATACCACTGCCTATTCTATCATATTTTATTGTAATTCTCAACTATATTGGTTATCCTTTCCACTTCCCCTTTTAGGTCATGAATTTTATACTCTAGGGCTATTATTGGATTTAAATTGAAGCTATCTAGTATGCCTTTTAATAATATTATATTGTCTGTAGAAGGCCTATTGTGTTCGTCATAAACTCCCTCATTCCAATGGAGATGGATGTATTCAATCCTGCTGTTTAGTATTTCCACCCACTCCCTTAACCCCAATTTGCTTTCAAGTAAAGCATGCCCTATATCCAAGCACATCTTAACATTTGGAAGCTTGATGGCATCTAATAGTTCCCTCATTATCGCAGGATGGGGTTCAAAGACATTTTCTATTAAGACCACTCCCTTAAAATCAGCTACTTGTCTTAAGATTTCATTCCAAAATTCCCCATATAGCTTATAGCTTAGCTCCATTATTTTGTCTTCCTTTATCCAGGGGTTAAGCTGGCTATGGAATATTATGTAGTCTGCATTTAACTCCTTTCCTATTTGTAAAAGCTGTAAATACCTCTTATAGCTTATCTCTCTTATCTTGGAGTCTGGACTTATGGGTTTTAAGTCTAAAAAGGGGCCATGGAGGGAAAGGGTGTTTGAAAATCCATCTAGCACACTTTTATACTCCTCTAGCCTTCCTTCCCAACCTTCATCTAATAGATTGGGATTGACGAAATCCTGTATTTCTAGACCTATATTTAAGTCCATATACAAATCCTTATCAAAATCCTTCATATTGGAGATACAATTTACAATTTTGTTCATGATAAAACCCCATTTCCAAATATTTAATATTATTTATACCCTTATTATCGGCTTAAGCTATATATCTGCTATAATTATAATATGATATTTTAATGGATAAATCAGGTATATAATAAATGGAGTGATAATTATGGCTTTGAAAATATTTAATGGCTTTAGTCTGAAGTTAATAATGACTATCTTCATGCTTATAGACCATATAGGCTATTTTATACCACAGACTCCCCATTGGTTTCGCTGGTTAGGAAGGATTGTAGCGCCAATATTTGTATTCCTATCTACTGAAGGCTATAGACATACTAGGGATGTTAAGGCCTATATGAAAAGGCTATTTGTGGCTGCAGCCATAATGTTTGTAGGAAATTCCATAGTTTGGCTTATATTCAGAAGGGATATATTCCTCTCAAACAATATATTCCTCTCCCTAGCCCTAGGAGTAGCCCTGCTTTATAATTTGGAAAAGGAAGATAGGAATAATGGCCATATAGCCTTAATTTTTATCTCATCCCAATTTGCTGAAGGCTCTTTTATAGTTCCTGCCATGGTGCTTATTTTCCATTATTTTAAGGAAGATAAGAAAAAACTGTCCATTTCTTACATTCTGCTTTCCAGTATTTTTCTATTGGATGGCTTTTCCTATAATGCTTTATTTGTTGAAAATCCACAGTGGATGATGGTATTTGCCCTGCCTTTCATATTGATGTACAATGGCAAAAGGGGGCCTAATATAAAGTATTTCTTCTATATCTTTTATCCAATCCACATATGGTTTTTATACATATTTGGGTATTTAATGAAAGGCTAGGGTATAGCTAACTGCCATTAGTGTATAATAACTTATGTGGTATAATAAATTGATAATCATTATTTGGAAAGGATTAGTTATGAGGATTAATTTCAATTATAAAAAGAAAAAAATCGACTATGTGTCTGGATATATATTTAAGGGTAAAAACTACAGATGTAGTTATATCAGATATAAAACCCTGTATGAAAATTATTCACCCGGTACGGAAAATGTGGAGGTTTACTTATACCAGCCCAAGAAGGAGGCCAAAGCCTCTACTTTAATCCTCCATGGATTAGGCAGTAGGAATATCAAATTTTTATTATGGCTTGGTCCCCATTTAGCCAATGCAGGGGTTAATACCAGCGTATTGATACTTCCTGGGAATTATACTAGGGTTGAAGACAATTCCGTCAGTGGAAAAAGCTATCTCTACCCCCATATGAATACCATGTATCGATTTTGGGAACATGGAGTAGTGGATATCCTAACTACCATCGACCTGTTGGAACAAACCAATTTTTGGAGTGTCAACAATATGGTTCTTGGCTACTGTTTAGGTGGCATGCTTTCATCAATAGTAGGTGCTATAGATTCTAGGATAAACCACCTGCTCTTTATGACTACGGGTGGCCACTTGCCCAGAATACTCCATGAATCACCTGCTACCAATTTCGTCAGAAAGATGTTTAAAAAGGGATATAAGGCAGATTTCCACTTGGCCGATAGGGAGAAACTCTACAAAATATATGACGAGGACTTCCCAATAGTTAGAAATATGTCCTTAGAAGAAATTGTAAATAGCGATAGGATTCATCCCCTATTTAAAATCGACCCTATTTCCTACGCCCATCTGTTGGATATGAAAAAGGTTACCTTTATAGATGCCTATTTCGACCATACCCTGCCCATACAGTCTAGGAAGATATTATATAATGAAATGGCTGGGGCAAACAGAAAGGTGCTGCCGATAAGCCATGTAAACTGGTTGCCTTTTTCATACTTTTTAGCTAAATACATGCTTCATAAGCTAAATATAAATGCCAAAGAAATTAAGAGGGCTTTATTGACTAGGGAAGTTATGGAAAATCCTTTGGAGAAGTAATTGGTGGAGCTTATGGATAGATTTAAAAGAAAGTTAAGAAAATCCTATTTCGTTGTCAACAAAATATACCTTTTTTTAGCCTTTATCTTCCTTACCATAGCCGATATAAGCTTGGGCTTTTACTATTTTTTAATTTCCCTATTCATCTACCTATGGAAGGCCTTAAGGTCTAAGGTACCCATAGAGGTGGATATGGAATTTCAAACTAAGACCTTTGTTTATAAGAAGGCCCATAAGAGAAACCTAAAATTAGACCTTTATCTTCCCTTAAAGGCTGGATATAAAAACCCCTTGGTCTTCTTCTGCCATGGTGGTGGATGGATTTCTGGCTTTAGAAATCAACCCAACAATGTTTCCTGGTGTAAATACTTGGCTTCCAAAGGATTAGCGGTGGTAAGCATCGATTATAGATATGGTTATAAAAATACCATGGAGGATATATTGTCCGATTATGCGGATGCCTTAAACTATGTTAGGAAGAATCATGAAAGATTATCTATAGATAAGGATAATATTGTCCTCATGGGCCTGTCGGCTGGTGGACACCTTTCCCTATTGTATTCCACCTACCATACCTATAATATGAATGAAGGGGAAATGGAGGGAATTAAGGGGGTTGTAGCCTATTATCCCCCTACAGATTTAAATCATATTTTCATGTCAGAAAATAAGTCTATTTTTGCTAGATTTGCAACCAGGCAGACTTTAAAGGGTAATCCTGTAGATAATAAGGAGATTTATAATTATTATTCGCCAATTAATTGGATAAGCAGTAGAATGATACCCTGTTTAATAGTCCATGGAAGGCTGGACAGTGTAGTCCCCTTTAAGTCTTCTGTGGCCTTTGTTAAGGCCTTAAAAAAGTACAAGGTTAAGTACGCCTTCCTAAGCCATAAAAAAGGAATCCACTCCTTTGATACTAGATTTAGAGATATTGGAACGGTAAATATATTGGAAAGGACAGTAAGATTTATCAAAAAGGCTGTAAATATGTAAAGTAGGTGAACTTATGCTTATTACTAAGATTGAACCTCAACAAAACCATGAAAGGGTAAATGTATATATAGATGGAAAATTCGCCTTTGGCCTTATGGAAGAAATCAAATATAAGTTTGGCCTAAGGGAAGGGATGGAGATAGATAGGGATTTTATTGAAGAAGTACTGTTGGAAGAGGAAAGCTTAAAGGCCAAGAATGTAGCCTTAAGGTTTCTAGCCTATAGGAAGAGGTCTAAGAAGGAAATCCTTGATAAATTAAAGGATAAAGGCTTTGACCAGGCCATAATAGAAAATACTTTAGATTATTTAGAGGGCTACAATTTAATAGACGATTACGACTATGCCGTTAGCTTTGTAAATGATAGGATAAACTTGAAAAAATATGGCCCCCATAGGATAAAGTTCGAGCTAGCTAGAAGGGGCATATCCCAAGAAATAATCGAAAAGGTATTAACGGAAGATGATGAATACCCCAGGGCCTTAGAGTTAGCAAAAAAGAGGCTCAATTACTATAGGGGTGACGATAGGGATAAAATATATAGGAAGTTATCAGGCTATCTTCAAAGGCGAGGTTATTCCTACCAATGTATTTCTAAGGTACTGAAAGAATTAATTGAGTAAGTGGTGATAAAATGTGCTATGTCTATATTTTAGAATGTGCTGATAAAACCCTCTATACCGGCTGGACAATGAATTTAGAGCATAGATTAAAGGTCCACAACCAAGGGAAGGCATCTAAATATACCAGGGCTCGGCTTCCCGTAAAATTGGTGTATGCTGAAAAGTTCTCCAATAAAATCAAAGCACAAAAACGGGAATATCAGATCAAACAGCTTAGTAGAGAGGACAAGCTCAAATTAATGGGAAGTAAAAAAAATATTTTATAACGACATTATTCTACATTTTTTCGCTTGACTAAACAGCCTTTTTAGTGTATCCTCAATATAGCTGTAATAAGCTTGTTTACAAATACACATAGGATAAAGGGGGAATGTTTATTTGAAAATTGCAATTGTAACTGACAAGTCAAGAATGGAGTTATTACCATCGGAAGAAGGGTTTAAAGAAGACGAGCAAAAGCAAAAGACCGTAGAAGAAGTTGAAAAAATACTTTCTCAAAAATACGACTGTATTTCCCTGATTGCCGATGATAATATCATCAACCATTTGAAGGCTGAAAACGTAGACCTAGTCTTTAATCTATGTAATGGAATTAGAGGCGATAGTAAACTTGCCCAACTACCTGCTCTTCTAGAGTATGCCTCCATACCCTATACCGCATCTTCCATACTAGGTCACACCCTTGCCATTAATAAAGTGTACTCATCCAATATTTTTAAGGCGACCAACATACCTACGCCTAACTTTATTTCGATTTATGATGTAAACCAACTCAAAGATTTAGATATTAAGTTTCCTGTTTTGATAAAACCAAATGATGAAGGCTCCAGCAGGGGCATACATCAGGACAGCTTAGTTTTTGACATGGAAAGTTTAGTTAAGAAAGTTAAAGAGGAATTAGCCATATATAATCCACCTATCCTTTTGAATGAATATATAGAAGGAAGGGAATTCTCAGTAGGCGTCATAGGAAATGGAGAAGATTTGATGGTATTGCCAATTCAAGAGTTAGATCTTTCCAATCTTCCTGACGATTTTAAGAGATTCTATAGTTTCGAAGTTAAGGCCTACTACAAGGATTTAACCGTATACCATATCCCTGCAAGGCTTTCAGATGAAGAAAGAAAACTTTTAGAGGATACTGCAAAGAAAGCCTTTAGAGCCTTAAGTTTAAGGGACTATGCTAGGGTGGATATAATACTTAAAGATGGTGTTCCATATGTATTGGAGGTAAATTCCCTTCCAGGACTTATGAAGGGTAAAAGCTCCTTATACAGGATGGCAGAGGCCACCGATTTAGGATATGAAGGTTTAGTCTTAAAAATAGTAGAAACGGCTATAAAGAGATATAAGCTTGAAGACGATACCTTTGATGGACCACGCATAGTAAATATTTAATAACACTTAATAGGGACTCTCCCTTATCCCTATTGGTTAATTTCTATTACATAGGGTAAAGGGAGGTACCTACTAATTCCCAAGTTCTTAGTTTTTATTTCCCCACTATCATATTTGATGGTCACCATGGACTCCACTGTAGCACCATCGATGCCTTTTAAGATTACCCTTTCCTCTCCTTCATCTAATTCCTTGTTGATTTTGTAATGGACGGGTGCTTTGACTTTATCCATTATTTTATGATGCCATTTTACCTCAGGTGGCTTTTCCTGACCGTAAAAGCCAATATATAACCTATGGCCTACTAGTTCTGACCAGATTAGAATGGGGTAGTCCTTGTCGTTTTTGAATTTAAAATCCTTATACCCGTAGGCTACCGTAGCATCTTGACCATAGGGTACATAGTTTACAGGCATGGAGTGGTTATGCCTTTCTACAATTTCTAAATCACATAATATGGCTACATTATATAGGGTAGAAGCTATCTTACACACCCCTCCACCTTCCGTTTGAACTATGTTTCCTCCTGCAAAAGATGCTCCCATCTTATAGCCTCTCTCCTTGGTATAAGGGCCTATAAGCTGGTTTTGTGAGAATATGCCTCCTGGGGGCACTACTATTCCCTTTACTGATTTAGCCGCCAGTTGAACGTTGAATTCTTCTCCGGGTAATGGGTCTATCAGTACTGCACAATAGGCGGCCATCAGGGTATTAGCATGGTTCTCCTTCTGGGCCTTTAAGAATTCTTCATCCTTTTCCCAGGGAAGATTGTTAACTGTCCCAGATATATCTGGTTCATCTATTCGGACTTCCTCTTGTTCTGCTTCATCTATCTTTATCTCGATACTTTCTTCCTTTATAGCATTTACATCCTTTCTTTCAGGATTATAGGATTCTAAAGCAAGTAGCATAGCCAAGTTGGCTAAAAAGGCCGATATTTTTTCCTTGGACATTCATAATCCTCCAATTCATCTTTTATAAAGTATATATAATAGTCTTTATTAGAAATTAGAAAATATGCATCCATCTTTACCAAGCCTAACTAATATGATAAAATGGTTTCACCAAAATAATGGAATGCTTTTGAATTTTTGATATGGGGTGGTTTTTTGGATAATTTTTTTGATAAGATAAAATCTAATCCCATAATAGCTGCAATAGACGATTTAGACCGATTAGATGAAATGTTAAATTCCCCTTGCCAAGTCCTCTTCCTATTGACAGGCAACATTTTCAATTTAAAGGAGATAGCCAGTAGGATAAAATCAAGGGGCAAAAGCCTTTATATAGCTATCGATTTCATAGATGGCTTTTCTAAGGATACCTGGGGTTTGGAATATATTGTGAAAAAGATACGCCCTGATGGGATTATAACTGCCAAAGAAAACCTGGTAAAGCTAAGCAAGGATTTGGGAGCCTTTACTATTTTGAGATTATATATAATGGATTCTAAGTCCTTAGATGCTGGCCTTGAGTCCATTAAATCCACTAGGCCTAATGCTGTTGAAATTTTACCCGGCATTATGCCTAAGATTATAGATATGATTGCTGAACATGCTAAAGTTCCCATAATTGCCAGCGGTCTTATTACAGACGAGGAGGATGTAATAAATGTCTTAAACTCTGGAGCAATAGCCATATCCAGCAGTAATGAGGATATATTAAATTTATAAAGTCATCTCCCCTATCCTCAGGGAGATGACTTTTGTTAAGATATATTTAATTAAGACTATTAACTAAACTATATTCATCAGCTCTCTAAACTCCTTGGACTGACTTCGGCTTACTGGTATTTTAACGTCTACACCCTTTAAAGTTACATTGAATGTAGAGTTGAACCATGGTTCTATAAACTCTATTAAGTCTAAGTTTATGAGGAAGGATTTATGAGACCTAAAGAAGCTGGCCTTGTCTAGCTTTTGGCTAAGCTGGCTTAGGGTGCAGTTTATAATAAATTTACCCTTAGCGCTGACTATTACCGTATTTTTATCTTCTACCGTTGCATATATTATCTCCCTTATATCTATAGGAATGAGTTTTCCATTTTTATAGGCACAGATTCTGCTAGGATTGTTTTCACCCTTCTCCTTAATATTGTCTATAAAGCTATTCAATTTATTGTAGAAGGCCTCCCTCTCCCCATTGAAATTATCCATAATCTTTTCCATTCCCTTTTCCATCCGCTCTTCTGATATAGGCTTTAATATATAGTCTACTGCATTGACTTCAAAAGCCTTTATTGCATACTCCTCATAGGCAGTTACAAATACTATATAGGGCTTGTGGTTACCTTCAACTATCTTCTTTGCCACATCTATTCCATTTATCTTAGGCATTTTGATGTCTAAGAAGAGTAGGTCTGGTTTTAACTTTTCGTTTAATTCAAGAGCCTCTTCCCCATGATCAGCTTCTGCTATAATATCAATTCCTTCATAATTTTCTAAAATATATTTAAGTTCTTCACGGGCAGGAGCTTCGTCATCTACGATTAATGCTCTAATCATACAGCTATCCTCCTTTCCTTCTTGGGGATTCTCATCTTAACAGTTGTGCCATAACCCAATTCGCTTTCTATGATCAAACCGTATTTTTCTCCATACATGGTCTTTAGCCTATTGTTTACATTCTTAAGGCCTATGCCAGTAGAAGCCTCCTCATCCAATAAAGTGGATAATAGTTCTTGGCTCATGCCTACACCATCATCCCTTACAATTAGCTCCGTTTCCTTAGCCTTATCTATAGCCCTTATCTCTACCGTTCCCCCATCTATCTTTTCAAAAATACCATGTTTTACAGCATTTTCCACTAAAGGCTGGAGTAATAGTGGTGGTAGGGTGCAATCTATGTTTTCTGGGATATCATAGATGACATTAAGCTTGTCTCCAAATCTAGCCTTTTCAATTTCTAGATAGGATTTTATATTCTCTATTTCCATGTGTAGATTGACTTCATTGCTAGTTTCTTGAAGGTTATTTCTAAAGTAATTGCTTAGATGGATTAAAAGCCTTCTAGCATTACCGGGTTGAGTTCTTATGAGAGATACTATAGTGTTTATAGCATTAAATAGGAAATGAGGATTTATCTGAGCTTGTAAGGCCTTTAACTCAGATTTGGCCAGTAATTCCGATTGATAGTCTATTTTACTTAGTTCTAATTGAGTTGAAAATAGCTGGCCTAAGCCTAAAGCCAGAGCAGATTCCACCTTGGTAATGGAATTCTCCTGGTCTTTATACATTTTTAAAGTACCAACTACCTTGTCCCCTTCCATTAGGGGAATGATTATTGCCGATTTCAGTTCACATTCTGGATTTTCACAGTCGATTTCAGCCTTGGAATTGGCAATAACATATTTTCCCGTTTGTATTACTTCCTTTGTTAAGCTAGTTCTAATAGGGCTGCCAGCAAGATGGTGGGCTTGGCCTAAGCCTACATGGGCTAGTATCTTTTCCTTATCTGTAATGGCCACTGCCTTTACTCCAGTCATATCGTTGATGATATTTACTACCTCTAGGGCAGTTTCTTCATTCAATCCCCTTCTAAAGTACTTTAAAGTTTTATTGGCAATCTTTAAAGCCAATTGGGCCTGGAAGGCTTCAGCCCTTTCTAAGTCTTTCATTACACTATGGATTATGGATATGCATACGGCTATTCCCAATCCGTTGGCAAGAATCATAGGAATACCTATGATCTTTACCAGCTCGAAGGCAGCAGAGAAGGGCTTTGAAAAGGTTAAAATTATGAGCATCTGCCAAACTTCTGCAACCATTCCAGTTACAAAAGCAAATAATACCTTATTTTCCGATTTGTCTATTTCCTTCTTTAAAAAGCCAGCCATTATCCCTTCAGTAAAGGTTGATAAGGCACAAGAAAAGGCAGTAAAGCCTCCTATATCGATTAAATATCTATGACCACCTGCTATAAGGCCTGATAAGGTCCCAACAAAAGGACCACCTAATAGTCCACCTACAAAAACTCCAATTACTCTAGCATTGGCAATAGCCCCTCTAATGGGTATTCCCGTATAGGTTCCTATAATTCCATAGATGCC
>JAAYEU010000172.1 GCA_012728595.1 Tissierellia bacterium
AGACCATACAGATGTAAACTATATTAGTATGGATGCAGACAAAGATACTGACAGCGTATCCATAAAATGGAGCAGTGGAAGCTTTGTAAAACTTCGCTCAGGAGAATTAAAAGGATTGTTGGACTTATATAACGGAAACGGGGAAGATAATACCTACAGAGGCATACCCTATTATCAGAGAAAATTAAATGATTTTGCATATGGATTTGCGGAGGCCTTTAATGCTCAACATAGAAAAGGTTTTGGATTAGATGGAGCTGCAATAGATCCTCAAGTATTTGATGCTGAAGGCAATAGAATAGGAGGAATAAACTTTTTTGATTATCATCCAGACAATCCTGCAGCAACAATAACCCTGTCCGATTTAATAATGGAAGATTTAGCATATATTGCAGCAGCACAAAGTGAATCTGGCAGTGCAGAGGATAATAGAAATCTATTAGAGTTAATAAAGTTAAGGGAGAATGGAAATTTCTTTGATGGAAGTTTGGGTATCAAAGGAACTCCAGACGACTTCCTAAAATCCATAATCTCAAACTTAGCCGTAGACAGCATGCAGGGAATTAGGATGTACGACACCCAAAACCTAATCCTTAAAAATATAGAATCCAAAAGAGACTCCATTTCAGGTGTCTCCTACGATGAGGAAATGGCAGATATGGTAAGATTTCAACATACCTATGTAGCTTCAGCCAGAATGATAAGTACCTTAGATGCAATTATGGATGTGACTATAAATAGATTGGGTTTAGTTGGCCGCTAGTTTGACAATGGACAATTGACAGTGGACAGTTGAAAATTGTTTGTGCTATTCTCGAGGGTCCTTTTCGTGGGGCTAGCCTAGGGGTCTTGAGATTCCTTGGCTGCGTTTGGAATGATAGTTTAGAGTCATCCTGAAGTCTATCAGTATAACGACCCCCCGAAGGATCTAGCTTACGGTAAAGAATTACAATAATGAAATATACCACAAAACGAAAGGAGTGGTACAATGCGAGTAACAAACAACATGCTAGTAAATAATATGGTGTATAATCTTAACCAAAATCTAAAAAAACTAGAAAAGCTTCAGTATCAATTAGCCACAGGAAAGAAGTTTAGAGTGCCTTCAGATGATCCTATTGGAGCAAGTAAATCCTTAAAGTTTAATACGGATATATCCAAACTAGAACAGTATGAAAGAAACGTTAAAGACGCCCTATCTTGGATGTCGGATACGGAAGCAGCTTTAGGTGAAATTGGAGAGGTATTAAAGAGGGCCAAGGAATTAACCGTAGATGCAGCCAATGGTACCAAGACAACGGAGGATTTAAATAAAATTAGAGAAGAAATAGACCAATTAAAGGAACATCTAATCCAAATAGCCAATACCACCTATGCGGGAAGGCATGTATTCAGTGGATATAAGACAGATAAACCTTTGATAACAGTAGATGAAGATGGTAATATTGTATATAATATAACGCTTGAATCAACTGAAGTTTTTGAATACAATGTAGGAATTTCAGAAAGGGTTAAAGTAAATACCCTTGGCGGTAAGATATTTGGTAATAAGATATCTGGTAATCCAGGTGGAGACTATACTGGGAATGTTTCTGCAGACCAGAAACCTCACTTAATTGAAGTGTTTGAAAATTTATCAAACGCCTTAGAAAACAATATTCCTGCGGATATCCAACAAGCCCTAACCAACTTAGATAATGCCATGGAGCAGGTACTTTCCGTTCGGGCAGAAGTTGGGGCTAAGATGAATAGATTGGAATTAACTGACAAAAAATTAGGAGTTCAAATAGTCAGTGTACAAGAACTTCTATCCTATAATGAAGATGTGGATATAGCAGAAGCCTTCATGAATATAAATGTGGCACAAAATGTTTATGTTTCAAGCTTAATGACGGGAGCAAGGATAATCCAGCCTACCTTGGTGGAATTCTTAAGATAGGAGGCGTAAGCCCAAGGCTTACGCCAATTATGAATTTTAAATTGTAAATTTCGAATTAATTATTTTTAACTGGAAATTGGAGGGGAAGAATTGATGCTACTACATACAAAACATTTTGGAAAATTAGAAATAGATGAAGAAAAGATCATCGATTTTCCTGAAGGGATATTAGGCTTTGAAGATGAAAAACAATTTATAATAATCAATAGCGAGGATGAAGAAAATCCATTCCAGTGGCTGCAGTCGGTTACCAATCCAGATTTAGCCTTTGTAATAATAAATCCCTTTTTTGTCTATCCTAATTACGAAATAGTTATCCCAGAAACAGCCCAGGAAAAACTAAAATTAAAGGATGAAAAGGATGTAGCCGTTTATTCCATTGTGGTGGTGCCAGAAGACATTGAAAAGATGACCGCCAACCTTCTAGGCCCAATTATAATCAATACAAGGGAGAAATTAGGCAAGCAAGTAGTGCTAGATGACGACAGATATACTACAAAACACTATATATTTAAACACAATACGGAAAATAGGGGTGTGTAATATGCTTATACTTTCAAGAAAAAAGGGAGAATCCATAATAATAGATGGCAACATAGAGATAAAGGTGCTAGACATCCAAGAAGGAAAGGTGCAAATTGGAATAGACGCCCCTAAAAATATTGACATTTTCCGCAAAGAATTATATAAAAGTATTCAAGAGGAAAATATTGAAGCAGCCAATGTTAAACTTGATATAGATAAAGTTAGCCAAATTTGGAGGGAAAAAAAGTAAAATAGGAGGAGTGGACTTGACAAAAGCTGAAGGCAACAGTTCAGGAAATAATGAACAGGGGAAGGGTTCATGGAAAGTATTAATTGTTGATACGGATAATTTTGTTCATGTCATGATAAAGGAAGTACTAAAGGATTTTAAATTTGAGGACAAGCCTTTATCAATTTTTAGCGCCTATTCTGGTCCCGAAGCATTAAAAATACTATCTAAAAATAAGGATATTGCTTTGGTCATATTGGATTTATATATAGGAGGAAAAGCTACTGGCTTAAAGCTTACAAGGTACATAAGGGAAGTTCTAGAAAATTCAGCCTTAAGGATAGTCCTTATGACCAGCCTTGAAAAC
>JAAYEU010000173.1 GCA_012728595.1 Tissierellia bacterium
GTCCAGGAAAAATGGACCAAATCCATCCAATCCATGCGTTAATATGCATGGTCTTTTATCAAATTTATATAGTTTTATTATTTGTTCATTAAGAAACACGGTTTCCATAAAGAAGGAAACCGTGTTTTGTCTACAAACTGACAACCCCTGGATTAATCCAGGGGTTGTTTTTTACTCAATTGGCTTTTTCAGATTTCCTACCATAATTGCTGTAATTAAAGACCCTATTAATATGCTTAGAGCATACAATAACACTCCTTCAACAGCATTTGGTATTGGAAGTACAAAGATTCCCCCATGGGGTACAGCAAGCTTAACCTTAAAAAGCATAGTCAAAGCCCCTGCTACCCCAGAACCCACCATTAATGAAGGTATTACTCTTATAGGATCTGCAGCCGCAAAGGGGATAGCACCTTCAGTTATAAAAGAAATTCCTAATATCAACGAAGCTTTTCCAGCTTCTATTTCTTGACTGGTAAACTTCTTTTTATACAATATAGTTGCAATCCCAATACCTATAGCAGGTGTCATCCCCGCAGCCATTACTGCAGCCATAACGGAAGACGATTGCCCAGCTGCAATAGTCCCTACTCCAAAAGTATACGCAGCTTTATTAATAGGACCTCCCATATCAAATGCCATCATAAAACCAAGAACAAGTCCAAGTATAATTGCACTACCTTCTTGAAGATTGTCTAACCAGTTTGTTAATCCTTCATTCATTGCAGCAACTGGAGTTCCAATTACATATATCATCAACAGACCTACCATTAATGATGATAACAAAGGTAAAACTAGTACAGGCATAAGCCCTTCCATAGTTTTAGGTAACTTTATCCATTTTTTTAGTAAAACTATAATATATCCAGCTAAAAATCCTGATACAATTCCGCCAAGAAAACCTGCACCTATTTGGCTTGATAGCATTCCTCCTATCATTCCTGGTACTATCCCAGGTCTATCGGCTATTGAATAAGCTATGAATCCAGATAATATTGGGATCATAAGTGCAAAAGCTGCTCCTCCACCTATGGTGTTTAATGCCCACGCCAAAGACCCTTCATTTTCACTTGCATGTATTCCAAAAGCAAAAGATAAGGCTATTAAAATACCGCCTGCTACAACAAAAGGTATCATATAAGATACTCCTGTCATTAAATGTTGATAAGGCCCCTTTTTACTCTGTGCTCTTCCTTCGTGAATGATAGAAGACCTTTCAATATCTTCTTTTTTCTTTTCCAATCTTATAGCCTTCTCAATTAAGGTTTTAGCATCCTTAATTGCATCCTGAACTGTAGCTTCTACAATAGGTAATCCTTCATATTTTTTCTTGTCAATTTTAGTATCTGCAGCAATTATAATCGCATGTGCATTTCTAATTTCTTCTTCTGTTATTTCATTTTCTACACCAATGGAACCATGAGTTTCTACCTTGATTTCAACACCTGCCTCTTTGGCAGCCATTTGTAAAGCCTCTGCAGCCATGTAGGTATGAGCTATCCCTGTAGGACAAGAAGTTACAGCTAATAGTTTCATTTTATATCCCCCTTTCATTTATTTAAAAGCTTGCACTATATCATTATAGTTTTGAGCTTTTATTAACTTTTCCCTAACTTGACTATGCATAAGCTTTCTAGATATATAACTCAACACTTTTAAATGAACATCATCGGATTTAAATGGGACAGCTATTAGAAATACTAAATTAACTGGTTTGCCATCCATAGAATCAAATTCTATACCTTCTTTGCTTATTCCAAGAGCAATAGATGGTTCTAACACAGCATTACTCTTCCCATGAGGTATACCTATACCATAACCTATACCAGTAGAAAACTCTTTTTCTCGTTTCATAACTGCCAGTTTGAAATCCTCTTTGCTATTAATTACACCATCTTGATACAATATCTGGATCAATTCATCTATAGCCTCTTCTTTACTTCTTCCTACCAAGTTAAATGAAATTCTCTCTGGTGTTAGCAATTTCTCAATATTCATAGTATCCTCCTTTTATCATAAAGGTTTTACAATTATTTTACTTGTTATTTCTTTAATCCTCTCAATATCTGGTATTTCTGTACCTGCTGTCATAACCTTAGCTGTACCACAAGCTATTGCTAATTTAAACACTTCATAGTCTGATAAACCATTCTCTATCCCATAAGCCATTCCAGCTACCATGGCATCTCCTGCTCCAACAGTACTTTCTATGGGTACTTCAAGCCCTTCAGAAAAATATATATTTTTAGCAGTTACATATACTGCCCCCTCTCTGCCTGAAGAAATAAGTACTTTTTCTATTCCCTTGTTTATCAAATCCCTACCAGCTTTTACTATAGAACCTATATCTTTTTCATCTATATCCACTAATCCCTTTAGCTCATAAACATTTGGTTTTATAGCATATGGAATAGCTTCTACACCTTCAATTAAAGAATTATTATCTGCATCTAAAATCACCTTTACAGATTTTCCTTTTAATAAATTGATTAAATCTCCATATATATTATCTTTAATACCTTCAGGTAAACTACCAGATAAAACTACTAAATCCCTCTCGTCTACCAGCGATAGAAAATAGTCAATAAATTTCTTCAATTCTTCATGAGTAACAATGAAACCCTTATCATTAATATCTGTAACAGTTCTATGCTTTTTTTCAACTATCTTTATATTAGTCCTATTTTCTCCTGATACAAGATAAAAGTCTGATTTAATATTTAAGCTCTCTAAATAATTTAGAAAAAAGTTAGAATTCTCATTTCCCAATATACCTGTGCACACACTATCTATGCCAAGTACCTTCAATACTTTAGATACATTAATACCTTTTCCGCCTACGTCTTTTCTTGTATTTATGCTTCTATTTACCTTGCCTCTCTGATACTCATCTATTACTACTGTCTTATCTATAGCTGGATTCAATGTTACAGTATAAATCATATTATCCTCCCTTATCCTTAATACAATAAATTAACCCCTAGATTCCGGAAGTATTCCATTTCCTCTTCATTTCTTTTTTTGTTGGTTATTATATAGTCAATGTCTTTAATATCACATATCCATGAAAAATATACCTTACCAAATTTTGATTCATCAACTAATAGATAAACCTTATCTGCCACATCAATCATAGCTTGTTTTACCCCAGCTTCCTGTAGTGTAGGTGTAGTTACTCCAAATTCTAAAGATATACCATTTGCCCCCAAAAATACTTTATCTACCCTGAATTGCTTAATAACCTTCTCAGTAATAGAACCTACTTGAGCTTTTGTATTACTCCGTATAATTCCCCCGGTATTTATTAGTTGAATATCATCTCTGTTGGACAATTCATAAGTTAATGCTATGGAGTTTGTTATGACAATTATATTTTTAGCTTTAATAAACTTGGATATGTATAAGGTAGTAGTTCCAGAATCCAAAATTACAGTATCTCCATCTTTTATCTGTTCTGCTGCAATTTTTCCTATTCTTTCTTTTTCCTCTGCACATTTATCTTGCTTTTCTACAAAAGTAGCTTCCAATTTGCTGATTGTAGATACAGCTCCCCCATGTGTTCTAAGAATAAGCCCATGCTTCTCCAATTCATTTAAATCTCTCCTAATGGTTGATTCTGATACATTAAACCTTTTAGCTAATTGAGATACCTTAACGCTATCCCCTCTATTAATAATTTCTGCAATCTTCATTCTACGTTCTTCTGCAAACATACTTTCTCCCCTTTTGAATATATTTGCTCGTATTTCTTTCAAGCACTTGAACGATTGTGCTTGTTTATGATTGCTTATGATTGATTTTATTTTACTTAATATTTTTATATTTGTCAACATTATTTTTGAAATATATATTTTTATTCTATGATAATGGCATTTTAGGATAGTTTAGGGGAACAAAATAAAGACCCCTGTAATCCAGAGGCCTCATACTAAACACAGCCACAAATATTAGAAAGTTTTATGTCCATGGTAAATTTACACTCCTCATCCATGGTATTATAAATATCTGATATCAGCTTAAAAATCTTATCCTTGTCCCCTCTTATGGTAGTAGACATTAATCCTACATGGTATTCCAATCCGTAGGATTTGATTATATCTAGCACCTTATCTATAGGGGAAATATAGTCTTCACTGCCTATTGGTATAAAGGCTATTTCACAAGAGGCTATTTTTTCCATAGGGCACATATGAATCCACCCCTCATGCCTGTTTGAGCCAGCTCCATCTCCTTAACCATACAAATATCCTCTTCCTCTGCATTGGGAGGAA
>JAAYEU010000174.1 GCA_012728595.1 Tissierellia bacterium
ATTTTTAATATTCTTCTTGATGAAGATGGAAAATTCTCACATAAGGTTGAAAATCTACAAGTAGGTAATTACCAATATAGATTCCAAAGTGGAACAAAATATACAGATTATGAGCTATTTACAATAAAAGTATTACCTTTTGACTTAGTTGATGTAAAAGCTTCAAACCTTAAAGAGATTACATTAAGCTTTACTCAACCAGTAGATAGGGCTGTAACTTCACTTCTTAGCAACTATACAACTACAGCAGGACCAATTAAAGAAGTCCGCTTTGAAGAAGACGATACTAAAATAATCCTAGTCCTAGCTGGCAATATGACGCAACAAATGAAGTATAAGATATCTGCTATGAAGATTAAGTCTAAGGCTGGTGAAGAAATAAAAATAGAAGACCATGAATTTTTAGCCTTTGATAATCAACCTCCACAAGTTTCAGAAGTTATACAATTAGGTACCAAGGGCTTAAGACTATATCTATCTGAACCAATAAAAAATGCATTGGCATCTAACTTTAAAATAAATGGTAGAAACTTCCCAGGTACTATAAGCCTAGACTACAATATAGTCACCCTAACATACTTCTCATCATCCTATGCCCTATCAGAAGGCAACCATATACTTACAGTAACCGGATTAGAAGACTATACTGGATATAAAATCGTAGATGAAGATATATTGATTAATATATCCAAAGATACTACACCACCAAGTATTGAAAGTGCCACTGCAACTTTAGACCAAGTAATTATAGAATTTGATGAGGAAATAGACCCAGTATCAGCCAGTGTAAACAATTTCTATTGGAGACAAAGTACCATAAAGA
Organism: Tissierellia bacterium; assembly: GCA_012728595.1. Lineage (GTDB taxonomy): Bacteria > Bacillota > Clostridia > Tissierellales > Tepidimicrobiaceae > Tepidimicrobium. Next base: position 824 of record JAAYEU010000174.1, read on the forward strand.
GATATGCAAGCAAGGTTACTATAAGAGGAAATAAGGCTATAGTAGACTTTACAACCAACAGGCTAACTACTGCTGAAAATACCATATATGTAGAAAATGTAGTAGACTATTCAGGCAATAAAATAAAACCAAGTAGTGTAAGCGTAATACCTGAAATAGACATGACTCCTCCAGAAATAATTCACCATACAGTTTCTGAGGACGGAAAAACCATAACAGTTTACTTTAATAAAAATGTACTTGGTACTTCTAGATCCAACTATTCAATCTTAGATAGCACTAATAGAACAATAAATATTAAAGACATCCAAGGTTCTGGCAATGAGTTCAAAATAAACTTATATGTCCCACTACCTGTTGGATTAAATACTTTGATAATTGAAGGTGTACAGGATACAACACCACTTAGAAATACAATGATACCATATACTGCTACCATAGATATGAAGGACGTTGAAAAACCAAGATTAATCAACTATACAGGCTATGGAAACAATATTATACTTTATTTCAGCAAGCCTATGGACATGAATACAGTAATCAATCATGAAAACTATATAATAATCTATGGTGGAAAACAAGAATACCTACCGGCTAACACCTTATTTATACCTGGCAGTGATGAAAAATCAGTAAATATTTTACTACCAGAATACCATACAGATGGTAAAAGAATAATGATAGGTACAGCTGGCAACTTAACATCATTAAATATTAGTAGATTAAAGGATTTAAGCGGCAACGTTACAGACCCAGTAATGATAGACATCTACTTTGACTCCTCTTCCTCTGGAAATGCAAAGGCTATAGATTATGATAAAGAAAGGCCTGGAAGACAAGGAGCCCTATTGGAATCAAACTTAATTAAAGTTAGATTCAATATGCCTATTGTTAAAGCAAGTACTAAAGACTTTACAATAACCAGCAGGACCATAAATAGTGTAATAGCTGATGGTACAGATATAGTTACCATATACCTAGACAACGATAACAAAACTAACTTACCAGATAATACAATAACCATAAATCAAAACAATACAATGAAGACCATCATAGATACTGGTGTTGAAAGTGGAACTATCCAAATACTTGATAGGGTAGCACCAAAGGTAAAAGATGATGTACAGTACCTAACTGTCTTTGGCAACATGATAGAGCTGCCTTTCACAGAAGAATTAGAAGAAGAAGGTGCTTCATTATATAAGAGGGATTTAGAAATAGTTAGGCTTGCAGATAATAAGATCCTAAACAAGGATGATGATTATTCAACTGCCTTAAAGACTACAGATAAGTCTGTTCTAGTAATTACAATTAAAAATAGGGATATCTCCTCTAGCTATTTAGTAAGATTAGCTGGACGCTCAGATACTGGAACTCTATCCTATATTAGGGACCTAGACGGTAACTTAGCACTTCCATCTGATGTATACTATACACAAAGAGAGATTCCTAAAAATTAGGTAAAAAATAGGGCCAAACTGGCCCTATTATATTTTTTGCTTTTTCTTGACAAATTTATAAGTTATAACATATAGTAGACCGCCTACTATAGAGGACAAACCAACAGTGACAATATTGTATAACAGTATATTTTCAGTAGATATGGATATTAAGCTATAAACCAAGGTAATACCTAGTACCATAACTGTAGATGCTAGTAAAATCCTGATGACCATCTTTTTAATGCCCTCATTTCTAAAATAACTTAACCTCCTATTTAGGTCAACAAAGCCAATGGTTACTGCTAGGATACTTGCCAAACTAGTGGCCAAGGCGATGCCCTTAGTCCCTATTAGAGCTGCCAAGGATAAGTTTAAGATTGTATTAGCTACCAAGGAAACTACACTAATTATGGTAGGAGTCTGCATATCCTGGATGGAGTAATATGTCCTTGCTATAAGTGGCAACAATGCCATGGCTGGTAGACCAAGGCCATAGAATACCAGAGCTTGAGAAGTGAAGAAGGAAGCTTCCCAGTTAAAGGCACCCCTTTCAAAGAATATCATAACTATGGGTTCCGCCATAATC
>JAAYEU010000175.1 GCA_012728595.1 Tissierellia bacterium
GTAACTCTTAATTAGGAAGACTAGGCCTCAAGGAGGAATGCTACGACCTCTATCTGTACAAATATTATCTCACAAGAAGAGTGAGATAGAAAAGTAAATATAGTTTTTAACTACAACATTATTATACGAGGAGGAATATAGAAAAGCTTTGTGGAATATATAAATAAAGGCATTATGGATATTGATAAACCTAATTGAAAGTGTAAGCGAATGGAATATGTAATGGCTGGTGTTGCTTTGAGAATAAATCTAGCAGTTCAATTAGGATCTAATAATTGGGGATACTTATTTGTTGGATATTTAGAAGATTTGAAAAATAAAAGAGACGACAGAGGATTTAAAAATTTGGATTATTTTAGTTCAAGTGAATTGAAAGAAACCATTAGAAGGGTTATTGAATCCTTTTAAGCCATATATTGTCTTTATTATAAGAGTTATTATTTTTATTATGGTTTATTAACAATTCTAATTTCAGTTATCTTTCAGCTCTCATCAAAAACCTTTTCTTCTATATATGATGTCTTAGGTAAATAGATTAAAATTCCATTGGCGTAGAATAATCTTTTTCTATAATTTTAGTAGGTATTTACAAATATAGAAGAATGATTTATAATCATAATATACCCCTATAGGGTATAAAATTATTCATTTAGGAGGTTATTTTATGGCAACTATTTTATATCCCCTTGCTTTTATAGCACTAATCATATCCTTTATTAAAAGCAAGGCTAAAACGGTATTAGCTTTAAAGAAAGCATGGAAATCGGTTGAAAATATATTACCTCAGCTTCTTGCCTTACTTGTTATAATTGGATTTGCTCTAACCCTATTAACGCCAGAGCAAATTTCAAAACTATTAGGAAGCGAGTCGGGTTGGATGGGGGTATTGGTAGCAGCTGGTGTTGGTGCTATAACGTTGGTACCTTCTCCTGTAGCTTTTCCCCTTGCAGCTGCTTTATTGGAAAGTGGGGCTGGCTACATGCAACTTGCTGCCTTTATATCATCCTTAATGATGGTGGGTATAGTAACCATACCACTTGAATCAAGTTATTTTGGTAAAAAAGCTGCTATAGCCAGAAATGCTTCTGCATTTGCATTTTCATTGATAGTAGCCTTGGTAATGGGGGTGCTTTTATAATGGATAAAATAAAATTAGTAGTTAAGCGTTATAAATTTTTCCTTTTACTTGTGATCCTTAATATAGCTATGTTATTTATATATCCTGATATTGGGATGAAATCCATGAAGACGACTTTATCTAGCATTAAGGATGTATTGTCTATCATACCTCCAGTTTTTATATTACTAGGACTTTTGGATGTTTGGGTAGAACGAGAGACCATGATTAAGTATATGGGAGAAGAATCAGGAATCATAGGTGTATTAATTGCCTTTTTCCTAGGCTCCGCAGCAGCAGGTCCTCTGTATGCAGCTTTTCCAATAGCAGGAGTATTATTAAAAAAGGGAAGTAAACTTTCTAATGTTTTAATATTCATAGGAGCATGGTCTACTACAAAGATACCAATGTTTTTATTGGAAGCCTCCTATTTAGGACTTAAGTTTGCTATTATAAGACTTGTACTTAGTTTATTGGGTATAGGAGCAATCACCTATATTGTTGAAAATGTATTATCACAAGATGAAAAGGATGAAATATATAATAAAGTATTGGTAGAGGAATAGGAGGGATATTATTTCCAACTAAAAGGATTGGAAGATAAAATAAGAGAAAAAATGGTTTATTTTAAACTTAATAGTAAGTGACTTAAACTGATTATTAATAAGCGGTAAAGTTCTTCAGATTGTCAAGGGTAGAAATTATTGCGCTAAAGTGGCCCTTGACAATCTTAAGGAAAAAAATTCGACCCCAATTAACTACATAAACTACTCTTAAATTCCTCAAATTGGATGGTATTATTATTTTTATATTAGATAAAATAAGCTAGAATGAATTCTATTTAATGAGGTGATATAATTGGATAAAAGGCCCATAGATCCAAATGCATTTAAGGCATTAGAAGAGATGAAGATTGAATTAGCTGGTGAGCTAGGAATAACGGATACCTCAGAAAATAAAGATGCATTAGACCCCACAACCACTATCTTTACAGCAGGAGCTGTAGATGGCTTAATGACTCAAGAATTAGCTAAAATGGGAGAAGAGGAATTTATAGATGAAGATTAGGATAGCTTAGTCTATCCTATTTTTAATCATTAATAATTATATATAATAAATTGCTTTATTAACTACTTTTTTAAATAATTCATGTTATAATGTAATAGGCGTCACTCTTTTAAAGGGGGATTTCATATGGAAAAGTCTAAGGTTATGGTGTGTGTTACCCAACAGAAAACCTGTGAAAGATTGATTTTAGAAGGCCATAAACTCATAAAATCTGAAGAGGATAAACTGTATGTAATACATGTAGTGAACGAAAGAGAAAATTTTTTGGAATATGCCAATGATGGAGAGGCTTTAGAATATTTATTTAACGTTTCTAAAAAAGTAGGAGCAGATTTAACGGTTTTAAGATCGAAGGATGTTTTAAAAGCAATAATTGATTTTGCCAAAAGCAACCACATAACCCATATTGTTATGGGAACTCCTCAAAATAAAGGATTGGGGGAAAAGGTAGGAATAGGATTGCAGCTTCAAAACAATTTGCCGGATGTAAAGTTCATTACCTTATAAATAAGACAGCAGCTAGTTCTGCTGTCGTTTTTTCGAAGGGAGAGAAAGGAATGGATTCAAAAGTAAAAAGTTCAAAAAAAGTAACTCTTTGGACTAGGCAGGATATTAGAAGCTTAGATGATTTAAAATATAATGGGGTAATTAGGATAAAAAGACAGCATTTAGAGGAAAAGTTTGAAGAGATAGCAGATTACATTATTAAACTTTATAATTGGTTTACAAAAGCTGCAGATAAGATGGTCCCAAAACCAGAAGGTGTAGAATTTCCTATCTGGTGCTCTGTTAGTGAGGAAAATATGTTAAGGCCAACAATAGACACAGTCGTGTATGTATTAGAAGTAGATGAATCTGAAGTAATTTATTTTGATGGTATGAAATGGGATTATGTATTGAATCACTTATATATACCTAAAGATGAAAAGGATAGGGAAGAATATATAAGGGATATTAAGAACAAAGGCTTCAAAGATGCCTTTTCTGTCATGGATGAAAGGACCATCCACTTTTATCCCGAAGAGAGGAAAAGAATTATAGATAGCTGGATGAGAGTATTTGAAATAGACGAATGGAATATATTTAGAGTTCAAGCCAATATCTGGGAAATTAGACCGGAGATAATTAAGGACATATTATATTATAATGACTAAGACTCCTATCTGCCAAGATAGGGGTTGTTTTATGCATAAAATTAAGGAATAGATCTTGCTTGCAATAAAGATAATTATTAAATATATGACACATAGTTGAAAATCGTGGAAAAAAATGCTGATAAAATATATAATATTAAATAATCAAAATCTACTTGTAGGGGGATTAACTATAAAGGAGTTGGAATTAGCAATTAAACTAAGAAAAGAAGGAAAACTTGAGGAATCCAACAAGCTACTTATGAAGCTGGTGGATATGTATCCAGATAATCCTATTATAAACTATCATTGTGCAGTAAGTTTAGATGTGCTGGGCTTGGAAAAAGATGCAATACAATATTATGAAAAAGCAATTGAAATTGGATTGCCTGATGAGGAAATGCAAGGGGCTTATTTAGGTTTAGGGAGCACATTTAGAACATTAGGCCAATATGAAAAATCTAAAAATATTTTTGAGGAAGGATTGGAAAAATTTCCAGAGAATAGAGGCATGAAAGTTTTTTATGCTATGACTTTATACAATTTAGGAAAGCATCCAAAAGCTATGGAGATATTGCTGTTATGCCTTGCTGAGACTTCTTCAGATGAAAATATAAATAAGTATAAGAAAGCCATCAAGTTTTATGCTGACAAGCTAGATAAAATTTGGTAGTTTATTTATTGAGCTTAGAATTCTTTAAGAAAATATAAGACAATACCTTGTAAAATACAAGTAAGCAAGCTGTTTCAAAAAATATAAGTAAGGGTGATGGTGATGAGGACAATAAACAAATTGCTAAAATCCAATAGGAGGAGGGTGGATACATATTAGCCCTCCGAAATGAAAGATTATTGGGCAATAAAGCTTCCATACCGCTGCCATTATTCCATCTATCTTGAAGATGGTACTTATTGTGGAGAAACATTTTATGATGTTGATATAAATACAGGTGTAGCTTCATTAGATATAAAACTAAGCCCTGCCATTAACTATTTAATGGCTGATGGGATGGAAAATATTTTTACACAAACCTGGTCAGGAAATGGTATAATGATAAATTTGGATAAAAAGATTGGCTTTATAGAAGTGAAGCGTTAAAAAATTACAGGCTTGTTAAGGGAAAACTGTACGACGGAATTACATTTAAATTAGATTTGGACAGATTTAAGTCTTTTACAATAAATTAAAATAGGATGGTTAAGAACCCTTAAGATGCAAGGGTTCTTTACTATTGACATAGGGAATATAACTATATAATTTTTTAAGGACTAATCATGTAAAGGGAGGTTATTATGGAAAATATAAGATATCCTGATGAGCTTAAAAATATATTGCTTGGAATGAAA
>JAAYEU010000176.1 GCA_012728595.1 Tissierellia bacterium
AAAGAATTCATGCGCTATGAGATGTTGCACAGGGAGGTTTTAGAAAAATTTGGCCGTTATCCCTATCAAAATAAGGAGTTAGGACGGAAATCAACAGCTGAAGAATTAAAGTATCTTAAAGAAAAAGATGGAAAGTACTATTAATTAAGTATTAAGTCAGCTATAAAATTAGAATGGAGGAACACCATGCTAAAAGAATTTAAAGATTTTGCCTTAAGAGGAAATATGATTGATATGGCTGTAGGTATTATAATCGGTGGTGCTTTTAATGGTATAGTAAATTCCTTGGTTAACGATGTAATAATGCCGACACTTAGCATATTTACAGGAAAAATTGATTTCAGTAATCTTTTCGTAGCCTTAGATGGTAATAAGTACGAATCCTTACAAGCTGCTAAAGATGCAGGAGTGGCTACACTAAACTATGGCTCATTTATTTCTGGGGTATTGAATTTCTTAATAATGGCCTTCCTTGTATTCATAATCGTTAGATGGATTAATAGATTACGAAAACCTACTATAGCTAAAGCTCCCACTACGAAGAAATGTCCCTATTGCTATTCTGAAATTCATATTGAAGCCACAAAATGCCCACATTGTATATCTGAACTCTAATTCAAAAGGATAGGGGATTCTCCGTCTATTAAGGTGAAGGCAGTTTAAATTAAAAAGCAGGCTATTCAAGGCTAGAAAACATTTTAAAGAATTATATCCATATCCACCAATAATGAAAGGGGAATCCATTATGAAAGAATTAAAATTTCCAGAGCTTATGCCCGAAGTAGTAATTACTAAATCTAACTTAAAGGAATTCGAGGTAAAATGCCAGCAGGATATAGGATGTTTCATTATACCTCGTTTAGGCGAAAGGGTAAGCTTTGCAACCTATGATTTCACCAATTATCCGATAATGAAAAAGACCAGTGAAACCAAAGTAAAAGTAGTAGGAAAAGTAATAATCCACGGAATCGAGTGTGTAGAAATAGAGGAAGACGTTAATAAAAATGGAACAAGATATAAGTTTACTATGTTTGAAAGGCTAACCGATACCCATTTACAAACAGTTGCTGCCGTATATAATGAAGGTGGGGTAAAAAAATGTCCACATTTTTGGATGAAGATTTTCTAAATTTTTGGGGCTATGGTGAAAACAACTGTGGTTTTGAGCTTTTACAAAGAAAAACTGGCGCTATTAAATGTAATGATAGAGGTGAGCTTTTTAAAGAAGATATAGATATTCATAATTCTGATATCGTAGGCAGATACGAAGTTATAATTGGCAATAAAAAGTATGATACTATTAGGCAAATTTATTTCAATAGCCATGGAGAAATAGTTGAAAATTATATTAATACTGAAGGGCAAGTTGTACTTTTTAAACGCTTCAATAGATTTAATTGGAGATACCAAAAAGGCTATGATAAACTATGGACTGACATGCTTCCTTATTCCGATAGAATTATATTGAACAATGAAACCTATGTCCACTGGTATAATTGCTTACCTGAATATGTATTTTAAACAAGAAGGGTGGAATTTCGGCACCAAATTGGTGGAAAATTCCGCCCCTTTTATATCTCATCATGTTAAAATAAGGGTAAGATTAAATAGAAAGGGGTTTTTTATGAAGTTTTTATCCTATATTTATGATGGCAAAGAAGATTATGGAATAGTGGATAAGGACTCAATAGTTCCCATAGCTAACCTCCTAAAGCATCTAGACAAGAAAAGGCCAGAAACCCTCTTGGACTTCATTAGAATCTATTCTGATTCTCTGATTCAGGACTTAGAGAGCATTCTATCCAAGGAAGATATTGAAAACATTCCTTACGATCATGTTAAAGTTACTGCTCCTATTCCCTACCCAAGAAGAAATGTATTTTGCCTAGGCAAAAACTACAGGGAACATGCCATGGAAGTAAAAAGCCTCCCTAGCGGAAGTAAGGCTATCCCGGATTTTCCCATTTATTTCACCAAAGTAGCCGATCCATGTATAGGCCATATGGATAAGGTTAAAATTCCCAAAGAATATACTGAAAAAATTGATTATGAGGTGGAACTTGCAATTGTAATTGGCAAAGATGGAAAAGATATACCTAGAGAAAAAGCAGAAGAATACATATTTGGCTACACCATTGCCAACGATATAACAGCCAGGGATATTCAAAAGAAGCATAGTCAATGGCATAAGGGAAAAAGTTTAGACACCTTTCTGCCAGTTGGACCCTATATTGTACATAAGTCTCAGATAGGCCTTCCTGTTGAGTTGGACATAAGTTGCAAGGTAAATGGTGAATTAAGACAAAAATCAAATACTAGAGAATTGATATTCGATATCCCTTATATAATATCAGACCTATCTAAAGGTCTAACCCTAAGGGCAGGAGATATAATACTTACAGGTACACCTGCCGGAGTAGGTATGGGCTTTGACCCACCAAAATTTTTGAAAGCTGGAGATGTGGTGGAATGTTATATAGAGAAGATAGGAAGACTAGTTAATTATATTGAGTAGGTATGAGGGACGGTTATTTGTGGAATAAATTCGCCTACAAACTACCGTCCCTCTTATATTCTATGCTAAATATGATAATTTGTTAATTAACAATCTCACAACTTTATCGGTGGAATTTAATAGAGACTTGACATACAATTAACAATGAGAGGAAGGGAGGAGATTTTAATGAGCGGAAAAATGAAAGGTTGGCAATTCACAAAAACTCATGAACCATTAGTACTAGTTGAGAAGGATATCCCAAAGGCAAAACCAGGTTATGTGGTGATTGAAGTTAAGGCCTGCGGACTATGCCATAGCGATGTTGGTGCTTTAGAAGACCCAGGCTGGATGGATATTATTCAAGTATTCCCTGTTATCATGGGACATGAAATTTCTGGAGTTATAACAGAGGTTGGAGAGGGAGTTGAAGGCTTTAAAGTTGGTGACAGGGTGGCAGTGTGTCCAATGCAACCTGACGGAGATGGTCCTGGATACGGCCGTGATGGAGGCTATGCAACCCATACTACTGCACCAGCGGAATATTTAATACCTATACCCGATGAAGTAGATTTTATCCAAGCAGCTGCAGCTACAGATGCAGGAATGACCTCATATCATGCGGTAGTAGGCCAAGGTGGCGTAAAAGAAGGAACAAAAGTAGGAATAATCGGCATAGGCGGACTTGGAACCCTTGGAAATCAATTTGCCATAGAAAAGGGAGCACAAGTTTATGTAGCTTCTAGAAAAGAATCAGCTCGTGAAAAGGCTTTAAAGGCTGGTGCCTATAAGGCTGCAGAAAGCATATTAGAATTTAAAGATGAAGGCCTTGAAGTAATAATTGATTTTGCTGGTGCAAATAAAACAACAGCTGAAGCACTAGAAGCTGTGGCACCAGGAGGCAAAGTAGTAGTGGTAGGTATGGCAAGCTTAGAAACCACTATCAATACAAGCAGCCTAATCTTAAAAGAAGCTAGTATTATAGGCTCTGTAGGGGGAACACCACAAGACATAAAAGAAATCTTAGATTTGATGAAGGAAGGAAAGGTAAGTATAGATACAGAAGAAATATCCTTCGAGGAAGTGCCAGAAGGACTTCAACGCTTAAAAGAAGGTAAAGTTACAAGCAGACTAGTTATGACATTCGATTAATAACAGGCATTAAATAAGGATTGAGTTCTATAGATATAGGGCTCAATCCTTTTGTTTTCTTTATTGATTTTTCAAATACAAAATTCCCCGTCCCTATTAAATCTACTCTTCTTCTTCCAAATCTAATCTATCAAATACAATCTTATACCCGTCTACACCATAATTTAAAGACCTATTTATTCTACTTATGGTTGCAGTGCTTGCTCCCGTCTTTTTTTCTATTTCACTATAGGTATTTTTTAGGGTCAATAGCTTTGCTACCTCTAATCTTTGAGCTATTGACTGAATTTCCTTAACTGTACATATATCCTCAAAGAAGCGATAGCATTCCTCAATAGTCTCAAGCTTTAATATGGCCTCAAATAATCCATCTACCTGTGGACTTTTAGTCTTAAAATTGTACTCAGCCACATTATCACCTCCCTATTCTTTTATACCCAATGTTTTGTTTAAAAAAGTCTGGAGAAAATATCCCCAGACTTTTTTAAGTTAGAATAATCCTACGATTTCTCCATTCTCAAGAATATCTATATTATTGGCCGCTGGAACCTTTGGTAATCCTGGCATGGTCATAATTTCACCAGTTAGTGCAACTAGGAAACCAGCACCAGCAGATATCCTTATGTCCCTAACTGTTATCTTAAATCCTTCTGGTCTTGCTAATAAGGTTGGATCGTCAGATAGGGAATATTGTGTTTTAGCCATACAGATTGGCATCTTATCTAATCCAAGCTCTTCTATTTGCTTTATCTTCTTCTCACAGGATTTCGTATATTCTACTCCATCTGCTCCATAGACTTCAGTTGCAATCTTATGGATCTTATCCTTGATGGATTCATTGGTGTCATATAGAGGTTTGAAGTTAGAAGGTTTAGTTTCAACAACCTCTACCACTTTCTTAGCTAGTTCTATTCCACCTTCTCCACCCTTAGCCCATACTTCAGTTAATACGGCTACTGAACCTAATTCTTCTGTCTTCTTAATTAGGTAATCTAACTCAGCTTCTGTATCCGTTGGGAATCTATTTATAGCAACTACTGCTGGAACTCCGAATTTATTAACATTTTCAATATGTTTTTCTAAGTTTTCAAATCCTTTAGCTAGGGCATCTAAATCTTCGTTTCCTAATTCATCCTTCTTAGCTCCACCATGATGTTTCAAGGCCCTTACAGTAGCAACTATTACAGCTGCATCTGGCTTTAGGTCACCAAATCTAGCTTTTATATTGAAGAATTTCTCTGCTCCTAAATCAGCACCAAAGCCTGCCTCGGTTACTGTGTAGTCAGCAAGTTTTAGGGCTAATTTAGTAGCTAACATGGAGTTACACCCATGGGCGATATTTGCAAAAGGTCCACCATGGATTAGTGCGGGTGTATTTTCTAATGTTTGAACAAGGTTTGGATTGATAGCATCTTTCATTAATAAAGCTACAGCACCTTGAGCATTTAAATCCCTTGCATATACAGGGCTACCATCGTATTTATAAGCAACTAGTATATTTCCAACTCTTTCTTTAAAGTCTTCTAAGTCCTTAGATAAACAGAATATAGCCATTATTTCTGAGGCTACCGTAATATCGAATCCATCTTCCCTTGGAACTCCATTAGGCCTTCCACCAAGTCCAACTACTATATTTCTTAAGGCCCTATCGTTCATATCAAGAACTCTTTTCCACAAAACTCTTCTTGGATCAATATTTAACTCATTTCCTTGGTGGATATGGTTATCCAACAAGGCTGCTATTAAGTTATGAGCAGTTGTTATAGCATGGAAATCTCCAGTAAAGTGTAGGTTTATATCTTCCATAGGAACAACTTGAGCATATCCGCCACCAGCCGCCCCACCTTTAATTCCAAAGCTTGGTCCTAAGGATGGCTCTCTTAAAGCAGTTATAGCAGTTTTTCCTATTTTGTTCAAAGCCATGCTTAAACCGATGTTTACAGTAGTTTTACCTTCTCCTGCTGGAGTTGGGTTTATAGCTGTTACTAATATTAACTTACCATCTTCTTTATCTTTTAACCTTTCCAACACGTCTAGGTCAACTTTTGCTTTATATTTGCCATAATGTACTAAATCATCTTCTTTCAACCCCAACTTTTCTGCTACCTCACTAATAGGAAGCATTTTGGCTTCTTGAGCAATTTGAACATCCGTTTTCACACAATTACCTCCTTATTTTA
>JAAYEU010000177.1 GCA_012728595.1 Tissierellia bacterium
CCTCCGAAGCGTCTGTTGCGCCCGGCATAATCCCTGAGCGCGTCTATATAGCGCGCGTCGCTGAAATCCGGCCAGTAATCATCGAGAAATTCAAGCTCCGCATAGGCCGATTGCAGCAGCATGAAGTTTGAAAGCCTCTTTTCACCGCCTGTTCGGATAAGGAGATCCACCGCTGGAATATCCCTGACCCACATGCAATATCTGCTATTTTAAGCTTTTTAATTTCTGATGGTGTTTTCCCATTAATAAGAGAACTTAAACTCTTTTTAACAATATATTTTACAATTTCAATAGGAGTAGTTACTATAGACCTGTTCCTATTTTCTTTTTTTTCTTTAAGTATAATTCTTTCAGAATCATCTACACTTAGACGCTGTACCAAAAACATCTCGTATATTTGCCCCAGTAAGTTTGATTCAATAAGATTAAACACATAAGGACTTTTAGGATAGTATAATTTCTCTATAATATCTAATATTATATTGTTTTCGAGATCAAATATAATATAATCACCTGTAAAAAGACCTGAATTATATCGTCTTTCTGCTTGAATAAATAATTTATTAAGTTCTTTCTTAATTTTATTTATATCATTTATGGTTTCAATTAATTTTCTATAAACAGGTAGATTTCTATCTTCACAAATCCTAATGAAAATTATTTGGTTAATAAAGTCTTGAGTTACATCGTTAACAATATCAATATCATACCCCTTATCATACAAGTATTGCCCAAGTTTCAATCTCCACTCATTAATTTGATTAAGAAATACTACATCTACTTGTTTGTTTTGACCAGTAATTTCAGGAAAATTCTTATCAAATTCTCCTGAATAAACAAATGTTTTAGAAATTAACATTGAAATCTCGTTAAATTTTTTCACATATTCAGTATAATGATATTTCTTAATTAAAGCTACATCAGGGTTATCATCTGGCTGTGGCATTACAGATGCATCATAAATTAATATATATTCAAAGTTTGTAAGTACTACAATTTTATGCTTAGCTGACCATCCGTAACTCCTAGCTTGAAAAATTGAAGGTACATGACTTGTAACATCTATAGCTGGTTTTTTTGCTTCTACAAAAAACTTTGAAATCCCACTTAATCTCATTGAATAATCTGGCCTACCAGTTTCTATATTATAATCTTCTACTATTACTTCTCTTAACTGAGGTGGTTTTCCTGATTCATTTGAAACATCCCACCCTAAGCATTTTAATAAAATATCAATAAATTCTAATCTACATGAACTCTCATTATATTTATCACTTTTATAGTAATTGATATTATAATTAAATTTAGTTATTAAATTCTCTATTTTTTTTATAGTATTCATCATATCCCCCTTTTCTCAATATATTTTACACTTGTTTTATCATATGTATTTTTCATATATTGATCATATTCTTAGTGCTCTATCAAAGTAGTAAATAAACCAACTAGACATATACATGCATTTTATTAATTCTCTATTATAAGGCTTTTGTCTCTCATCAACTCACTAAAATTCTTGGAGGAATCAAACCACATTTTAGAACAATTTATAACTATGTACTTCTTCATTTATATATAATATTTTCTATTCTCCGATAATGGAAGATTCCTTCATTTATTTTATTTCCTATTTAAATATTATTATAGCAAAAGATGCCCTATTATTATAGGCAAACAAGACTTTCATTTTATTACTCATATAATGACTTAAGCATATTCATATTTTTTGATGTTTTATTCTGTATTACTGCTTATTTTGTTGTATCACTAAATAATAATGCTTCTTCAATATATTTGTACAAAATCAGTATTTAACAATCCCTATTAATCTAACATTCTCAAATATCTAATAACTAATCATTGATAATAAAAATCCCGCTTCATTCAAAGCGGGTTATGTATTCGTAGTAATATTTTCGTGTCTACTTACACCATATCCGAACAGCTATTCCTATCTCCAGCTCAGAAATAGGCTTTTTATTTCGAAAATCAGGTCCGTTATTAACAAACTGGAAACCGTCGGAAACCTTGTAAAATCGAGCTATCTCAAAGATTATACTTTTTGTATCTCTACCACGCACTCCACATGCGCAC
>JAAYEU010000178.1 GCA_012728595.1 Tissierellia bacterium
AGATATTGTAGTCTACCTTAGCCTTATACTTCCCATAGAGCTCCAAATGATCCTCTCCGATGCCAAGTTTGGCAGCTATCTCCTCAATAGGCTCCATTTCAACACTTTGAGCGATCTCAATATCACTTTTATAAGCCATCTTTTATCCTCCCGTAGTAAATTTTCTATCCATACTCCGTATCTTTTGATCATTACCGTTTAACACAGCCAACACTTAGTACTACTAGCTTATTGTCTCAAATTTTACCATAATATGAGAGTGTGCACAACTGCATCTATATTATATCTATAAAAAAATAGAAAACTTTAACTGCAGCTATATGTAAGTAATACAAAATAGTACAATTTACATGCTTCCTATCAAAAACAAAAGAAATCCTATTATTAAGCTAATAACTGACAATCCAGCGTTTAAAATAGCAATAACAAAATTATTACCATATTCTCTAAAAGCAGAAATAATTACAAAAATGCATATTATGAACCAAATAGGCACTTTTATATTTTACGTTCCCTTTGAATAAAAATAGCAACATAAGCAGTATAACAAAAGCTATTCCTATAAAAATAAGTGAAGTTAGTCCCATAACATATTGCTCCTATCTATATTCAAACTTCTTCATCCCTTCTATATTCTAAAATATCTCCTGGCGAACAGTCCAAACCCCTACAAATTTCTCTTAGCTAGCATCACATCTAAATTAATCATAATGGCCATATTATTAAATTATATTTTCATATAATCCTTAGGTTTAGCTAAGTATAAATGACATTAAAAAAGAAAGACAGCAGTGAAAGCTATAATTATAACCATTGCTGCCACACTTAATTTTTTCATCTTTCTATGATCATTATATATATTATTAAATTAATCAAATCTAATCCCTATTTCTCTCATGAATTGCAGGAGGTTAATATATTTTATATTAAAGGCTTCACATACGTTAGGTATTTTAACTTGTTTTTTAATATTAGGCTCATATTTCTCTTGTGTAACTATTATATATCCATACGCCAATGCATGGGCACATAACCATGAGTCTGCTACGCTCGCAAACTCAGCCTTTGCTGATGCTTTATACTGTTCACTTGATTGAATAAAATTAATTATTCTAGTATAATTGGATAAAATATTTTCATCTGAAGAAGCTCTAATAATAAAATATTTTTCAGCTGTTTCAAGCCAATTAGATAATTCATCCTCATTTTCATATATTTCATCTCTGATCTTATCTATAAGAACAACTTTATTGCGGCCTTTTTCTTTAAGTTGGTTCCAGAAACTAGGCGCTATATCAAAGGGATAGTAACTCCTATTACAACTTATCAAGATATTGGCATCTAATGCATATTTTTTATTCATAATACAACAAACTCTCTTTTAGTTGTTCGTAGGTTTTCCCTTTTATTCCGCCTAGTAATCTAAAAGCATAAGTATAGCTAATTTCACCTGCTTCCGCATTTCTAATTACTGCTTTTGCAAATGTTGGACTTATTCTTGTTTTTAATGTTGTATAAAAATTCCCACCATCAGAGCTGGTCTCATTGGACTCAAAGTTTTGAACAGAATCTCTTTTTACTTGTTCTACAATTTCGCTATCTACTAGATTCATATCTTTTAGTTTTATTACTAAAGCTAATTTACTTACTTTAAAATCCTTACTTAATTCGTTTAACTGGTCCAATATGTTCTTATCTTTTTGCCAAAAACGGCTTATATGTTCTTGAGGCATTAAAAATTCTGCTGTTATACTATTTATACGTCTTTCATATCCTTTCAGTTCATCTATATCTCTATTAGAAAACACATCCTCCTGCTCAAATAATACATGTATATACTCATGAATTAAAGAAAAAATCTTCCCAGCCTTAGAGTCTCTACTATTTAT
>JAAYEU010000179.1 GCA_012728595.1 Tissierellia bacterium
AGAGGGAAAAAGGATAATAGAATTGATTGAAGATACCTTAGACCAGTTAAACCTATCAGTAAAAGGGATTAAGGCAATAGGGACTGTGGAAGTAAAAAGGGAAGAAGCAGGAATAATAGAAGCTTGTAAATACTTCAATTGTCCTTTAAAGATTTTTTCCTTAGAGGAAATAAAAAGGGTGGAGGATAAGTTTTCAAAATCCCAATTTGTAAAGGAAACCATAGGGGTCTACTCGGTGTCGGAACCCTCCGCCTACCTACTAGGCGGACAGCTGTTAGCTAATAAAATCAGAAGAGATGGAATAACCCTATCCATAGCAAAGGAGGTTTATAAAGGATGATCTGAATACTAGGAGGGACCACTGAATCCAGAAAGCTTATAGGCAGGATAAGGGATTTGGATAATTTTATAGTCAGCCTGGCAACGGACAGTGGCAAGGACTTTATCCACAGTCCCAAACTTATTACTGGCAGAATGGATTATGAGGATATGCTGGACTTTGTTACTGAAAATCGGGTATCCCTTATAGTGGACCTAACCCATCCCTATGCGAAAATGGTTACCCATAACGCCAAGAGGGTGGCGGCTAAGAAGGGTATAGGCTATGTAAGATATGTTAGAAGGAAGGTAATCCCTGAATCCAAGGGCATATACTTAAAGAATTATCAAGAAGCCTTTGCCTATATTTCTAAACTGAAGGAGAAAACGGTATTTTTTACTACCGGCTCCAAAAACATTGGGGACTTTGAAAGGGTACGAGGAGAAAATAGATTTATCTATAGAATACTTCCAGCCCTAGAAAGCCTAGAAATATGCAGGAAGTATAATATAAACTTAAGGGACATAGTAGCAGTTTTAGGCCCCTTTTCAAAAGAGCTTAACAAGGCTATGTTTAAAGAATATCAGGCTGACTATGTAGTTATGAAGGATAGCGGTCAGGAAGGAGGCAGCCTAGAAAAGATAAAAGCCTGTCAAGAGTTGGGAATAACCCCTATTATAATAGGTAGAGAAATGGAAGAAGGATATGATAACTTAGATGAGATAGAAGAAATAATAAGGAGGCATCATAATGAAACATTCCTATAGGTTTTTTAGAAATTTGGATTGCGAATACTTCCCCTGCCATAGGGTAAAGGATGAGGAAAATTTTAATTGTCTCTTTTGCTATTGCCCACTATATTTTTTACAAGAATGTGGTGGCAATCACTTTGACAACAAGGGCATAAAGGACTGTACCAACTGTCTAATACCCCATGGCCCCAAGGGCTATGACTATATAAATAATAAAATAATGGAGGTAAACAGGCTAAAAAGGAAAATAAATACTTAATGGGATGGTACTCCATCCCATTAAATGTCTATACCAAGGAGTTTCTTTACTAAGAAGCCAACTATAAAGGATAATGTTGCCACAGAAAGGCTTATGGTAGCCATCTCTAAAAACCTCTTCTTAAAGGGCAAATCCTTTGCTACCGATATATAATAGGTAAAGGCCAGTATGGTTAATACCACTATTATCAACATGGTAATTAAGGCATGAACATATTTATGGACTGGGAATATTAGATAGGGTAGTACTAGGAGTATTACTGCAATTATATACATGACTCCAGTATACAGGGCGGATTTTTTTGCATCGTTATTTCCTTCAGAACGGGCCGATAGATATTCAGACGATGCCATAGATAGGGTTGCCGATATGCCTGTAATTAGTCCAGATAAGGCAACTATCTTATTGTTTTGCAAGGCAAAGCTTAGTCCTGCCAGAGTCCCCGTCAATTCTACCAAGGCATCGTTTAAGCCTAAAACCATGGATCCAACATACTGGAGCCTATCTTCATCCAGCATATCTATCAGGGTTTCTTCATGCCTTTGTTCATCTAGATAGACCCTATGGGCTTCAGGAACTTCTTCAGCCAGTAGGGCGTAGCTGTTTTTAGATACCACTTCTCCCTTTTCCATCAGCTTGATGACGAAGGTATATCCTAGAATTATGCTTAAAAAGGAATAGATAAAGACCTTAAGCTTTTGGGGCTTTAGCTCCCTTTTGGTATATTTGCTCCAAAGTTTGCTGTGCATCCCCTCTTCTCTTCCGATGCGCTCAAGCATTTCCCTATCCGACTGTTTTTTAACCCTCTTAGCTAAGTTCATATAGATAGCCTGTTCAGTTACCTCATTTTGTTGGAGTTTAAGTATAGCCTTCAAACTTTCTTCCGATATCATAGTATCAGCCTTCATAATCCTACCTCCTACTTATTATCAGCCATCTAGCCACAAGCCTACTCAAAGGAAATCTTATTATATTGACATAAGAATGTCAAGTGTCAAGTTTTGTTGCTAAGGCCCTTCAATTATTAAAATATTTAAAAAATAGGTATTTGTTAAAAAATAATGTATAATAGTAGGTGCAGAAAACTTAAACAAGCTGGCATTATTAATTTTAAGTTTTAATTTATTATCATAAGCTTACTATCATTATTATACAGAGGAGCGTGAATGGATGAGTAATCGTTCTTTGAAAAACGGGGAGAATATAAGCCCTAGTAACA
>JAAYEU010000003.1 GCA_012728595.1 Tissierellia bacterium
ACATGTTAAGTGATTTCACCCCCATCGTTTTTTGTTTTGGTGCCACTTAACATATTCGATATTAATGGGGTGAAATCCTTTTTTGTTATCGTAGAAATTAGTAAAATCAACGTTTTTAAATTATGAAATTTACTCAATTAATAAGAGGTGATGTTATGAAAAAATTAATATTTTGTATTGTAATAATGGCTTTAACAACTTTTTTAATTGTGAGTTGTACTGAACGAGATTCTCATGATGAAAATTCCGAGTTACCAGAGGTGATGAATCAACAAGAACAGCCTAATAATCAATTAGCTGAATATAAAGGGCAGGTAGCGATAATTACTGAAGATGTAATTTTGAAAGATCCATATGTGATCACAGTAGATTCAAATAATAATCCTGTATATCAAAAATTAGAAAATCAGGAGTTTTCACTGAATAAAAATGACATGGTAATAGTAATTGAAGAACGCAATAATGAGTGTAGAATTGTTCAAGCATTCGGTGATATTCCACGTATCCGGGGTACAATTGAGAAAAGCAAACTAAGTTATGATAAATCACTTTTTAGAGATAATGCTAATCAGGCGATTGTTAATAATGTAATGAGTTATGATGGAGTTGATGGGAATGAAAAAGGGATCCAAAGTGGGGTAGGGGTAATATTAGAACGCCAGGAAGGCTGGGTAAGAATGTCTATACTTATGGAGGAATCTGATCTTTGGTTCAAATTAGAGAGTTTATCCTTTGAGTTTGATACATCAGTAATTGATATTATGCATTATTAGATAAAAGAGGAGCTTTATATAGAATTAAAATATTGCTTATGGTAAAATATTGAACATGGCAAAATTTTGCAGCTCATGAGTCTAGCGACAGGAAAGTAGATTTGTTTTATATACAACTGGAAAATTTTCAGGATTCTTATTTTCCGAAATCTCATGATTTTATTTTACCACTTACAACTGTATTTTACAGTTAAGTGAGACTTGCATTTTTACAAATTTAATTAGCTCAAATAATATAGAATCCACTATTTTTGAATCTGAGATTTATACCTACCACATCTGCAAACAAGTCTGCAGGTGAAACCATTTTCTAGATTAATTTTGAATAAAAAAACCTGTTCGGCTCAGGTTCTAAAGATATATATAAATTCTTCTCTCTTTATATTGATTTTTTTAACAACTTTATTAAGATTATAATTATTAATATCTTTAAAGCAATTGCAATATAACTTGATAAAATCATTCCAAGTGGAACACTAACTTCAATAACTTTACCTTCTAAGCTAATTATAATCACCTCATTTTTAAAACTTACCATAATTCTTAATATATATTATATTTTATCTATTCCTTATTTAGAAAAACAAATTCTAAATAAGGAATAGATGTTTTTAGTACTTATTAATTAAATTAATAACCATTATAAATATGACAAACTGATAAAAATTGCCGTAATTACGAACATATTAATGGTTAAGGCGATTTTATCTTTTTCTTTTTACTTTTAAACATTGGGTTTATCATAATGTGTGATATAACAATAATAAGTACTATTAAGCCCCCTAACAAATTTGGACAATCCCACACTAATATAGTACAATAAATACAAGTAGGAGGTACGATTTAGTTCCAGGTATAGTTACTAGGTAGGTTAGGGAGTCAAAGAAAGAGAATTTACTAACCCTTGGATCTAATTATATAAAATTTTATAACAAAAAGAGACTCCATGGCTCTTTAGGATACATATCTCCATTAGAATTTTATAAAAAGACTTTGGAAGGTACAGCAGAGTCGTTAGTAGTAAATATTTATGTATCCTCATTGAGGACAAAATGAAAATCAAAGGAATTAAAAGTAATATTAGTGCATTGGAAAGCATTAGTGAGTTTTTGTTCAAAATTAGTGGGTTAATCCAGTTTGAAAATATTAGGAAAGGGGCAGATTATACGAGTGTTATTGAAAATTTTAAGCTCCTAAAATCCCTAAATGAGAAAAGCCAACATAAGATTAAGGTTGGAATTGCCTTTGTTGTAATGAAAGAAAATGTTAAAAGTTTGGGAAACTTGGCCAAGCTAGCCCATAAATAATACTAAAATCATTAGGATTAAGCATTGCCGGAATCATTTATTATGGAAAATCCACCTCCTACATTATATAATGGAATTGAAATATAAAGAATTTTCAATACATTACCACAGTATTATATATTAACTGAGAACATATAAAGGAGGAACAGGCTATGAAGACCTTAAAGATTGCAGACGGAATATATATGCTTACTTTAAATGTTGAGGACATATTATTTGAGGGGATTTGGGAGATTAGAAATGGAGTTACTCTCAATTCCTATCTAGTGCAGGGAGAAAAAACTGCTTTAATTGATGGTGTAATTGGCTGGGATGGAGTACCCGAAACCCTTTACAAAAATTTAGAGGAAATTGGCATCGATCCAAAAGAAGTTGATTATTTGGTTCTTAATCATATGGAGCCAGATCATTCTGGTTGGATTTCAAATTTCAAAAAAATCAAAGATGACATTACGATAGTTTGTACTGACAAAGCTGCAAGGATGGTGGAGTCTTTTTATGGCAGAGATAATGTAAGAATTGTTAAGGAAGGGGATACTTTAGACCTTGGTAAGGGGAAAGTCTTGTCTTTTCATCCAGTACCAAATGTACACTGGCCAGAAACCATGTATACCTACGAAAGAAGCACAAAAACCCTTTTCTCCTGTGATATGTTTGGAGCCTTTGGAGTTATGACAGATCATTATTTTGATGATGAACTAACCCCTGAAGAGATAGACTTTTTTGAGCTTGAAGGGATTAGGTATTATTCCAATATATTGACAACTTATACTCCAAGTGTCAGGAAGGCAATTGAGAAAGCTAAGACATTTGAAATAAACATTATAGCGCCTGGGCACGGTCCGGTTTATAGAAAGAACCCTGAAAAGATTATAGATGATTACTATAGATTTTCCCTTTACGCTAAAGGGGCAGGCAAGGATGAAGTTACTATATTGTGGGGTTCCATGTATGGAATGACTGCAAAGGCAGTCGAATATATTGAAAAAATACTCCAAAGAGAAGGGGTAAAATACAACAAGATTGAAATGCCAAAAGAAACTATTAGTGAGATGATAGCAACCGTTTTTAGATCTGCTGGTATAGTTATAGCAGCACCTACTTATGAATATAAACTATTCCCACCAATTGCAACTGCTTTAAATGAACTTGGTAGGAAGAGAATTACTGGTAAGCTAGCATTTAGGTTCGGGTCTTATGGCTGGTCTGGCGGTGCAGAAAGGGAGCTTCATGAAATAATGGAAAGAAATAAGATGCAGTGGGATTTGATTGAATCCGTGGAGTTTGAAGGGACTCCTAGGGAAGATGATCTTAAAAAAATAGAGGCTAGGGTATTAGAGCTTATAGATAAGATGAAGGAGAAGGTAGTAGAAGAAGGGCAACTGGCTTAAGTTGTCCTTTTTCTATAACTGATTTGGAGTGAAATATATGGATTATTATGAACTTAAAAGATATTTTCGCTCATTAGACCGTTCATACTTTTTTGAAAGGAATATGAAAAGATTTGCACACCTAGATCAACCCTTGCCTATAGGCTACGGACAAACTATCTCCCAGCCTAGCCTTGTATCAGAAATGACACGACTACTGGCCCCTAAAAAGGAAAGCAGGGTTCTTGAAATTGGCACAGGCTCAGGCTATCAAACTGCCCTTCTTGCAAAAATGTCAGCAAATCAATATTACTCTCATCCTGACAAGCCTTGAGCTGGAGTGAAGTTTCTTATAAAATATTACTATAATAATTTACTAAGGAAAATAGCTTAAATTAGCCATGTAAAAAGAAAAGAAGGGGGAAGACAGTTGATATTTATTTCTTGGAATATTGATTCATTAAATGCTGCCTTAACGGGGACTTCAAGAAGAGCTTTATTATCTCGAGATGTATTAGAAACTATTATAGAGCATGATCCAGAGGTTATTGCTTTACAAGAAACAAAGCTACCAAGTTCTGGTCCAACAAAGAAACATCAACAAATATTGAGTGATATGTTTCCCGACTATGAAATTGTTTGGAATTCTTCAGTAGAGCCAGCTCGTAAGGGTTATGCCGGCACCATGTTTTTATATAAAAATTATTTATCACCAACAGTTACCTTTCCTAAAATTGGTGCGCCAGACACCATGGATTATGAGGGTAGGATAATTACTTTAGAATTTGAGAATTTTTATTTAACACAAGTTTACACCCCTAAT
>JAAYEU010000180.1 GCA_012728595.1 Tissierellia bacterium
ATGGCAGGGGATGCTAAAAAAGCCCTAAAAAAGCTTGATATGGCCATAGATGAATTTTTGCCCGTAGCAGGCTTACCCGTAGGGCATATGCAGTTTATTGAAATAGCCAGGGAAATCGATAAGGAAAAATTAAAACTTCTAATATTAGACGAGCCTACAGCCGTTTTAACGGAAGCCGAGGCAGCACGCTTTTTAAAGGTCACAAGGAGATTAGCCCAAGAAGGGATATCCATCCTGTTTATATCCCACAGGCTAGATGAGGTAAAAGAAGTTACAGACCGAATCACCATCTTGAGGGATGGAGAGGTGGTTAAAACCGTTGAAACTAAGGAGATAAGTTTAAATGAAATAGCTAGACTTATGGTAGGTAGGCCAATCGATTTTTCCAAGGCTAAAGAAGAAAGTCGCCATATAGGGGAGGAAAACATCCTTGAAATAAAGGATTTGAAGGTCAACATGCCGGGGGAGGAAGTTAAGGGATTAAGGCTTAAGGTAAGAAGAGGGGAAATACTAGGTATTGGCGGTTTGGCAGGCCAGGGTAAAATTGGGATTGCCAATGGCATAATGGGTCTGTATGAAAGCAGCGGTATCATCATAAAAGATGGGAAGGAACTCTCTTTAAATAATCCAAGGGAAGCCTTAAAGTCCTCCATAGCCTTCCTGTCAGAAGATAGGAGGGGAGTAGGCTTACTATTAGACGATTCCATAGAATTTAATATCGCCTTTTCGAGTCTAGAGGTGCAGGAGAAATTCCTCTTAAAATTTGGCCCTCTTAAGCTTATAGACAATAAGGCGGTAAGGGAACATGCCAATAGGATGATTGAGGAATTGGACATAAGGTGTATTAGCCCAAGACAGAAGACCAGAAGCCTTAGCGGAGGGAATCAGCAGAAGGTGTGTATAGCTAGAGCCTTAACCCTAAAACCAGATTTACTCCTAGTATCGGAGCCTACTAGGGGAATCGATATTGGGGCAAAGAAGTTAGTATTGGATACTCTGGTTAAACTCAATAGGGAATATGGGGTAACGATTGTAATTACCTCCAGCGAACTGGGAGAACTCCGTCAGATATCTGATAGGATTGCCATTATATATGATGGCAAGGTGGCAGGGATTCTACCTCCCGACGCTTCCGATGAGCATTTTGGCCTTCTAATGGCTGGAAAAGCTATTGAAAAGGTGGTGAATTAATTGAAGGGTTTTATCTATAGATTGGGTATTCCACGCTTTATAATCATCTTATTCCTGATATTACTGATGATTTTTGCAATCTATCTGGATATCCCCTTATCGGGACTTATAACCGATATATTGGTCCGGTTTGGAATGAATGCTATTTTGGTCCTTAGTATGGTGCCTGGAATCCAGTCGGGGATAGGTCTTAATTTCAACATCCCCCTAGGGATTATCTGCGGACTAATTGGGGCCTTGATAAGTGTTGAATTCCAGCTTACAGGCTTTGTGGGTTTGTTTGCCTCCATCCTTATTGCTGCCCCCTTAGCTGGAATAACTGGTTTTTTCTATGGTAAGATGTTAAATCGGGTAAAGGGTCAGGAGATGACAGTTGGAAACTATGTTGGATATTCGGTGGTATCCTTTATGTGTATCTTTTGGCTTTTAGCCCCCTTTAAAAGCCCAGAGCTCATATGGGCCTATGGGGGTAGTGGGTTAAGGGTAACCGTATCTTTAGAATCCTCTATCCGCCATGTATTAAACGACTTTTTAGCTTTTAATATTGGCAGCATAAGGATTCCAACGGGACTTATGTTATTCTTTGCAGTATTTGCCTTTGTAATATGGCTGTATTCAAGGAGCAATAAGGGACTATCCATGATAGTGGCAGGAAGCAATGAAAAATTTGCTCTTTCAAACGGCATAGATGTGGATAGGGAGAGGATTAAGGGGACTATTATGTCTACCATTTTGGCCAGCATCGGAATAATAGTCTACAGCCAGGCCTTTGGTTTTTTACAGCTCTATAATGCACCTCTATATTCTGCCATGCCAGCTGCGGCTGCCATACTAATAGGGGGAGCCAGTATTAAAAGGGCCAATATATTCCATGTAATAATGGGAACAATCCTTTTTCAATCCCTATTGGTGGTAGCCTTGCCGGTCATAAATGTGATAGCAGAAGGAAGTATGTCGGAGGTTATTAGGATAATCGTGAGTAACGGCATAATACTATATGCCCTGACTAGGGAGGAGGAGTTGGCATGATAGTACCCATTATATTTTTAATCATATGTATAGTAGGTTCTTTCTTTACGGGTCTACCCTTTGGATTTTTGTTAAATGAAATGGTAATAAGGCTTTCGAGGAACCTGCTGCTGGTGATGTCATTGATACTACCCGTAATTACAGGTCTAGGCTTAAACTTTGCCATAACCTTGGGGGCTATAGCAGGACAGATTGCCTTGATTATAATAACCAACTATACCATCGGTGGTTTTAAGGGCTTTATATTGAGTATAATCCTATCCACCCCTTTTGCCATCCTATTTGGCTACCTGGTAGGTAGAATACTTGACAAGGCCAGGGGGAAGGAGATGATTACCAGCATGGTATTGGGTTTCTTTGCTAATGGAATCTATCAGCTGGTATTCCTATTGTTTGCAGGGACCATAATACCTATTAGGAATAAGGAATTGCTCCTTGCCTCTGGAATAGGGATAAAAAACACGGTGGACTTAGCCAATATCAAGTACTCCCTAGACTATCTTATCCCCTTCCATAAGATAGATAT
The DNA here is from genome assembly GCA_012728595.1 of Tissierellia bacterium. Classification (GTDB taxonomy): domain Bacteria; phylum Bacillota; class Clostridia; order Tissierellales; family Tepidimicrobiaceae; genus Tepidimicrobium. The sequence goes on from JAAYEU010000180.1 coordinate 2,747, forward strand.
TGGGCTGTTTAAAAGTTTAGGGAAATACCCCATAACAACTTATTTGGTGTTATTTCTCTTCTTCCTTTTGCTAAACTTTCTATTAAAGACTAAATTAGGCCAGGATATGAGGGCAGTAGGGCAGGATTTGGAGATTGCCAGGGTTTCTGGGATCAATGTAAGAAGGACTAGGATCATTTCAGTTATAATATCCACCGTATTGGCCGCTTGGGGGCAGATAATATTTCTACAGAATATTGGAACCATGCAGACCTATGCCAGCCATGAACAGGTAGGGTTATTTGCTGTGGCATCCTTACTAGTAGGTGGGGCTACCATAGATAGGGCTTCTTGGAAGGAGGCCTTGATAGGAACTTTCTTATTCCACTTCCTATTCGTTATATCCCCACTAGCAGGCCAGAACCTATTAGGAAATGCCCAAATAGGAGAATACTTTAGGGCCTTTGTAGCCTATGGGGTAATAGGATTAGCCTTGGTATTACATGCTTGGGAAAAGGATAAGGTCAAAACTAGATTAAAGGATTTACCAAATTAACAAAGGGCGACTTTGGTCGCCCTTTATTTATGGAATAAAAAATCAACTAATGGTACAATTAATATGTAGAAAAATGGGTATACCTTATTGGACACAATATTGGACACAGGAAGGAGATAGCAATGGAAAGGTTTTTTACTAAGAAAGTAAACATAATAATAATCTCATTAATCTGTATGGCCTTATGGGGGAGTGCTTTTCCCGTAGTAAAAATAGGTTATGAGTTATTTGAAATTGAAGCAGCCGATATCTTTGGGAAAATCTATTTTGCTGGATTGAGGTTTTTCATAGCATCAATCATGGTTTTTATAATCCACAGGATAATATTTAAGAAAAATCCAGTTTTAAAATCCCACCATATTAAGCCCATAATAATCTTAGGCCTACTCCAAACCTCCTTGCAGTATTTCTTTTTTTATATTGGGGTAGCCAATACAAGTGGGATCAAAAGCGCCATACTCCAATCGGGTAGCACCTTCTTTGTAGTTATTATGGCCCATTTTCTCTTTGAAGAGGATAGGCTGGATTTAAAGCGTAGCCTAAGCCTGCTCCTTGGATTTGCTGGTGTGGTAATTATAAACCTAGGGAAGGATTTCGATTTAAACTTTAAGATTACAGGGGAAGGCTTTTTACTTATGTCCTCCCTCTTAAGCGCTCTTGCAACCATCTATGTTAAGAGTATGCCTAGGGACATTAGCCCCTTCTTAAGTTCTGGAGGGCAGATGTTAACAGGCTCTTTACTGTTACTATTAGTTGGAAAGATAGGATTAAGGGGAGGGAGCATAAACTTTAACCCAGCAAGTGTATCCTTATTGCTATATGCCGCCTTCATATCAGCTGCTGCCTTTACATTATGGTACATGGTACTTAGGTATAATTCTCCTGGCAAGGTCAGCATATACAGGCTATTCATCCCTATCTTTGGTTCCATATTCTCTGTGCTCCTGATAGAGGGAGAATATTTTACCATAAACCTTGTCCTGGGATTGTTGGCAGTAGTGCTGGGAATCGGAATCCTTAATAAGGAAGATAAAAAGGTCTCTTAAATGGGGCCTTGTATATAAATCATATAGGAGGGATTTGATGTTAAAATTCAAGGATTATGAGTATAAGCGGCCTGATTTTGTAGCCTTGGAAAAAGAATTTAAAGAGCTCCTTGAAAAATTTGATAGGGCAGAAAGCTTCGAGGAACAAAACCAAATAATGGCCACCATCAATAAGCTTAGGTCCAATGTGGAGACCATGAGCAATCTTGCCTTCATTCGTCATTCCATAAATACTCAAGATGAATTCTATTCAAAGGAGAAGGATTTCTTCGACGAAAATATGCCCTTATATGAAAAGATAGTAACTGAATTCTACAAGAGTTTGGTAAATTCAAAGTTTAGGGCTGAATTGGAAAAGGCTTGGGGAAAACAGATTTTTACCCTGGCAGAATTAAAGCTTAAGACCTTCTCCGAGGAGATAATGGAGGATTTAGTAAAGGAAAACAAATTGATAACCCAGTATGATAAGCTGATTGCCTCTGCCGAAATAGAATTTGAAGGAGAAAAGAGAAATCTTAGCCAGATGATGCCCTTCATCCAATCTAAGGACAGGAAAACTAGAAAGGCAGCCTATGAGGCCTATACTAGCTTCTTTGTAGAAAATGAAGCTGAGTTTGATAGGATATACGATGAGCTGGTAAAGGTAAGGACCGAAATGGCCAGAAAACTAGGCTATGAAAACTTTGTTGAGTTAGGATATGCCCGCATGGCCAGGTCCGATTATAATCCAGAAATGGTTGCCAACTACAGAAAACAGGTATATGAGGATTTAGTACCAATAGTGGTAGAACTAAAAGAAAGACAAAGAAAAAGACTAGGCCTAGACAGATTAACCTATTATGATGAGCCCTTGGAATTCCTAACAGGAAATGCTGTTCCTAAAGGGGATCCAGCTTGGATTTTAGAAAATGGCAGGAAGATGTATAAGGAATTATCCGAGGAGACGGATGAATTCTTCACCTTCATGGTGGAAAGGGAGTTGTTGGATTTAGTCAGCAAGAAGGGTAAGATGAGCGGTGGTTATTGTACCTATATACCCGATTATAAGTCCCCCTTCATATTTTCCAACTTCAATGGAACCAGAGGAGATATAGACGTTTTAACCCATGAGGCAGGCCATGCCTTCCAATCTTACTTGAGTAGGGATTATGAAGTACCAGAGTATAGCTTTCCGACCTTGGAAGCCTGTGAAATTCACTCTATGAGTATGGAATTTATCACCTGGCCATGGATGGAATTATTCTTCAAAGAAGATGTGGACAAGTATAAATTCAGCCATTTAAGCGGAGCAGTAA
>JAAYEU010000181.1 GCA_012728595.1 Tissierellia bacterium
ATAAAATTAGAACTGCAACGCCTATAATCATATATTTCTTCTTCATTTGTCCCCATCCTTTCCAGCTTAAAGCCTATACCAATAAATGGCTAACTTACAATAAAGTATACTATATCTTTGAAACGTTTTCCAATCTAAAAAAATCTATAAAAAAAGATTCTCTATTTAAAATAGAGAATCTAACCTTGTTTTCTTGCTTTTATTAAACAATTTATTTGGTATATTATAATCAAAGAGTACAGCAGTTGGTTTTTTCCTTATTGGGCCTGTATCCAGACCTTGGGTTACATCATAGTCAAAAAGCTCAATATGAGCCATACGGGAGATTTGGCTGGAAGTGTATTTAGCCAAATGAGGCAAATATTTGGATATATTTTCGCTGTCATTAAAGAAATTTCGAATAGCCTTCTTTTCCTCTTGTGAAAGCTCTACCTCAATACCCTTTGGGTATCTGGAAGGTTTTTGTTGGGAAACATAGTCTAGCTTTATCAAATCCTTAAAGAGAACATGATCTACCCCCTCAAGACCCAGACCAAATTCTAGGAGAATTTCATATAGTCTGATCTGGCTATGGGATATCTTATTATAACCCTTTTCATCCCAGTATTCGGCAAATCTATCATATAACTTGTAGTAATCCTTATTAAATATATTGGCCAGATAATTAAGACTGTTTTCAAATCTATGGGTATTATAATATTTCTCTACAAGTTCTTCTACTCCCTTTAATTTTAATATCTCCCCGAAACTAATATCCTTATTTTCAAGCACCTCATAGGGAGGATAGGAAATAAACTTATAATCCCAACGACTAGCATTATTTCTTATGCCTGATCCCTTAAGCAGCTTCAGAAAACCTAGTTGAAGCCTATCAGGTTTTAGTTGGTAGACATCATTAAAGGACCTTTGGAAAGATAGGTAATCCTCCTCTGGTAGGCCAGCAATTAAATCCAGGTGAAGATGGATATTTCTAAACTCTTGAAGTTTGCTCACCCATTTTGCAAGCTTTTCAAAGTCTGTCTTTCTTTTGATTATATCCAAGGTCTGCTCCCTGGTGGATTGTACCCCTATCTCAAACTGAAAAAGGCCTGGAGGTGCATCCTTAAGTACATCCAAGGTTTCTTCATCTAAAAGATCTCCACACATTTCAAAATGAAAATTAGTGTTTCCTCCCATATCCATAATCATTTTAAATATCTCTCTAGCTCTTTTGGGATTGCAGTTAAAGGTTCTGTCCACCAGCTTTACCTGGGGTACACCTGCATCTATGAAGTTTTTGATATCTCTCTTTACCCTATCCAAGGAAAAATATCTAACCCCTTGGCTGGTAGAAGAAAGACAATATTGGCATTGGAAGGGACAACCTCTGGTTGTCTCATAATAGACTATTCGATTATTCAGCCCTTCAAAACCATCCTCGTAGGGAAAGGGAATAATGTCCAAATCCTTAATTATCTCCCTATCTCTGTTTTCCATAATCCTGTCGTTGAGTCTATAAGTAATCCCATCCAAATCATCTAAGGACTTGTCC
>JAAYEU010000037.1 GCA_012728595.1 Tissierellia bacterium
AGAAGATGATGGACTGACAGCAGAGGAATTTAAAGAAAAGATATATGGTTTAAATGATGAATTTAAAGAATTAAACAAAGAAGCTAAAGAATTGGAAGAAAAGATAGCAAATAATTTAGATAAATTGGTGATTGAATATGAGTAAGTGGAGAGAGGTTAGATTAGGGGATGTTGCAGATATAATAATGGGGCAGTCACCCAAATCTATTTATTATAATAATGTAGGAGAAGGATTAAAGTTTTTACAAGGCAATAGAACTTTTGGAAGAATTTATCCAACATATGATACTTACACTATAAAAGCAACTAAGATAGCAGAAAAAGGAGATATATTAATAAGTGTAAGAGCTCCAGTGGGAGATATAAATTTAGCAAATACAAAGTGCTGCATAGGAAGGGGTATTTCAGCAATAAGAAGCAAAGAGAATAATTTATTCTTATTTTACAACTTAATATATAACAAAAAAAGATTGAAAACAACAGAAAATGGTACAACATATGGCTCGATTAATAAAGGAGATTTAGAAAATTTTAAAATCAAACTTCCAGACCTAGAAACCCAGGAAAAAATAGCAGATGTACTATCATCTTATGATAAACTAATAGAAAACAACAATAAACGAATAAAAATCCTAGAAGAGACTGCTGAAGAAATATACAAGGAATGGTTTGTAAGAATGAGATTCCCAGGACATAAAAATACAAAATTTGAAAAAGGCATACCTAAGGGATGGGAAGAGGTAAACTTAGGAGATATATGTAATTTAGTTAGAGGTGTATCATATTCAACCAAAGATATCGAAAAAGGTATAGGAATACCTATGCTTACATTAAAATCAGTTAATGCCTTTGGTGGATATAACTATGATGGATTAAAATATTATGATGGTGAAATATCAGATAGACACTATTTAAAAAAGAATGATTTAGTTATGGCAATAACAGATATGACACAGGACAGAAGAGTTATCGGGCAAGTATGTTTAGTACCTATGTTAAACTACGATGAATTAACTTATTCAGCAGATTTGATATTGTTAGATGATTTAATAATTGAAAAAGGATATATGTATTCTTTACTTAGATATGGTGGACTTTCAAAACATATATCAATGTTTGCAAATGGAGCAAATGTATTACACTTAAACCAAAAAACATTAAATAGAATAAGATTCGTAATAGCTCCTTCGAAATTAAGAAAAGAATATGAAGATTTCCATATAGATATTCAAAAAGAGATAAATATTTTAGAAATTCAAAATCAAAACCTAATAAAACAAAGAGACCTACTACTGCCTAGACTGATGAATGGAACTATCCAAGTAAAATAAGGAGGTGAGGTACTATGGGTAAGATATTGACGGAAGATATGATAGAAAAGGCCTGTATAGATAGATTGTGCTCCAATGGGGACTATGACTTTATAGATGCCTATATGGAACCAAATAAAGTCTTTTCTAGAGATAATATTTTAGAAATAGAAGATGATGGTACAGGAAGGGGCAGTATAAGGGAAGTGATACTGCCAGGTATCCTAGAGAACAGCTTAAAGGAGTTAAATCCCCAAATACCAGAGGAAGAAATCAAAAAAATAGTCAAGGATTTTAGAAGCCCCATATCCACCATGGATTTAAAGGATACCAACTATAAGAATTATAAAAGCATAAAAGATGGTATTAAAGTTGAATACTATGAAGAAGGCGAGAAAAAGCATGATATTGTCCGTATTGTTGCCTTTAACAACCCCTATAGAAACAATTACACCTTGGTATCCCAAATGTGGATAAAGGGAGAGTATTCCTATAGAAGGCCTGACTTAATCTTATTTGTAAACGGACTACCCCTGGTCTTCATAGAGCTAAAAAATTCTGATGTAAAGTTAAAGACTGCCTATGATAAAAACTTAAAAGACTATATAAAGGATATTCCTCAACTATTTTTCTTTAATCAGTTTTGTGTACTATCCAATGGCATAGAAACAAGATTGGGAAGCTTTACAGCAGGATATGAGCACTTCTTTGAATGGTTAAGGTTATCTGAAGAGGATAGAGTAGATAGGAAATCCATAAGAAAAAGTGGGACTAGTATAGAGTACTTATTAGATGGTCTATTTACTCATGAACAACTATTGGATTATATAGAAAACTTTATATTATATGAAAATAAAAGAGACAAAATAATAGCTAAAAACCATCAGTTCTTAGGGGTGAACAATGCAGTTGAATCCTTTAAAAACAGGGATAGGCTAGATGGAAAGCTGGGAGTGTTTTGGCATACTCAAGGCAGTGGCAAATCTTATTCTATGGGCATGCTAGTAAACAAAATTAATAGGAAAGTACCTGGCAATTTTACCTTTTTAATGATAACGGATAGGGAAGATTTAGACGACCAATTGTATAAAAACTTTTTGAGAACTGAAGTTGTGACAGAGGAAGCATCAGCTCGACCAGAAAATAGCGAAAAGTTAAGGGAAATTTTAAGGACTAACAAAGCTTTTATATTTACTTTAATCCATAAATTTAGGTATGATAAGGGTGAAAAGTATCCTGTTCTTTCAGAAAGGGACGATATTGTGGTTATAGTAGATGAGGCCCATAGAACCCAATATAAACAATTGGCAGAAAATATGAGGACAGGTCTACCAAATGCCCAGTATATAGCATTTACAGGTACCCCATTATTAGGCTCTAAAATGCTTACTAATCAATGGTTTGGAGACTATGTTAGCCAATACAATTTTGCTCAGTCTATAGAAGATGGTTCTACAGTTCCCATATTCTATTCTAGAAGGGTGCCAGAGGTTGAACTTATAAATACAGATTTAGATGATGATTACTTAGAAATTATAGAAAAAGAAGATTTAACTAAGGAGGAAGAAGAAAGACTTTCTAAATATTATGCCCAAACCCATGAGGTTATAAAAAGGGACGATAGACTAGATAAGGTTGCAAAGGATATAGTAGAACATTTCCCAAATAGAGGTTTTTTAGGTAAAGCTATGGTAGTGTCTGTAGATAAATTTACCGCTGTAAAAATGTATGATAAAGTACAGTATTATTGGAATGAAAAGTTGAAGGAGCTGTATGAGGAAAGATCTAAGTTAAAAAGTTTAGAAGATAAAAAGAAAATAAAAGCAAAGATAGAATATATGAAAAGTATTGAAATGGCAGTAGTTATTAGCATGGATTCAAGCGATGAAGAAAAATTTGAGAAGCAAGGTCTAAATATAAAACCTCACTGGGATAGAATGAATCATATAGACGAAAATGGTCATGATATAGAAGATAATTTTAAAGACCCAGATCATCCTTTGTCCTTAGTGTTTGTATGTGCTAAATGGTTAACTGGATTTGACGTTCCCTCTTGTTCCACTCTATATTTAGACAAACCCATGAAGGGGCATACTCTTATGCAAGCAATAGCAAGGGTAAATAGGGTTTATCCTGGCAAAAATTCTGGTTTGATTGTAGATTATTTAAATATATTTAAATCTATGAAAAGGGCATTGGCAGATTATGCAAATCCAGACGATAAAGATGAAATGCCGATTAAGAATATTGATGAATTATTAGAATTACTAGATTTAACCATAGATGAGACTTATAAATTCTGCAAAGGGTTGAATATAGATTTTGATGTAATTGTAGAGACTAAAGAAGCTTTTACTAAAATAGACTTATTTAATGAGTATCTAAATATACTTTTAGACAAGGATGAATATAAGGAAGAATTTAAAATATATGCAAATCTATGCATAAATATATACGAAGCTAGTAAACCTGAAGTCTTTGAAATAGGATGGGATAATAAATACTTGTCTATAATAACCTATCTAGATAATATGCTAAAGAATTCTCTAAGGGATGAAAATATTGAAAGGGCAAAATTAGAATTAGGTAAAACTCTAGACCTAAGCGTTAGAGCAGAACATCTTCATGAGCAAGATGAATCAGACAACTATGGTATAAAGAAAATGAAAACATTAAGTCTATCAGAAATTAATACTGATGATATAAAGAAAATAATAAGGGAATCTCCTTATAAGAATATAGAAATCCAAGAATTGAGAAACTTTATTGAAGAAAAATTAGAAAAGCTATTAGAAGAAAACAAAACTAGAATAAAGTTTTCCGAAAGATATAAAAGAATTATCGATAGATATAATGCAGGAAATACCACTAATGAGAACTATTATGAGGAACTTTTGAAATTTGTAGATGAGCTAAAAGAAGAAGATGAAAGACATATAAGGGAAGGATTAACCGTTGAGGAATTAGAATTGTATGATTTACTAAAAAAAGAGAATCTAACAAAAAAAGAAGAGGAACAGGTAAAACTATCAGCTAGAAAACTTTATGAAGCTTTAAATAGAGAAGATAGTGGTACAAAGATTGTAGACTGGTATAAAGATGAACAGCCTCGACAAGCTGTACGGTTTAGAGTGGAGGAGGTATTAGATGAGTATCTTCCAGATAGCTACGATAAAGATATTTTCAATATAAAAACTGATATAATATTTACCCATATAATCGAAAAAAGCTTGAAAAATGAAATGAGCTATGTAAGCTAAACAGATAAAGAGGACGGATATTTTGTTACTAATTGATATGTTAAGACTCTCAATTTGGTTTGAGAGTCTTAGTTAATTTCCAGTTATAAAACAAGCCCCTCTCCTAATAGATTATCAGGGGGGGTTGTTATGGAGAAGAATTGGATTAAAATTGCATCTATATATGTAGGGACGGTAATAGGGGCAGGTTTTGCTTCTTGTAGAGAAATAATAGAGTTTTTTGGGGTCTATGGCCTTAAGGGAATAGTTGGAATTATTATATCTGGATTCCTTTTTTCTGTATTGGGTTCTTTGTTACTAATAAAGATAAATAATAATAGGATAAGTGATTTTAACCAATTAGCAGCCTTAGTTTTTGGAAGGAGACTTGGATTTATAATAGATACCCTAATAGCTTTTTCCCTGTATACAGGCTTTAGTGTTATGGTTTCCGGTTCTGGAGCCATATTTATGGAGGAATTGGGTATCTCCATTAATATAGGGGTTTTAATAATGGTCATTTGTTGTTTCTTGGTCTTTTTATTCAGTTTAGAAGGCTTATCCTTCATAAATACCGTATTAGTACCCTTACTCATATTAGGTATAGTATTTACATCCTTTTATTTGAATATAAGAGAAGGATATAATTTTTCAAATGTGTTAGGGGTAAATTTAACTAAGAAGGGGAATTTTTTGACCTCTTCAATACTGTACTTTGGGTCTAATTCCCTAATCGTATTGGTGGTCTTTTCTTCCCTCTTGCCTATGATAGACAGTAGGAGGACGGCAATTTTGGCCGGAGCAGTTGGAGGGGCTATCTTATGTATACTGGGATTATCCATCTTAACTGCTATGCTCATATATTATAACGAGGTATGCTATTTAGAGATTCCCATGATAAAGATCTGTTCTTATATTGGAGAAAATTACAGAAAACTATATTCCGTCATCTTGTGGATTGCCATGTATACTACAGCCTTGGCCAATGGCTTTGGTTTTATGAATAGGATATCTAAGGAAAGGTACAAAATTCCTATAATAGCCTTATTCTGCATAATAGCTATTCCACTGGCTAAGGTTGGTTTTTCAAATTTAATAGGCATAATATATCCTATTTTTGGGGTGATTGGTTTTATTATGATGGTGGGAGTATTAGTAAAAAGTTAGTGTAACAATTTGATACTACTGTTAGCTTATTTTACATTTGTTGTCCATCTAAGGCCTGCTTAAATTATCTTAAATGGTGATATATATAACTTAACTCCTTGGTATAAAAATTGCATATAATTTAAGGTAGAAAGAGGGGGAAAGTTATGCCATATCAAGTTATTCAGGGTAAGAAAATGTATTATGAAGAATATGGGGAAGGTGAGGTGGTAGTACTATTAAATGGAATTATGATGAGCACAGCCAGCTGGTTGCCATTTATAGATCTATTATCAGAGGATTATAGGGTATTATTGGTAGATTTATTGGATCAAGGCCGTTCCGATAAGGCTGATTGTGAATATGATCAGGGAATGCATGTAGAAATGTTAAAGGAGCTATTTGAAAAGCTTAATTATGAAAAAGTACATCTATTTGGCATATCCTATGGCGGTGAAGTTGCTCAATTATTTGCTATAAAGTATGGATATATGCTTAAATCCTTAATCTTATCCAATACTACCAGTTATACCAATAATTCTATGAAGGAGCTAGAAAGGGCTTGGGATTATGCTGCCTCTACCAATGATGGTTCCATATTTTTTAGCGTTACTATGCCTAGCATCTATTCTCATCAATTTTATGAAAAAAATCATGATTGGTTGAAAAAAAGGGAAAAACAGCTGGATGAATTATTGGATAAAAATTGGTATGATGGATTTAGAAGAGCTATAAGAAGTGCACATAATTTTAATACCACCGATCAATTACATAAAATAAATCTTCCAACTTTGATAATCAGTTCCGATACGGACACTATAACTCCTGTGGAATATCAAGAGGTTTTATATGAAAATATTCCAAATGCAAAATGGGTTTTGATCAAGGATTCAGGCCATGCCTCCATGTATGAAAAGCCTTATGAATTTATAAGTATATTAATAGGCTTTCTAAAGAGTGTAAACTATAAGATAGAAATATTATAGATGGGGGGTTACTATGCCATATTTTAATATTGATGGTGTAAATATATACTATGAACTTAAGGGGGATTTAAAAGCAGAGGAAACCGTAGTATTTTTTAACGGAGTAATGGCTTCTACCACCAGTTGGAATTTTCAAGTTCCTGTCTTTAGAAAGTTTGGCTACAAGGTATTGGTACAGGACTTTAAGGGACAATTGAAATCGGACAAACCTAAGGGTCCTTATAGTTTCAAGGAACATGCCTATGAAGCTAAAGAATTAATAAGGCACTTAAATATAGATAAAGTTCATATTGTGGGCACATCTTACGGCGGAGAAGTGGCCATGAGATTTGCTATAGACTATCCAGAGCTTGTAAAGAGCATTTCCATAATCGATTCTGTCAGTGAGCTGGATGAGGTATTAAAATACTTTATTGAGTCCTGGAAAGCCTTGGCTGAATCGAAAGATGCGGAAAAGTTCTTCTGGGGAATGATGCCCTCCATATATGGCAATACTTTTATAAAAGAAAACATTGAAATGCTTAAGAAGAGGGCAGAGGAATTTAAAGACTTCCCTGAAGACTATTTCCAAGGCCAGATATATTTATACGATACCTTTATTAGCGATGTATACATGACCGATGAATTAGATCAAATCAAGTGCCCCGCCTTAGTGGTATGTGGAGAAGATGATATATTAAAGCCTGTTAAATTCTCTAAGATAATTGCAGATAGAATTCCAAATTCGGAATTTGTGGTAATTCCAGATTGTGGCCATGTTACCATCTTTGAAAAGCCAGATGTTTTAAATTCCATCCTGCTAGGTTTTATTATGAAGAATAGCTAAATTAAAACT
>JAAYEU010000182.1 GCA_012728595.1 Tissierellia bacterium
ACTTGTGAATAAACCTCCTTTCTATGTTTTTTTTAGCCAATTAACATTTTAGCAGGTTTATTTCACGAGTGCATTTTATTTTTAGAAAAAATAAATGTTAGGGTAAATTATTTTCCACCCCAACATTTATTATAGAACCAAGTAATATTAATACTTTAAAATTGTTGAAAGTATCCTTTATAGGATGATACAAATGTATATGCTATAGGTTCAAAAGATGAAGTAGGATTATTAGATGAGGTACATGAGTTCTTTAAATCTCCTATTGGCCAGATATTAGCGGAAAGCGGTTCTATGATTATTGGAGAATTTGTTCCTACTGATATATTGGATTGGATGCAAGTTATTGTTTTCATTGAGAATTTACCTGTTGATGGAAATGGACCAGTAGATCCAGGTCCTGATTCATTAACTGCAAAGCTCTATACTTCAGATGATAATTTTAAGGACGAAGAATCTATAAAAATAATAAAAGAGATTCAAAATCCTAATACTGCTCTTGATGATAAGATTGCCATAGTCAGAGATAATATGGATGAAATTGATGGATGGCTCACTTCCTATTGTTCTAGTATGAATATAGCTAGAATAAAGCCTGGGGAGAGTGTACAAGCATATAACAATTCTAATGGATATATGAACATAGTACCAGCTTTTCCAAAATCAGACTACTTAATTGATGTTGCCCATTATGATGGGGATGGGAATGTTACCATGGTGCATAGGGATATAACTAGAAGAACTTTTACAGGCATTAGAAAGGGAAGTAGAGTTGTTATTACTAATAAGTCGGATGATGAAATTTATATTAAAGGTGAAGTCCTGCAAAGGCTGGATGGGGAAATAGGTTATTTTTATACATATTTTAAACCTACTAAATGTAATGATGTTGCATTAAACACAGTAAGATTAAACAAGGGAGATAAATTGATTATAAAAGGTGAAAAAAATATGCTAATGAAAATTGAAGGAAGTTGCTATATAAACAATATACCCAGAAGCACTAATACTTACTTTACTAAAAAAGTTAGACCTGGCGAATTGGTCGAAATAGTTGCTAGAGAGGATAATTTAATTGTATATAGTGGAAAAGAGCTATTCCATCCAATAATAGAAACTAAATCATCAAATTAGAGAATGATTAGCGATTTTTCAAAAAATAGTTAAAAACTTTTTATGTAACATATAGTACTAATTTACCATCTCATTAACTAAAAATAGAAAGGTTTGAAAACAATTGAAAGTATTTCCTATTTGATGATACAATAGTATATAATATAAGGATAATGGGAGGGATTTTATGTTCAAAGCTGCTAGATTTAAAAAAGTGTTAGTTATTTCAATGGTATTAGTTTTAACTTTAGGTACTATTGCTGTGGCTGCTAATGAAGTATATCAAAAACAGCTTACAGCTACTTTTGGAAGAATCAAGTTTAAAGTGGATGGAAAAGATGTGACTAAGGAAATAGAAGATATGTATGATGCACCTGCTTTTGTAGTAGATGGGCGTTCTTATGTACCAGTTAGGGCTATTGCCGAACTGATGGGTTTAGAGGTTAAATGGGACGGAGAAACCCATACAGCGGAGATTATAGACGTTAAGTCTAAAGCTTATGAGGAGGCAATAAAGAAGAAAGACCAGGAAATTGCAGAGTTGAAAAAGGAAATTGAAAAGTTAAAGGGAAAAGAAAAGGAAAAGGAAACTAAGGAAACGGATTTAAAAGCTTTAGAGAAAAAGCTAAATAATAAGTACGGTACTTATAAAAATGTATATTTTGACATAACATTGAAGGAAAGCAAAAACAGAATAGATGTAGAAATCCTAATGGATTTAAAGAACAGCAGTCAAAGAAATTATTGGGGGAAAATGACTTATAAGGACAGGAAATCAATGATTGAAGATATAGTAGATACTATTTTAAGTGAGTTTAAAGATATTGCAGTCTATGGTTCAATCTATGATCTGTACTACAAAAGAAATTTCCTAACCTTCAGCAAACCTAGAGTTGGCAAGTTGACCATTTCCCATTCTGACAGATACTGGGGTATTTATGATGATGATATATATGATATAGTATATGATGAATTTGAATATGAGGGAATAATGGATGCTTATGTAGATATTAGAGATTCAAGTAGTAATACTATTTATATTAAGGTAGATATACCAAGCCGTTATGAAGATAGATGGTTAAATCTTACTCATAGTGATAAAAGAAGGCTTTTAGATTATATATCTTATGAAATATTTAGATATTATGATTATGATAGGGTATTAATAGATGTTTATGTAGATTATGATGATTCCCTATGGGAATATACTATAAATTATAAACAAAATACTGGTGAGCTAATAAGGATATATTAATAATCTAATGAAAATTAGAGGAGCAGTAGGAAAACTTTTCTACTGCTTCATTTTTACTTATTTATCCTTAAATTATGTTTTTGCTTGATAAAATTAATCAACTACAAAATCAATCTTAGTGAAAACTAGAGTTGTTGTGATTACAATGGATAAGCATGGATGATATTGGCCTTGTATGAAGAAAATGATATTAATAGATGGGGAAATCTTAGAATTAATAGTTAACGTATTGTAGATAATTGAAAAATATAAGTCAGAGGTTGTAACTTATTCCATGAGGGATAATTAAATTTTATAAAAATCCATTAATACTGAAATAAAGGAACAAAATACCAAAAATGAAAGGAGCAATAATATGCATATCTTAATCATACCAGATTCCTTTAAGGAGAGTATTTCAAGCCAAGAATTTTGTAATATTGCTGAAAGAGCCATATTAAAAGTCTTTGAAAAGGCTAAAATTACTAAAATTCCCATGGCTGATGGTGGAGAGGGAACTGTTGATGTTTTAATTAAGAATAAGTCTGGAAAGATTATCGAGAAGGAAGTAACGGCACCATTAGGGAATAGAGTAAAGGCCCATTTTGGGATATTAGAAGATGGTAAAACAGCAGTAATTGAAATGGCAGCAGCCTCAGGCTTACACTTGGTTCCGGAGGATAAAAGGAATCCAATGCTTACTACAAGCT
>JAAYEU010000183.1 GCA_012728595.1 Tissierellia bacterium
GTAAGTGATAAGGAGGTAATGGGATGAAAGTAAGACCGTCTGTTAAACCAATTTGTGAAAAATGTAAAGTTATTAGGCGTAAAGGTAGAGTTATGGTTATCTGCGAAAATCCTAGACATAAGCAGAAACAAGGTTAATATAAATAGTATTCTAGATTCCATGGTTTAAACCTATGAAAAATATGGAATAATCATTAGTATGGAGGTGTAGTGATGGCTCGTATAGCCGGTATCGATCTGCCTAGAGATAAACGGGTTGAGATTGGACTAACCTATATTTATGGAATAGGCAGGCCAAAATCCAATGAAATTTTAGCTGCAACGGGTATAGATCCGGATAAAAGAGTTCGGGATTTAACCGAGGAAGAAGTTAACAAGCTTAGGGAATATATTGATAGAAACGTTAAAGTAGAAGGTGACGCAAGAAGAGAAGTATCTCTTAATATAAAGCGTCTAATTGAGATTGGATGTTATCGAGGAATTAGACATAGAAGAGGTTTGCCTGTCCGTGGACAGAGCACAAAACAAAACGCAAGGACCCGTAAGGGACCAAAGAGAACCGTTGGGGTTCGCAGAAAGAAGTAATATAGGAGGGGCATGAATGGCTAGAAAGCAAGCACGTAGATCTAGAAGACGCCGTGAAAAGAAGAATATTGAACGCGGTGCTGCACACATCCGTTCAACTTTCAATAATACAATAGTTACTATTACTGATACGGCAGGAAATGCTATTTCATGGGCAAGCTCTGGCACATTGGGCTTTAAAGGCTCAAGAAAAGGTACACCCTTTGCTGCACAGATGGCTGCTGAATCTGCTGCCAAGGCTGCTATGGAACATGGCCTAAAGACAGTAGAGGTCTATGTAAAGGGACCAGGTGCCGGAAGGGAAGCTGCTATTCGTTCTCTACAAGCAGCTGGGCTTGAAATTAGCATGATTAAAGATGTTACGCCTATTCCCCATAATGGATGTAGGCCACCAAAAAGACGTAGAGTTTAATGGAGGTGTAAATAGATGGCGAAATATACAGGTTCAGTTTGTCGACTATGCCGTCGCGAAGGACCCAAACTATATCTAAAAGGAGATCGCTGCTACTCCGATAAATGCTCTTTTACTCGCAGACCTACAGCACCAGGACAACACGGACAAAGAAGGAGAAAGCTATCGGAGTATGGACTCCAGCTTCGTGAAAAGCAAAAGGCTAGAAGGATATACGGAGTTTTGGAGACACAGTTTGAGCGTTATTATAAACAAGCTGAACGTATGAGGGGCATTACCGGTGAAAACCTTCTCCAGCTATTAGAAAGAAGATTGGACAATGTGGTTTATAGGCTAGGATTTGCTTCATCTAGGGCACAGGCTCGACAATTTGTGCTACATGGTCACATTACAGTTAATGGTAAAAGGGTTAATATTCCTTCTTATCTAGTTGATGAAGGGGACGTTATTGCTGTAAGAGAGAAGTCCGCTTCCAATATCGAACACTTTAAGGCACTAAGAGATGGCACAGACAGAGTTGTTGTACCATGGTTACAAGTTGATTATGAAAAGCTAGAAGGAACAGTAACAGCTCTGCCCGCTAGAGAAGACATCGATGTACCAATTCAGGAGCACTTGATTGTAGAGCTGTACTCTAGATAAAGCTTAATATCCTGAACTGTTTGCCCTCGGAATAAGCGGATTAAAAAGTTATGAGGAGGGTTAGTATTAATGATTGAAATAGAAAAGCCAAGAATAGAAATTGTTGAACTGTCAGAGGATGGCAGCTATGGTAAGTTTGTAGTAGAACCTTTGGAGAGAGGCTTTGGTACTACACTGGGTAACTCCCTTAGAAGAGTTTTATTATCTTCCTTGCCAGGTGCTGCAGTTACATCCATAAAGGTAGAGGGTGTTCTCCATGAGTTTTCCACCATTCCTGGAGTTAAAGAAGATCTAGTGGAGATAATCCTAAACCTTAAGGACCTGGCCATAAAGATGGATCAGGATGAGCCAAAGGTAATCACCGTTAATGCTCAAGGTCCGTGTGTTCTCACTGGTGCAGATATATTGACTGAAGCGGGTGTTGAGATAATCAACGGAGATCAGCACATTGCTACTCTAAATGAGGACGCAAAGCTTTATATGGAAATTACAATTGAAAAGGGCAGAGGTTATGTTCCGGCTGAAAGGAACAAAAAACCCGGTCAGCCTATAGGAATTATTCCCGTTGATTCCATATTTACACCTATTAAAAGGGTTAACTTTAATGTAGAAGACACTCGTGTAGGTCAAGTTACTGACTATGACAAGCTTACCTTAGAGGTATGGACTGATGGCAGTATAAATGCTGATGAAGCTACTAGCTTAGCTGCCAAGATTATGAGCGAGCATCTAATGCTCTTCATAGATTTAACAGAGCATGTTAACGAAGTTGAAATTATGGTAGAAAAAGAAGAGGACGAGGAAGAAAAAGTCTTGGAGATGACCATCGAAGAGCTGGATCTTTCCGTTCGTTCCTACAATTGCCTAAAGCGAGCAGGCATTAATACAGTAGGAGAATTAATTCAGAAAACTGAAGAAGATATGATGAAAGTACGAAATCTAGGTAAGAAATCCTTGCAAGAAGTAAAGGATAAGCTTGCTGAATTAAACTTGAGTTTGAAGAAAAGTGATGAATAGTCTCTAAAGGGGCACATTTACGTGAAGGAGGGTTGTTAAAATGGCAAGAAGAAAATTAGGCAGACCAACTGATCAACGCAAGGCACTGCTAAGAAACCAAGTAAGTGAGCTATTATGGCATGGTAGAATTAAAACAACAGCTGCACGCGCAAAAGAAGTAAGAAGGATGGCAGAGAAGCTGATTACTCTAGCCGTTAATGAATACGATAAAACAGTAACAGTAACAAAAGAGTTTAATAATATAAAAGGGCAGACCGTTACTAAGGAAGTAGTTAATGATCTACCCTCAAAACTAAATGCCAGAAGCAAGATGATGGCTTATCTCTATGATTACCAAGAAGTAAAAAGAAAAGATGAAAGCAAGGAAGAGTACCGCGAAAGAACAAAGGATGTCAACCATCCGTTAATTGAAAAACTTTTCAGAGAATACGGTCCTAAATATAGGGAGAGAAATGAAAAATTAAACTGCAGCGGTGGTTATACAAGAATTCTAAAGCTCGGACCTCGCCGTGGCGATGGTGCTGAAGAAGTTATAATAGAGCTTGTTTAACTATAGAATAATATTTTGACTTTGGAGGGATTAAGTTGTCAGGCTTAATCCATCTTTTTACCTTTTGGAAGCGACAAGTTTGTTTATAAATTTTATGTGAAAGCTTTTATGTTAAAGGGGGGAGGCGCTATAGAGCCTATAGTAAAAGTTCAGGAAGCAGTTTACAAATACAC
>JAAYEU010000188.1 GCA_012728595.1 Tissierellia bacterium
CCTGCCATTAGGCCCTGTACCCTTTATCTTGGTAATATCCACTCCTAAATCCTTAGCAAGTTTCCTTGCAACGGGAGTGGCTAATACCTTTGCCTTCTTAGGCTTTTCTTGAGAAGGAACAACTTGCCCTTCTGTGCTTGGAGGAATTTCCTCAGAAGATGCTATTACCTCTCCTACTACTCCAGCAGTTTCCTCTTCTACTAGCTCTTCCTTTTCATCCAATTCATCCTTAACTACTTCCTCGGTTTTTCCTTCACCTGAAGTATCTATGGTAATAAACACATCCCCTACGTTAATTACATCTCCTTCTTCTGCTTTTAACTCTAATACCCTTCCCGTTTTTGGAGAAGGTATTTCTGTAGTAACCTTATCGGTTTCTACTTCAGCCAGGGATTGGCCTTCTTCAACTTCTTCCCCTTCCTTAACCAGCCATTTCATAAGGGTTCCTTCAGCAATTCCTTCACCTATATCTGGAAACCTAAATTCAAATTTCATACTATTACCTCCTCCCTAAAATTTGACTACATCTTCTATAGTCTTTGCTATTCTCTCTGGAGATGGGATATAGTGCATCTCTCCTCTTGGCAAGGGGAAAGTGGTGTCGAAACCAGTTACTCTGGTAGGTGGAGCTTCCAAATACAAGAAGGCCTTTTCATTGATGATGGCTACTATTTCTGCCCCTGTTCCTAAAGTCTTAGGCGCTTCATGAACTATTACGGCCCTACCAGTCTTCTTGACAGATTCAACGAAGGTTTCTCTATCCATAGGGGAAATAGTACGCAAGTCTATTATTTCAGGGTAAATCCCCTTTTCCTTTACCATTTCACTAGCTTTCTGTACATCCCTTACCATGGCACCCCAGGTTATGACGGTAACATCCTCTCCTTCTTCTACAATCTTGGCCTTTCGAATGGGTAGTTCGTAAGCTTCCTCTGGAACCTCCTGTCTAAAAGCCCTGTAGATTCTCTTAGGCTCCAAGAATATTACTGGGTCTGGATCCCTAATGGCTGCTATAAGAAGGCCTTTTGTATCATATGGGGTAGAAGGTATTACCACCTTCAGGCCTGGAATGTGGGCATATAGCGCTTCCGTACTTTCAGAGTGGTGTTCTAAGGCCCTTATTCCTCCCCCATAGGGTGCTCTAATGACCATTGGTAGATTATAACGACCTCGGCTTCTATTTCTCATCCTGGCCACATGGGATATTACCTGGTTAAAGGCAGGATAGGAAAAGCCCATAAACTGCAGCTCTACCACTGGCTTCAAGCCATTTATGGCCATTCCTACACCTGTTCCTACAATGGCAGATTCTGCAAGGGGGGTGTCGAATACTTTATGCTTTCCAAATTTTTTCTGGAGATTAACGGTAGCCCTAAATACTCCACCCTCAACACCTACATCCTCGCCATAAACTACTACTCTTTCATCTAATTCCATCTCATTCATTAGGGCTTGGTTTACAGCCTCTACTATATTTAACTTATTAGCCATATTATTTACCTCCTTCTAAAAAAGATTTATATTC
>JAAYEU010000184.1 GCA_012728595.1 Tissierellia bacterium
CATTATTGTTTCGTCAATAAGCTGTGACATTGAAGGAAGTATTTTTACCTTGCATTTGGTTTTTACACATTGCTCATATATTTTGTTAATGACAGATGTTTTGGCAGATGGTATTGCAATAATTATTTCATTGATGCTTTTTCTGTCCACAACATCAGCTACATCTTCTATGCCGCCTAGAACAGGAATACCGTTAACTTTCTTTCCTTTTTTAAAATCATTGTCATCCAGAAATGCAACAGGTCTGTAATTAAGCTCCGGGTGAAGTTCCATTTCTTTTGCAATCATTGCACCGGCATCCCCTGCACCAACAATAAGAACTCTTCTAAGGTTGTCCATTTTAATAACTCTACCTAATACAAGCCGTCTATACAAACGGTACATTAGCCTTGAACCCCCAATGAGAATAACATCAAGCATTCCTGTAATAACAAAAATACTACGGGGTGCAAGCCTATCAACAAATGCTATATACACAAAAATAGCACCATTTGTTAGTGCTGAAGCAAGAAAAATACTTACAAGTTCATATATTCCGGCATATTTCCATAAACTTTTATACAACTTAAAGGGTATAAAAACTGCAATTTTAAGTATTAACGAAATACCTAATAGCAACAACATTCTATTAACATAAATTCCCGGTATAGCGTCAAAATCAAAATCAAATCTGATTACATATGCAGCAACAAAAGATATTGTAAGCAATACTATATCCGAAAAAACAAATAATCCTGACTTTAACTTTTGTTTCACCTATTTCTCCTTCCTTCTTAGAAGTAACAAATTATTGAATAAACGCATTGATATTTTACCATACATACTTAGAAAACAAAAGAAAATAAGTATTTGTATTGATTTCCAAAATATATCAGTTGATGTTAACGATAGTGCACTTAATAAAAAGTGCTTTACGGTTTTTATATCTACCTACGTGTAACATTCCTACCTATAGACTCAGATAATTTAGCAAAATTAATCCATATAAACAGGTGTTAATTAGGAGACTCGAACAATTTCTGTACTGCTTCATAGCTCTCAATCGTTCCAATATCATATCTTGTACCCTTAAACTTAAAAGCATAGACGTCTTTATATTTAATTAACCAAGGAATAAAGTTACCTGGTGCGTCAGGATTATTCCCTTCACTTATGTATTTGCCAAATAAGTTTAATGTGTTCTTCTGGTATATATAGAATGGCGGTACAGCCAGATTTGATTTTGGTTCCTTTGGTTTTTCCTCAAAGGATATAACTTTATAATTCTGATCTATTTCAACTACACCAGTCCTTCTTAAATCTTCTGTACTATTCAGCTCATGCACAGTTATGCAGTCATGTCCTACTTTTCTATAATATGTCTCAAAGTCCTTGAGTTCAAAATCAAACAAGTTATCTCCTGCCATAACAAGAATATCGTCTTCTATATTTTCACTATCTATAGCAAATTTTATATCCGCGATAGCACCTAATCGATTATCATTTGATGTTGTAAGATCATTAAGGACTTTTATTTCTTTAAATCTTGTGTAACCTTCCACCCAACGAGCAAACTGATTATAGAACCTATCATTTGATACTATATATATACAATCAATGCTATCTACTTTTTCAACTTTTTTTAGTATATGCTCAAGGATTGTTATTCCTCCTACTTTAAGTAGCGACTTAGGTTTATTTTTTGTTAGGGGATAAAGTCTTGTAGCATATCCTGCAGCTAAAAGTATACATTTCATTAAATAATTCACTCCTCACAGATAAGTGCTTCTTTCTTATTAAAAAGGCCAAACTGCAACCAAATTAAAAACTTCATTCATCAAAATTTAAGCTATGGCAGGTA
The DNA here is from genome assembly GCA_012728595.1 of Tissierellia bacterium. GTDB lineage: Bacteria > Bacillota > Clostridia > Tissierellales > Tepidimicrobiaceae > Tepidimicrobium. Next base: position 1,841 of record JAAYEU010000184.1, read on the forward strand.
GATTTAGAGGATTTTTGCACCTCCATTAGTTTTGGAGAAGTACACTTGGTAAGAATCTTTGTATTCAGGATGTTTGGCAGGATATCGCTTTTCTACGCTTTGTACTATTTCTTCCTTATATTTAGGATCTATAATACCGATACAGCAACCTCTGTATCCTGCACCACTAAATCTTGCACCATATACCCCTGGTGTATCTTTTAATATGTTGTATATGGTTATTAATTCTGGACATCCAGATTCATAGTTGACTATTGAACTTTCACCTGATTCAAACATTAATCTGCCAAAGTGTTGAATATCTCCTTTTTTCCATGCTTTTATACCTTCTAATACCCGCTGATTTTCAGTAAAAAAATGTTCTGCTCGTTTAGCAAATTTACCTGGAATCAGATTTTTATACTTATAATATGTTTCTGTAGAAACATCTCTAAGCCTCGTATCTTTCAGTACTTTTCTCTTTTCATTATTATATTCCTGAATGATCCATGCAGCTACTTTACATTCATCCACGCGATTATTATAATCTGTACTTATTAGCATTTTCGTTAATCCGGAAAAGACCACAACAATTTCGAAGTCTTCCATATTATCCGGCCTTTTTATTAATTCATATTCACCTGTTTTACAATCCATAAACATCAGGTGTTCATCTTCTCCCAAAATGTTAGCTGATTGATCAAGGATACCATTATTAAGTCCTATGAAATTTGTTTCAACCCAATGGTTGTACTGTATAAGATCTGTTTTTGAAATATTTATCCCGTTTACATCACACAATGCAAGTAGATATGCTGTTGTAACAGCAGCAGATGAACTTAATCCTCCTATAGGATGCTTACCTCTTATAACTGCATTAATTCCATTTGTTATTTTGAAATTTCTTTTAAGAGATAGAATAGCTCCTCTTAAATAATTACCCCAGAACCCTGGTAGAAGGTCGGGCACATTTTTTATATGGAAATAATCTTCATCAGGAAATTCAAGGCTTTGTACTCGTACATACCCGTCATCATTTTTCGAATATGCCATATCAATACTTGCATCTAGCGTCATTCCCGTAACCAGTCCATTCTGATGGTCAACATGAGCACCTAAAGGACAAATACGAAGAGGCGACTTTACATATTTAACCTCATGTCCTTTGCCAAAAATATTAATAAATTTAGCTTTTAGTAATTGCATAATTGATTCCCCGCTTTTTAACTATATTTATATAGGCATTCTGGTTCTCTTTCATATAGCTGTGTATCCCGCTTATTTCCATGTAGAATTGAAAGATTACGTATTTACCGCTACATAGTTGCCATTTCCATAATATCATTATCGCCGAAATTGATGGCTTTTTGTCTAGTGTATGTTCTAATGGAATCCAATCTTTCTTGTCGGAATACCTTTTTTATAGGATACTGTCCTACACAGTTTTATATGAGAATTTGAAGCCATATTTAAACGTCTTTACCAGCTGACCGAAAATTAGTCTTGCTAAGTGCCATTACCCTACGCTTGGTTCTTTTATCACCGTTAAACCAAGTATCAATGTCAGAATTGTTTTATCAGAACTAAGTGCAAGTTTATGAGGCTTTTTACCAAATCAAACTTTTTCGTAAACATTGGAAAACAAATCTTCCCTATCTATCTTTTGAACACCTCTATGCATAAAATTTATTTCAATGTGTAAAGTAAATTGTATTTACCGTGATTGTATGATAATCATATCTTCTTTATAGCTTAATCTCATATCCTGGTGCTTTTTGTAGTTTAACTTGCTCATCTCCTAGAGCCGAAAGGATATATAAAATGCTTAGCGTTCTAAACCATGTTGCAAACATATTGCTTTCATTGGGTTTACTAGAAAGTTCTGATTGGCCACCAAAACTAAAAGAATTCTTTCGTGCAAATACAAAACCACCATCTTCATTCTGATTAGTCATAACCCAAATTAGAGCTTTCTTCAATACATCTTTAAAGGGTTCTATATCATTATTTAATTTTGTGTACCTTGCAATAGGTTCTATACTATCTATATCTTCACAAGCACTTGAACGTAAATGTCTATTGAATCCACCAAATTTATTTTGTGTTTTTAAAAAATACTTAACAGCTTTGTCGTAATATGGAATCTCCAGATTATCATAATTGTATAATGGATATATATGATATGCTGCTCTTGTTGCATCAGCAATTTTTTCATAACTATCTACTTTATACTCGTGCCATAAGCCTGTATCTGAATTTATATGTGTATTTAACCAATCAAAAATAAAATGAATTGATTTTCTTGCCTTATCATCATTTAAATAATCTCTTGAATATTGTAATATTGAGCCATAATTCATAATAGCATTGCTTGCACTCCAAGCTCTTGACCAGTCAAGATTGGAAAGCCAACTTTCAAGAAAACTCTCATCATAAAACTTTTTTAAAAACTTAAATTCATATTTAGGGGTTCCATTTAGTCTGACAAATACATTAATTAGATGACCCAATAAGTGGCTGGCTCCCCAACCCTCCCCATATTCAAAATTCGAATTATATGCATTATAATCTCTGTAAAATCCATCTTTCTCAGATTGAAAAGAGTTTAAATAGTCCATCCATCCTCTATTAAATTCATCATCATTTAACTTATCAAATAAACCTAAAATCATACAAGCATATACTGAAGAATATAATGTAGGTTTTTGACAAGAAAAAGAAAACTTATATTCGTAATCAGATAATTTTAAGGAGTTGACGTAGGATAATACTTCTTCACTAAGTTTTTTGTACGTTAATCCTTTAACTTTAAAAAGCTCTACGGACCTATAATAACTCTTTATATCATTTTCAAACCCTAAAAACTCCATTAATAAATAATAATAATTTTTAATTTTAAGCCTTGCCATATATGGTACTCTTTCCCTTAAGATATCTTTTAGATTAATTTTTAAACCCTCCTATTCATTTTCTGGTATTTTAAACTTGGGTCATTGTTGCATTATACAGAGCATCTTTGTACTCTTTTGTTCTCAAGCGTAAGGTGATTTGGGAGTGGTGCATTCAATTATACAGAATCAACTATTTTAAAAGTTAAAAATTCATCTTGAAACTTTGCTAACTACATTATACGACAAGCAAACGTTATCTACTTCTTATTATTTTAAATATATAATTGTATATATTCTGAATCAATTGCCTGTTAATGTATATCGTAAAAAGCAATCCTACAAATAAGGTTAAGATATTAAATTTATTTGGAGCAAAATAATATACAAATAATACTACAATATAATATAATAGTAAAATAATATTCTTATTAAATTGGATTCTTAAATTTATAAACTTTTTACTAACAATGTTTCTAATAAATAAATTCGCTATGGCCCCTAGTAATGTTCCTATAGCAGCAGCATACAACTCAATTTGATTTATCAATAAGAAAACAAATAATACATTAATAGAAGCGCCAATTAGAGTAGTATTAAACAAGTAATTACTTTTTTTGTTTGCTAAAAAAACATGCCCGAATTGAATGGCAATCGGGTTTATAGATGCTGCTAAAAGCATTATTGGTATGATCTTTATCCCTTTTATGTAGTTTCCATGAATAAACAATTTATAAAATGCTCCAATGATTGGTACCAGTATTATATTCCCACTAAGCAATAATCTGATTAATAGGTTTAATGATTCACTGGATTTTTCCTCCTTATCTTTATCATTGTGGATATGGAAAGCTTCTTCTTGCCATGCCATGTTGTATACTGATGTTATCAGTGTTATTACTGTAGAAATTTTGTAGGCAATTCCATAAATGCCATTTGCTTCAAATCCCAATTTGTTACTAATTATTGTTCTATTTATAGTTCCTAATAACCACCATGATACTTGATTAAGTGCTAATGGAAAAGAATATTTAAGCATTGATTTTAGTATTTTAATGTCAAACTTCTTTATACTAATCCTTAATAATTTAATTTTCGATTCTATAACTATTACTAAGATCAAATAATTTATTATATTTGCGATATATAAAGATTCAATATCTAATTTAAATACCACTATAAGTAAAATATTGGAGAAAATATTTAATATAGCAGCATATATACCCGCTTTTACATATAATAGATTTTGCTCTAAAGCTCTAGCAGAAAATTGCCATATAGAACCTAATGCTTGAAAAATCCCTAATAATATAATATAACTCGAGTATTTAACAAAATATAAACTATCAATAAGATAAAACACACCTAAAAATAGTATTGTGCATCCTAAACTGTAAACAATTGCTATGTTTATAATTTTTCTTTTATTATTAATATCTTTTTCTTCTATTGCAAATCGTAATACTGCCTCCCAAATAGACTGATATAAGAGGGGAACTAACAGTAAAATATATGTCATTGTATAATCAAAATAACCATATTTATCTTCAGGAATATATCTTGTATATAAAGGGATTAATAGGTAAGGCACTGCTTTTGTTGTCACTATTCCAATGAAATATAACATCAAGTTTTTAGAAAATCTCGAATTTGACATTAAGCTTATCTCTCCTCTTAATTTTTCTATTTAGAATATTTTATTCTCTTATATGTTCTTAATACTTTTTTAGGGAGTAACCCTACAAAAAGTGGTTTTAATATAACTAATAGACCTACTGGTAATAAACCAAGATTCTTAAACCCTTTATATCGCAAAACTACACTATTGATTCTATGTTTAAAAGGAATTCTTTTTAGACTTTGCTCACCTTCGTAATAATATAATAACTTTTTCTGAATATTGTATCCTTTCATTCCTTTTGCATACATTCTCATATATAAATCATAATCTTGGCCTCTTCTTGTCTCTCTAGCAACTCTATATTTTCCTACATCAAGTAAAGATTTTCTTCTAAACATAATAGATGGATGACAGAATCTCGCACCATCAACAAAATCCATTCTCAAAAAATCTTTTTTAACTGGCTTTTCCAAAAAGACCCTTTCTCCCCATACACCTTTTTCATCAAAAAGATAAACATTGCTTCCTACAAAATCATATTCTTTATGGTTTTCTAAGAAGTTTAATTGTTCTATAAACCTATCATTAATTGAATAATCATCTCCATCCTGCCTAGCAATATATTCGCCTTGCGACATCTCAATACATTTATTTAGACCATATGCAAGCCCCATATTTCTTTCATTCCTAAATACTTTTATATTATCGTACATGTCTTTGTATTCTTCGAGGATATAATAAGTATTGTCACTTGAATTATCATCACAAATAATAAATTCCCAATCGTTATAGCTTTGATTTATTATTGAGTCGATCGCTTTTCTAACAGTTTTCTCATTATTATAAACAGACATTATTACACTAATTTTTTTCATACAAAATCTTTTCCTTTCCTAATTATTCGTACTTGAGGTAAGTATCGTAGGGAATTACCCCTCCATAATTTGAAATATAAAATCCAAACCATATGAACAAAAATATCATAAGTAGTAAGTATAAAATTTTTTTATACCTAGTTTTAATACATTCAATGTAATCCGGTAACAAGAAAAATAGAGAATACTGTAGTGGAATCGTTACTCTAGCAAAATACATATTACTTATGGCTCCTATGGAGAATGTCAGTGATAAATGGAACATATTAAGATATAAGTAATTATTACTACTTAATTGTATTAAACTTTTCTTTTTCATTAAAAGCAAACAACCAAACAATACCCAAATACTTGAAATTAGAATCATTCCTATTTTTGAACCTTTTGAGTTTATAAAAATATTATAAACACTTAATAAATTTACATTTATAAGAATATAATTTGCAATATATTCAATTAAAAATCCAGAGAAAACAAAAAAAGAAAATGTAAAAAAATTAGGTTTGATTTTTTTTGCGACATATAATAACGGTATATATATAATACTTGAAAAATGAAAAATAATAGCTAATAGTATATAAACGATTGTCGATTTTTTTTTATTTTCGTAGAATTCAACAAACGCAATAAAAACAAATGTTGCTGCAATATATTGTTTTATTATGTTGAAACTCATAGTATAATGACCTAATAGTATAAAACTCAAAAAACTAATCCAAAACTTTCCAGACTTTTTCTTTAAAAAAACATAAAGAGGTACATATATCAATGCACTTGTTACCCAAAACATTACATATTCACTATTAGGTAGTAATTTTTTCATAATATTGTTTATAACATATAAACCAATTTCATCAGGACTTATTAAACTAAATATATTTATTTCATTTATTACTATGTAATTAGTATTAAATATTCTATAATAATTTCCATAATCAGTTCCTGTATAATATCTACTTCCTGAAAATGCAATAACAATAAATAATATAATTAAATCTACAATATTTATAGCCTTGCGATTCTTATATAACCAGTTTGATAAAAGCAACAAGCTCATGACTATTATGGCAAAAGTATAGTATATTATCACTGCATAACTCTCCCAGCATGTTGTTTATGACTTGAGATCTCTATATGTTTTTTTAGTTGTTCTATAACCATACTTGTAAAATTGTAAATATCAACATCTCTTACACAGTATTTTTTTCCATTAAATAGATTATCATATTTATAATCATTGTAATCCTTATATTTAACAAAAAATGGTGAAGTTTGATTTCTTTTAATAATTCCAGGTAAGTAATTATTAATCAAATCATATATTGGTTTTTTTATATTAAGTTTATCAATTAACTCATTTGTATCTAATGAAAATATATAATTGATCATAGCATCCTCTAAAAAAGGTAAGATTACATTTTTTTTATTAGTAATCAGTGACTCATACTTCTGAATTTCTCGAATAGAGATTACCTTAAATGTGAAAAAATAAGAAACCACTTTGTGAATATCTTTATAATGTTCATTTATTTCGGTTAGCTTTTTATACACAAACATATAATAATTACTTTCTTTTATTATTGGGAAGTTCAGGCTCGACAATAAACATTCATATACATCATTATGTGCTAAAGAGCTTAAAGCTTTTTGAAGCCTAAAAAGATATCGTCCTAACCTACTTCCTTTGTTTATTTCATATTTTTCAAATACTTGTACCAAAGGTCTAAAAAACTTCATGTAGTTTTTATAAATCCCAACAAGTCTATTATGCGGTAAGCCCATTAATATTGAATCAGCACCCTGTCCATCAAGTATATTTACATATTCTATGTTTTCTAACATGTTTGTCATTACTGGATATATACTATCGAAAATAGGTTCAAATGTATTACTAATATAATGTTTTACAATACTGTTTAATTTATCACTATCTGGAATATATTTTATATTTGGGTAATTAAATTGTGCTGAAATTTTTCTAGCTTTATTATATTCATGCTCTAATCCATCCATTAAACAAGTAATTGTCTTTGCATATATATTATTTTTATAACTAATAGCTGTTAAGAGACTTGAATCTGCACCGCCACTTAAAGTTATTACATTCATACTAGTATTCTTCAGTTCAAAAAGTGATTTTTCGATTATTTTTTCAAATCTTTCTATATCAAGTTTATTCTTATTTGATTTTGGAAAAATATCTTTAATGATAATTTTGTTATCTTCTATTTTAAACATGGTATATGGACCAATACGATAAATATTTTTATATATCGTATAAGGGGGAATAATTAAACCAGTATTTTTATAATAAAACTCAATTTCTTCATCAATTTCAAACTGAAAAATATTAGATAGGTTCTTCAAATTATTTGTAAAATAGATTCCCTCACTATTTTCCAAATAATATATTTTATTAAAAAAATTATGATTGTATATCCACCCATCTCTATAATCTAGCTCATAATAGTCTAACAGGCTTGATAATTTTATTTCTTTAACATCAGGATTTACATAATATAAAGTCAAAATAATATCCCCCAAAATTTAACTATTCAACTCTACAACATTTGATTTTAGATATCTGTCTTTTATGTTAACTAAATACTTATAGTAATAGTATTAAAAGTTTATCTTAAGTACCGTAAACTTCTTTTAAATATGTATCTATCACAATCTTTCTATCGAATTCTTTTTCTACCCTCTTTCTACCAGCATATCCCATCTGCTTAATAGCTTCTTTATCTATTGACAATAACTTCTCAACTTTATTTATTAAATCCTCAGCATTTCCTGCTTCGAAAAGATAGCCAGTGACTCCATCTTCTATAACATCTCTTGACCCATTAATTTTCGAAGCAATACAAATTCTGCCCATAGCTGAGGATTCTAGAAGTACATTTGGCACTCCTTCACCACCATGTGATGGTAAAATAGTACAATGACACCTTTGAATCCATGTCTTTATATTCTTCTGAAATCCAATATAATTAATAATCCCTTTATCGTGATAATCTTCAATAATTGCTTTATATTTCTCTTCTTCAACAAACCCCGCAACATAAAAATTAGTGTTAGGGTATTTATGTTTTATTACCTTTGCACATTTTAGATACTCTTCAATACCTTTTACTTCCATAATTCTCCCTATAAATATAAAATTCATTTCGCCCGTAAATTGTAAACTAGTAAATGTAAATTCTTCTAAGTTTACACCAGAACCAGGTAGCATAGCAAAATTGTCCTTTACCATATTATTCTCTACAAAAAAATCCCTATCTCCTTTATTCTGAAAAAACACCTTGTATGAATTCTTAATTGACAACTTATATAAAATCTTTACAACTATACTAACTATATTCTTTTTCAAAAATGTATCACCAGTTCCAGTTATATTATTAATCTGTTTATTCCCTGTTAAACTAGATGCAATAGAACCGTATATATTAGGCTTAATTGTATACGAAAAAATTATATCTGGCTTTACATTTTTCATTATCTTAATGTAATTTATTATTAACTCAATATCCTTAATAGGATTAACTCCTCGGCGGTCAACATGAGTATCGATAATTTTACAACCCAGATCACTAAAAAAGGAGTTATCTTTAGATTTAGGCATTGAAATAAAAACTATATGTCCATCCTCAACTAGCCTCTTGATTAGCTCTTTTCTAAAATTATATAAAGTTATAAAATGATTTGATAAAATCAATATTCTCTGTTGCTTTTTCACTTTAAAATCACCTACTTATTGTTGCACAAATACTGTTTTACTTCTCTTCTTATTCCGACTTCAAAGGATTCTGGATTATATCCAAAGTCTTTTAAAGCATCATCATATGGAAAACTTCTATCCTCACTCATTCTCTGTACTTTTTCAATATAATCAACAACACCAAAAGTTAATATTTTTAAGGTTCTAGCAAAAAAAACTCCAAGCCATAAAGGAATATTAACAAAGACTGTTTTCTTACCTAAGTTGTCACTTATTAATCTTAAAGTATCAATCATTGTAATAGGCTTCTCACCAGACACAATATATTCTGGTTTTAAATTATCGCTGTCCATCATAAGTACACTATAATAAGCTTTGCCCAAATCTCTAGCGTTAACTGGTTGTATTAAACCTTTTCCACCGTTAATAACAGGGAAAACTCTAAGTTTATCCACCATTTTTATAAATTTACTCATATTACGATCACATAAGTCACCATATATCATAGTCGGACGTAAGATAGTAACCTTAATATCCACATTTTTAGTAATCTCTAGAAGTTTGTTTTCTATTATTTTATATTCTTCAGAAGCAATTCTAAACTTCGAGTAAATTCCTGTTGTATGAACTAATATTACTCTTTTAACGTTATTACGTATAGCAGCCTCAATTATGTTAAGTGAATAACGTATATTGACAATATGAAAAACGGTGTCCACATCTTTCATACAGGTATTAATAAATTCTTTATCATTCAAATCTCCAACAACTTCTTCAATTTTTAATCCACTGTTAGCAATCATTGATGTAACTGAGTTTTTTCTTACAACACACTTGATATTGCCATCATATTTATGCTTAATTAACTCTTGGAGGAAATACCTTCCCGTATGCCCCGTAATTCCTGTGACTAATAGCATTTCTCAACCCCCATAGTTCAATACAAATAAATATTCGTTATCTAATAGAACTAAACTGATCACTACTACCCTCTTTAACACCTTCACTTCTAAGTACACTAAAAATAGTTTTGAAAAATAACTTAGCATCAAATAAAAAGCTCATTTTTTCAACATATTCCCCATCAAACTTAGCTTTAATATCTATAGGTAATTCATCTCTTCCGTTTATTTGAGCCCAACCTGTAAGACCTGGATATACATTATTTGCACCATATTTATCTCTTTCTTCTATTAAATCATACTGATTCCATAACGCTGGTCGAGGACCTATAATGCTCATTTCTCCTTTCAAAATATTAATAATCTGAGGTAGTTCATCAAGGCTTGTTTTTCTAAGGAACTTACCAATCCTTGTTATAAACACTTCAGGTTTCTCTAGCATATGGGTTGGTACATCTTTTGGCGTGTCTGTTCTCATTGTCCTAAACTTTAATATGTAGAAGTAGTTTTTATCTTTTCCTACACGTTTTTGCTTAAATAGTATCGGCCCCTTAGAGTCTAGTTTGATAAGCACTGCTAAAAATAGCAATACGGGACAAAGTATAAGAATTGCTATTAATGATAACGTGAAATCTATAACTCTCTTAATATATTTACTGTACATTACGTATAACCCTCTCTTTTAATGTCTACAATCTACTACGAACACACAAACAATCCAGAAAACTTCATTTCTATCTTTTACTAGTCCCATTGATTTCACTAATCCCCTGATCAGTTATATCAATAGATGGTGACATAACAATTACTTATTATTTGTATTTAATTCCTTAACAGATATATTTTTTATTAAGAAATCATCTTCAATATAGATTCTTAGTTGGTTTCCGTTTTCACTTGGGTCATTTTCAACAACTAGTTCTGCTACATATTTGCCGTCTTCCAAAGTAAGTGGAAGTACCTTTGGTGAAACGCCAGGGATATGGTAAGATATATATTCAACTGGATTTTGTAATTGTACTTCAACCCTGTACGTATTTCCCTTTTTAAACTTTATAGGATAACGCGTATATAAGTAAGCTCTCCCTGAAGCTTGTATGGATAAATATTCTTCATTAATAGTAGTTTTCAGTAATTCTGTATTACTTATTCTCCATTGATCAGGTATACCATCCATATTAGTATCTAAATCAAACATACTATAATGGATAACTTCATTCACGTCATGAATTTCCTCGTTATTCCAATTATCCTTTAAAAACTTCATTTTATGCAATAACTCTACTGAATTTTGACTAAATACAAATGGGTTCATGTTCTTTTTATTTACATCCTTAGCTTCATTGATAACATTCAAACCTTTCAATAGGTATTCATTAGCCTTTTCATAATCTCCGTTATTAAAACTAGTCCCCATTAATTGGAAATATACGTCTACTTTTGAATGCCAGAGTGTTGGTTCAAAAGGAAAATAATTTATCGCTGAGTCAAGATATTTAATACCCTCATCTATATCACCTGTTTTAAAACAATAACTTGCTAAATCGCTTGTTAAGCTTAAATTATTCTTAGCATTCCTCTCAATATTCTTTATATAGAATGCCACTTTTGAAAACTGTTTTTGAAAGAGACTTAACTCAGTTTCTGAAATATTCTCACCATTTTCTTGAGCTCTTTTGTATACTTCATTCTTCATAAATAAAATATCAGTCAAACCTACCTTTATATCCGGCCTATTTGGAACAGGATTATAGCCTAAAACATACTTTTCATTATATCTGTCTAAACTTATTGCCTTCTCCATCTTATTAATTGCAGTATCAAAATCATTATTCTGCAAACTTTCAAAAGATAGTTTTGCAAAGGAAGATGCTAAAAAAAATGTTGACGAAAAGTATAGAGTTACGACAGAAATACCAATCCCAATTAATATTGTTGATTTTCTTTTTTTCTTTATGGTATATTTTTCTCTTTTTGGATTCACTTTTGTATTTAGAAAGTTCAAATCAGTTATTACTAAATTATCTATCAGCTCACGATTAAACAAAGCAATTAACTGCCAGAATAATAAAAGCATAGAGCTTTCAGAAAAATCAAAATCAATAACCGAATGCATGAATAGTGCTGCTATAGAAGTAATAACTGTTGCACTTAATATTAAACCTATTGTTGGATTAGACACCTTTACTTGTACCATAGTAGGATAATTATTCGCTTGTCTGTAGTATTTTGAATAAGTAGCAATAAGCAGAATAACAAGACCAAATAATATAAATATACCTAATATTCCTGTTTCAATACCTAACTGTAGCGGATAGTTATGGGCCTGACTGCTTGCATAATTATATGATTGATACTGTCTGTAAAGATAATTCCATGCCCCACCACCAGCCCCTAAAAACCATTTTTCTTTAAATATATTTAGACCATCTTTATAAAATATAACTCTCGACACTAAACTTCGCTGCAAC
>JAAYEU010000185.1 GCA_012728595.1 Tissierellia bacterium
GGGAGCAGTAGCGGTAATCGTTGAAGTTTATCAAGAGATTGATATTCCACAATTTCGAGTAAGGGATAGCCGAAAAGTCTTAGCCAACTTAAGCCACAATTATTATGGTCGCCCTTCTGAAAAGATGAAGGTAATTGGCATTACAGCCACTAACGGAAAAACCTCTACTTCCTTTATGGTCAACTCTATACTGGAAAGCTATAGTATAAAAACGGGCCTAATAGGCACCGTTATGGTTAAGTGTGGAAACTTCATAGAGCCGGCAACATTAACCACTCCAGAATCTCTAGACCTTCAGCGTTATTTTGCTAAGATGTGTAAAAAGGGAGTTTCCCATGTGGTAATGGAGGTTTCCTCTTCAGCCCTAGAGCTTAATAGGGTGGATGAAGTGGATTTCGATATAGTAACTTTAAACAATATAGGAAGAGAGCACATCGACTTACACGCTTCCTTTGAAAAATACTTTGAATACAAGGCTAGCCTAATAAGAAAGGCAAAGCCAAAAGCCTGGGCCATATTAAATTTAGACTGCCCCTATTCCAAATCCCTAATAGCTGAAACAAAGGCAAGGGTTTTAACTATAGGGGTAAAGGATAAGACAGGAGATCTATCTTGCAGCAATTTAGACCTATCTACAGGCAGGCCTAAGTTTACAGTCCATATTAGAAATCCAATTAAGCTTGATAATATAGAATATCAACCCCAGGAATTTAGCATAGACTTGTCCGTTCCGGGATTTCATTCCGTCTATAATTCCATGGTAGCCATATCCGTTGGACTATTATCTGGTGTACCTGTTCCCATAATTCAGGAGGGGCTCAATTCCTTTAAGGGAGTGGAAAGGCGCTTTCAAATTATATATGATGAAAGTTTCAAAATAATAGATGACCATTTTGCAAATCCTGAAAACATAAATGTGACATTGGAAACCTTGAGCATGATGGATTATAATGATCTTCACATAGTATATGCTATCAGAGGCAGCAGGGGGGTAATTACAAACAGAGAAAATGCAAAAGCTATAGTCAGATGGGCTTCAAAGCTAAATATTAAAGAGATAATCGCCACATTAAGCAGATCCCATGTTACAGAAAAGGATAGGGTAAGAGATGAAGAGATAGAGGTTTTCAAGGAGATAATGGATGAAGCAAATATTAAAGTCCGCTTATATGATGAATTGCCAGATGCCATCTCCCATGGATCATCCAAGGTATCGAAAGGGGATATATTGCTCCTGGCAGGCTGCCAGGGGATGGACTATGGGGCGAAAATTGTCCTAGAAGAGATATATAAGTCAAAACCAAATATGGATAAAAAAGAGCTGTTTAGAGCACTAGGGAATAGGATAGCGGGGATGTGATGAAACTGGTTTAAGCTAAAAGTAGTTATAACTTAGCTGACAATGCTTTTATTTCTGATTATTTTCAAAAAATAAATTTAATGTCACTAAATGTTTGGTGTTGGTGATTAAACCAACACCAAACATTATAGGCCTTTTAAGTCAACAGTTTTTCCAATATCACGCAAATTACATGGGTATCCAAATACCATTATCTTTTACTGCTACAACTCTTCCAGCACCTGAAACAATTCTAAATCCTTCATCAATAAATTCAAGGAATGGTAATTCTACTTTTAATAATTCATAATTTGGATTATCGTCCATAATGTTCCACAGTCCTTCTAGATAATCTTCTCCATGTCTACAAATGGTGATTATAATATCACGGTCACTTGGTCCTGAAGTTATGGCAGAAATTACCGCAGCGGCTAAAGTAAAGGGGGTTCCTAGCATAAATGCTAATGATAGTACAGAGGCAAATGCAGATAATTTTTGCCTAAGCTTTTCTTCATCTTGGTTTTGAAAACCTTCCATTCTCATTTCAAATTGGGCTCTTTTAATTTTGTTTATTTGATCTTTTGATAATGTAAGTGTATCAATATATTCTGTTCTTCTACCCATAATAAATCTCTCCTTTGCTTTTTACTTTTTAATACTTTACTGCCTGATTAGCAAAACAAATAATAATAATTTTGATCGTTTTTATGTCATATATAGTTAATAATTTGTATTATGTGTGTAATATAATGAATTAGTATAATATTAAGGCTATCAGAGTTTTGACCTGTTTTTAAGCTTTAAGATAGCTTTTCTTAACTTCATAATATTAACGCCTCCTATTCATTTTTATTTGAGAAAATTTAACCTGTTTGTTTCTCACTATATATAGATATTTTTTTAACTAAAATGTAAACGTGTAATTTAAAATATTTAAAAAAATTTATGGGTTTCTTAAACATTGCAAAATAAATATGTTTAGCAGTCTTTTTATAATGGATTTATAGGGACTTTAACTCATTCACGAAAGGAAGTTGTCAATATTTATAAAATATACTATAATATAGTAAGGGCTTTCTTGAATTTATTATCAAGGACAAATCCATTTATGCTAAACTCATAGAATTAATATTTAATTAGGTACTGTAGATGAAAATTTAAAAGTAGAAAAGTTATGAAGCGTTATTTCAGAAAGGTAAATATTATGGAGATGGTTTAAAAATATGAAAAGATTAAAATATTTGTTTTATGTTTTAATATTGTTTTTATTATTAAACTTTTACCAAAATTATATTTTTTATAGGATTCCCTATAACCCTTTGGCTGAACTATCCACAGATATTCCTACTAAGTTTTACTTAAATTTAAACGGTCCCAATGGAGTGACTTTATCTAAAAGTAGTTATAATTTAGATGACAATACTCTTATTTTTGATTATTTTGAAAAATTAAATTTAATGCCTCTAAAAGAGAAAAGACACAGAGATGAAATTTATAAACATGATACTGAATCATACTATTCATGTGGATTTAGATTTGGCGATTTGAAATATAGCTTTGTATATATAACGGAAGTTTACTTAGATGATTTGACGGTTCTTTCCATTAGATCCGATATACCTAAGTTTAAAAATGGATACTACAAGATTATAGATTCTAAATTTGATTATGAATATATCAATAGTATATTAAACAGTTCCCAATGAAGGGGCTGTTAAGTTTTTAAATAGTGTTTTAGAGCAATAATTTCAGACTTGCAAGTTACTCAGCCTAAAGTCTAAAGAGACTTTAGGCTGATTTTTTTGATCCTAGTCAGAATTTCTAGTAGCAACAGTTATGGAAGTTGAGTTTTGCCATCACAATAATGCAGCCTGAATTCTGAAATAATAGACAGGAAACCCTAGTAATCACAAAAGATTTGTAAACATATTTTTACAAATTATATTTTATAAAAAATGTATAATCAAAGCATAAAGCAAATAAATTTACTAAATTTTCAAAGTTATGTTTACATTTTAGCTCCTTTTACATCATTATTAAATGAAAATGATTTTAAAGGAGGGTAGATAGGCGTGTAGGGAAAGTTTGTTTGAGTTGGAAAAATAGTTCAAAACAATGAAAAAGTTATAAAAAAGTTATCAAGAAACAATAGTTAGTTTAACAAAAAAATTTGATGTAATAGAGGATATAGATAAAAACGTGAGAAACATTAGAAATAGCTTGGAAAAATTTAAAAATAAAACTGTATAGCAGGTTGACATATTGGGTTGATAAGTCTCTATATTAAGTAGATACACAAACAGCCGGCTGTTATGTATATCAAAAGAAAATATAGGGAAGGATGATTGGAATGTCAATTAGAGTTTATGTATTTAATGATTATACAAATAGCTTTGAATCTTATTATTTGGGCTTAAACGATACATTACCTTATGTTACCAATGATACTTTAAAAGTAAAAGAATTTAGAGGAAGTTCCAGTTCTACTGTTTTATGGACGCATAGAAAATTTATGGAAGCATGGAATACTCTTAGAACAGCTTGGGGCAAGAGTATATATGTTCCATTTGCCTTTAAAAGAATATGGGAAGGAGGGCATAGTTACCAATCTCAGCATTATGCTGGAGTAGCTATAGACTGTGGTCAAAATTTAAATGAAACAGAAAGAGAAAAGTTACGTAATTTAGCTAAATCCCTTGGTGTTTTTGAATATGTAGAGCCTAAATCTGATGCTCCTACATGGGTTCATATCGATAAGAGGTTAAAACCTCCTGCATGTGAAACTGGGTATATAACTCTAAGAAATGGTAGCAAAAATACCTGTGTATTTGTGCTTCAAGATGCATTGAATGCATTAGGATATACTGGTGGTGGTTTAGATGGAATTTTTGGTTCAGGAACTGAAAATTCTGTTAGAAGATTCCAGAGGGATCAAGGGTTAACTGTAGATGGTATAGTAGGATGTAATACTTGGAGAAGGTTAACGAGTTTAGCAAAAGGCATTGGGAAAACTAATACCGTTGTAAATCCATGACCATAGGCTAAAAATTTAGTCAGCCTAAAGTATAAATATACTTTAGGCTGACTTTTGTTCTAATTAAATAAATCACACATTCCTTCTCTAGTATCTTTCCAAAATCCATTCTTGAAAAATGGCTTTGAACTCTGGAATTAATATTTCTCCAAATTCCATATTGTCTATATGCAAATATATAATAAACAATCTTTTACTATGTTCTCCAAGCCAAACATAACCAGATTTTAAGGTTTCTCCATTTTTAGGTATAGTCATCATATAATAGACCGTATTCCATTGAGAAGATTTGTCTTCTATCTTTTCAGCTTGAGAATATTTTTCAACTATGCTTTCTACTTTCTCTAATGCTTTAATTTCATCTATAGTATCTGGTAAAATAAGGATTTCTACAAAACTTAATTCTTTCCATGATATTATAGTATTATTATCTTCTAGGACAATGTCGCAGTTTTCGGGTACATAAGTTATAAAAGGTAAACTTTTATCATCTAATAGTTTAAAAATTCTATTTTCTTCTATACCCTCTATGGATAAAGATATATCTTTTTTGTCTTCTAGTTTTAGGTCTTCATCAAGATATTCTTTTTCATTAATAATATTCTCTTTTTCATTAGTATTTAGACTCACAATTGGCTCAAGATTATTAGTTTTTTCACAGGAAGTAATGTTAAAGATACTAATAAATAAAAAAAATAAATATACTTTTTTCACCCTGTATTCCCCCCTTTTCCATATTGTAACATTGTATAAAATTTGGAACAATAAAATATAAACTTTGATGTTGAAAAACATAAGCGTTTGTTATATTATATATATAACATATATAAAAGGAGGGATAGCCTTGTTAAAACTGCAAAACTTGTCTAAAACCTATAGTAAAGGAGAAGTTAAAGCTGTAGATAATATAAATTTGGATATAAAGCCAGGAGAGATATTTGGATTTTTAGGTCCTAATGGAGCAGGAAAGACTACCACCATCAAGATGATAGTGGGTTTACTTAAACCAGATGATGGGAAAGTTTATATTAATGGAATAGATGCATGGGAAAATCCCATAGAAGCAAAAAAACAGCTATCCTTTGTGCCAGATACTCCAGAGATATATGATAAGTTAAAGGGTATAGAATACCTTAATTTTATAGCTGATATGTATGAAGTACCTAGGGAAATTAGACGGGAAAGAATGGAGAAGTATTTGGAAATATTCAACTTAAAAGATGCCATAGGGGATATTATTGGGAGCTATTCCCACGGTATGAAGCAGAAATTGGTTCTTATTTCTGCCCTAATCCATGAACCCAATTTATTCATACTAGATGAGCCCATGGTAGGACTGGATCCAAAATCCTCCTTCCAATTAAAGGAGATTATGAGAAAGAGATGCCATGAAGGAAAGACCGTATTCTTTTCAACC
>JAAYEU010000186.1 GCA_012728595.1 Tissierellia bacterium
GGTCATAAAAATATCAATTATTTTTATCTAAAAAGAAGGATTTTTAATTTCTTTGTAGAATAAGTTATTAATGGAGTGTAATGGGTAATATTACACTGAGTAAAAAATAAGGGGGTTTATGTATGAGATTAAGTAACAAAAGAATTTTTAGTTTAATGCTATCCTTAGTTTTAGTATTAGGCCTAGTATTTGGTACATGGTCTACAGTATTTGCTGAAGAAGCAGTTACTCTTACTATCGTTCATGTTAACGATGTTCATGGTAGGGCAAATGCTAAGGATGGTGGAATGGGCTATGGTAAGTTTAAAGCTCTTGTAGATCAATTGAGAGCAGAAAAGGAAAACCTACTTTTATTAGATGCAGGTGACGCATTCCATGGTACTTTAGACATCAATATGTCTGAAGGAGAAGCAATGATTCAATTGATGAACCTATTAGAATTCGATGCAATGACTCCTGGAAACCACGATTTCAACTATGGTTATGAAAGATTATTGGAACTAAGAGATATGGCAAAATTCCCAATCTTAGGTTCCAATATTGTAAAAGAAGCAGATGGAACTTCTGACTTTGAAGCTTATACTATCGTAGAGTTCGAAGGATTTAAGGTTGGTATCTTTGGTTTAACTACTGAAGAAACTAAATACAAATCCCATCCAAAGAACACAGAAGGTATAAAATTTGAAAGTCCAGTAGAAGTTGCAAAAGAAATGGTTAAGGAATTAAAAGAAAAAGAAGTAGACATCATCATAGCACTAGTACATCTTGGCATAGAAGGTACTACAGAAACTACTTCCAAGGCAGTAGCTGAAAATGTAGAAGGTATAGATATAATAGTTGATGGCCATAGCCATGAAGAATTAAATCTCCTTATAGGAGACACCCTATTAGTTCAAGCAGGAAGCTATTTGGAAAATGTTGGTGTAGTAGAATTAGAAATAAAAGATGGTAAAGTTGCTAATAAAGAAGCAAAACTAGTTAAGATGGATGAATTAGAAGAGCTAACACCAGTAGCTGAAATCGAAGAAGAGCTAGTTAAAATAGAAGAAAAAGGTCAATTAGTTAGGGCAACTGTAGTAGGTACTACAAAGGTAGATTTAGATGGAGAAAGAGCCAATGTAAGAACTGGAGAAACTAACCTAGGTAACCTAATAACTGATGCAATGAGAAAATCAACAGGAGCAGATATTGCCTTTACTAATGGTGGCGGTATAAGAGCTTCCATACCTGCAGGAGAAGTGAAAATAGGCGATATCCTAACTTCATTCCCATTTACGAATACATTGGCAGTTATAGAAGTTACTGGCGAAGAAATCTTAGCTGCTTTAGAGCATGGTGTTGATTTATATCCAGAACAAGCAGGACATTTCCCACATGTTTCTGGTATGACTTATAAGTTTGATCCTAACAAGGCTGTAGGAGAAAGAATAGTTGAAGTTCTTGTTGGAGGTCAACCATTAGTATTAGATAAGAAATATACTTTAGTTACAAATGACTTTATGGCCAGCGGTGGAGACGGATATACAATGTTTGCTAATAAACCATTCATCGCAGAAGGTGCCTTACTATCAGATGTTCTAATCGAGTACTTCAAAGAATATAAAGAAGTAGAACCAAAGGTTGAAGGCAGAATAGTTGTATATGAACCAGCTCCAGAACCACAAAAATATGTAGTTGTTCCTGGCGATGTATTATGGAAGATTGCTAGAAAATTCAATACTACTTGGGAAGTATTGGCTGAATTCAACAAGCTAAAGAATCCACATCTAATATTCCCAGGCCAAGTAATACTAATACCATAGGTTAACATTTTTCGCTCAGGGTGACATTTTGTCATTCTGGGCGAAACTTTTAATCTAGCCTAAGATGGTGTATAATTTAGATAGAATATAAAAAGGGGGAGATAA
>JAAYEU010000038.1 GCA_012728595.1 Tissierellia bacterium
CTTAATGTAAAATCATTTAATTTGTATTGTTCCAGTATTTGAATAAATCCCATTTTATTCCTACTATGATTATAGCATAATGGGTCTTAAAGAATATTGCAATAGTAGAAATACCTACATAATATCTCCTTCTGATTAGCTGTTAAGTTTAAAGTTGTAGCTTATACCCTTTCAAATAGTAAATGGACCTTTATTTTAAAAGGAACAGGGGAAAGGATACTAGGTGGGCTGCCTAAATGGAAGGAAAGCTATAATAGGATTATGGATAAGTAGATCCTTGGAAAGGGGAAAATAATTAAAGGCATATTTGCCTTCTTGGCAGATATGCCTTATTTTCATTCTATTTCAGCCAACAAGTCTGGAAATACTGCAATACTCCTTTTTAATATTCCATGTATATATGAAATCAAAATACCGTAATTAGTTATGGGCACATGGTGTTTTTGGGCCCATCTATAACGATATTTCATCTCCCTTTCATTGAGCATACAGCCACCACAGTGGATTACCAGCTTGTATTGGGAAAGATCTTCAGGGAATTCCCCTCCTGATGTAAATTTAAAATTCAACTGCTTACCTGTATGCTTGCTAATCCAGCGGGGCAGCTTAACTGTACCTATGTCTTCACACTGCCTGTGATGGGTACAGCCTTCAGAAATTAAAACTGTATCTCCATCTTCAAGGGATTCAAGAGCCTTAA
This sequence comes from Tissierellia bacterium, assembly GCA_012728595.1. GTDB lineage: Bacteria > Bacillota > Clostridia > Tissierellales > Tepidimicrobiaceae > Tepidimicrobium. The sequence goes on from JAAYEU010000038.1 coordinate 701, forward strand.
CCCCTCTTACTGCAATATCAAGGTTGCCCTTGTATCTGGCAAATAGGATGGAAAAGGAAGTAAGGAATATATCATTAGGGGTATGAGAGGCTACCCTTTTAAAGGCCTGGCTATCGGTAATCACAAGTTTTGGTTTTTTACCAAGGCTTTCAAGGGTTTCTCGGTATTCAGTGTCCTTTACCACAACTGCTGTAGCCCCAGTATCCAAAATATCCCTGATAGTCTGCTGCTGAGGAAGTATGAGGCGGCCCTTGGGAGCCGACTCATCAATTGGGGTAACCAGGATGACAAAATCCAATGGATTAATTAGATCCCCTACAAGCCTCCTTTCAGGAGCCCTCCTTACTGCCAGAGATACAATTCTTTCCTTGAGCCTTTCAATATTGAAACCTGTTTTGGCACTGACAAATAAGGGATTATCAGTTTTAGCTACATCCTCCTTTAATAAATCCGCCTTATTATACACAACTATATGCTTAATATCCCTTTCTTCAAAGAGCCTAATCAGGTCTTCATCTTCATCTGTTTTACCTACCAAGGCATCTATTACCAGGACTGCTATATGGATCTTGTTAAGTACCTGGCGGCTTTTCCTTACCCTAAGATCCCCTAAGGCCCCTTCATCATCGATTCCAGGGGTATCGATGATGACAACAGGGCCTAAGGGTAAAAGCTCCATGGCCTTGTATACCGGATCTGTTGTTGTCCCTTTTATAGGGGAAACAACAGCCAGGTCCTGGCCGGTAACAGCATTTACAAGGCTGGATTTTCCTGAATTCCTTCTTCCAAAAAAGCCTATATGGATACGGTTTGCCCTTGGTGTATCATTAAGTCCCATATCATTCACCTCTTAGAACCTAAAGTCCCGCATTCCCTGGCTGATCTTTATCAGGTTTTCTTCTACAATCCCTCTCACCTTTGGACTTGGAATATTCTCTAGTTCTTTTAATATAAGGTCCTCTCCTACAGCCCTGGTCTCCGGTGCTGCATAGTCTTCCAGATATTCCTTAAGGGTCATTATGGCATTTGGATGGCAGCAGTTCTGGATCTGGCCACTTTTACATAGGCTCATAAACCTGTCTCCAGTTCTACCTTCCCTGTAGCAGGCAGTGCAGAAGCTGGGTACATAGCCAAGCTCCATTAACCATTTGACTACTTCATCAAGGCTTCTGGTGTCATATACATCAAACTGGGCAGTATTTTCATCTTCAGCTTCTGAATCACAGTAACCACCAACACTGGTCTTGGAACCGCCACTTATTTGGGAAACTCCTAGATTGAGCAATCGTTCCCTGGTCTCCTTGGTTTCCCTGGTGGATACTATTATTCCAGTATAGGGTACAGCAACTCTAATACAGGCTACAAGCTTAGCCAATATATCATCGCTTATGGCATTGTCAAAGGCTGTTGGGTCAATATCGTCAGCAGGACGGATCCTGGGTACGCTTACGGTATGGGGCCCAACTCCGTATACAGCTTCCAGGTGCTCTGCATGCATTAGGAGGGCTGCAAATTCATAGCGGTAGTTTTCTAGTCCAAATAATACCCCTAATCCTACATCATCTATGCCCCCCTGCATGGCCCTGTCCATGGCTTCAGTATGGTAGGCATAGTTGTGCTTTGGACCAGTAGGATGTAATTTCTCATAGCTTTCCTTGTGGTAGGTCTCCTGGAAGAGTATATAGGTGCCTATGCCTGCTTCCTTTAGCCTTCTATAATTTTCCACGGAAGTTGCTGCAATGTTGACATTAACCCGGCGGATTTCACCGTTTTTGTGTTTAATACTGTAAATGGTATCAATGGACTCAAGTATATATTCTATGGGGTTATTTACTGGGTCCTCTCCAGATTCTAGGGCAAGGCGCTTATGGCCCATATCCATAAGGGCAATGACTTCCCTTTTGATTTCATCCTGGGTCATCTTCTTTCTAGGAATTTTTTTGTTTTGCCTATGATAGGGACAATATACACATCCATTAACACAATAGTTGGATAGGTATAGTGGTGCAAACAATACGATGCGGTTGCCATAGAAATCATCTTTTATCTCCTTGGCAAGTGAAAAGATCTCTTCATTCTTTTCTGGATGGTCACAAGCAAGTAATACTGATGCCTCTCTATGAGTCAGTCCCTTTTTCTCCCTGGCCTTATCTATAATTTCATCAACCAGCTTTAAATCATCCTTGTTTTCATCAGCAAATTTTAAGGTCTCAAGGACTTCCTCATGAGATATAAACTCTTCAGCCTTTAAAGATTTTGGATTATACATACTATTACCCCCTTCTTATTTGGGTCAGAAAAATCTTCCCCTTCAGAATACTAATTCCTCCACAAGAACGGATTTATGGTCTCCCCGGGAGACGGATATTTGATAGCCAATAGCTTCTATCCTCTTTTTCAGATCATTTAAGGATTCTGCAGCCTCATCCCCGGTAGAGATTTTGTTATTATAAAGCATATATTTTTTCCTAACATATTTAGGCGAAAGGTTGGGCATAACTACATTGGCTCCCGCCATAAGGCCCAACTCCCTACCCCTTGGATGGATGGTCCCAAGGGCAGTGGTGGCTGGTAAAAGGACAGCTGGCAGCATGAGACGGATTATGGCTAGTAAAAATAAGGTAAGTTCAAGGCTGCCCCCTTCCTTATGGCCAAAGGGAGTATCCTTATGGGGTATAAAGGGCCCAATACCTATCATGTGGGGCTCAAGTTCCTTTATAAAGATAAGATCCTCCACCAGGCAGTCGGTGGTTTGATAGGGTGAGCCCACCATAAATCCACAACCCACCTGATAGCCTATTATTTTCAAATTGTATAAGCAGTGTTTCCTATTTTCCAGAGATTGGGCCTTGGGATGGAGCTTTCTATAATGGTCAGGATTTGCGGTTTCATGGCGGAGCAGGTACCGGTCTGCACCAGCATCAAAATAGGCCTTATAGCTTTTATAGCTTTTTTCTCCTATGGAAAGGGTAAGGGCACAGTCTGGATACCTAGTCTTAATGGAATCAACTATATCAATTATCTTTTCATCGGTAAAGTACTCATCTTCACCCCCCTGGAGGACAAAGGTGCGAAAGCCTAGATCATATCCTACTTGGCAGCACTCAAGGATCTCTTCCTTGGTCAAACGGTACCTGTTGGCCTTACAGTTGCTCCTTCTGATACCACAGTAATAGCAATCATTCTTACAATAGTTGGTAAACTCAATAAGGCCACGTATATATACATCATATCCATAGTTTTCAACCCTAACGGCCCTGGCCTTTTCAAAAAGGTATTCTGCTACTTCAGGATTCCTATTATCAATGAGTATCTTAAGTTCTTCTGGTGAAAGGCTATTGGTTTCATAGAGCTTATCAATTAACTCCTTCATTGGACAGCTCATCCTCCGTCTTGCTGATTACCTTTGAATACAGGGTTTTTGTGCTGACCCCTTTAAGCCTTCCAATTTTCCCTGACAGGGCACTGATTATATCCTGAGGTGCATCTATAACAATGCTTATTATATTGATACCTTTTTGGCGATAAGGTAGGCCCATTCTGCCTATTATGTATTCTCCATATTCATGTAAAAGCATATTTAGCTTTTCAACGGAACTTCCATATTCAACTATGATCCCAATAATGGCAACTCTTGTTTCCATTTTAACACCCCCAAAATCAAAAAATGCGCCACGAAAGGCGCAGAGATATCTCATATGAACCTATATCACCCTGTACCTTCCGCCTAATAACTTAGTATTTAGCGTCAGGAATATTTATCCTTGTGCTTGGCCATCAGAATACTCTTCTGGCTTAGCAATTTTATTTTACTATTTTTGTTATATTATTGTCAATATAATCTGGTTAATTAACAAACATAAATTACCAAAAAAATATTTAGGATAGGGAAATATTAAAGGCATATTTGCCCCTGGCAAATATGCCTTCTTTTGTGCCTTTCCCCTAATATTATATTTTCCTTTCCTTGGTACCTTAGCACCTTCACTATAAAATATAATTATTATGGGCAAGTTTCAATAAAATGGTCCACAAAGTCTTCAATGGAAATCATGCCTACAACCTTATCCCCTTCCATAACAGGCAAGGCAATAACATCCCTTTCCCTCAGCCTTTTGGCCACAAGCTCGATATCCTCATGGGCATAGGCCTTGACCACCTCCTTGGTCATTACCCACTCTACAGGGCAGGACTTGTAATGGCCAGGATCGATTAAAAACCTATATATATCTGCCCTAACCACTATGCCTACTAATTTTCCATTTTTGTCTACTACAGGCATTCCATTTATCTTTTCCCTATACATAATCTCCAGAGCCTTACCTATGGTTTCCCCTGGAGTCACTACTATTGCTGGTGACTTCATAATTTCCCTGATTTCCATAGAACATCCCCCTTGTTTTTTCTACCTATCTTATACCCAATCTAAGGGGGTATCCCTATATCTAGATCAAAAATAGGCTGTAAAAGTTTTAGTAAGCTGGACCTAATATTCACATGATATTTTCAATTATTGTACAATAAATCTCTTCAAATAATTTATATATCGTGAACGAACGGAGATAAAATAAATAATGGATAGGCTATACTAAATAGGACAATAAAATTCCGAACAATGGTATAATGTAAATATAAACCTTTGGGAGGAATAAAAAAATGGCAAAACGATATGAAGAGGAATTCAAAAAGCAAATGGTAGCATTATATAATAATGGC
>JAAYEU010000187.1 GCA_012728595.1 Tissierellia bacterium
CTATAAAACTGAAAAAGGCGATTACTTAGTCAGGAGTGGTTACCATCTTCTATTGCCTTTCGATAGAAGGGAAGACCTACATGCAAAAATCTATTTCGATGGTAACAAGAGAGAGAAGTACGCTGTTGAACTCTTTAGAAGGGATACGGGGGTCTCACTTTAATCCAATTTAATCAAATGGACCTGTTTTAATCTGTTACAAATTAGTTTAACAATTATATAGAATAAAATTAAATAGCTTATTAGAAATAATATAAACAGAATTATTCTATTCATGAGAATGGCATAAAACACACAAATAGTACTTCCCAACAAAGCTAGTGAAATAAAATTTAAGAATTTACCAACAAAGGCGTTATAATAGGATATTAAAGTAATTCCTAATACAAAGGGTATTGCCAATAATATCTTCATATTATTGTACCCAATTCCATAGGCAATAGCTATGGGCATAAATAGTATAATAATTAGTACAGATGGAATAATTAGTGAAGTTGCAAGATATTCTTTAGCAGTATAGGGATATAAGCTGCCATTTTTCAGCACCTTTATAGAACCATAAAAGAGAGGATGTACAAAATTAATCAGCATATTTGCTGCAAAAGCTAATCCTAGAGGATTCCTATTTAATCCCAAAAATATAAATAGGATAATGGCTCCAAAGATGAATAGAAATTGGCCTATTCCAAATCTAGACAGGGTTACTATATCCTTAAACACTAAAGCTTTTATTCCAGGGAAATATAATAGTTCAGATATGAAACTCCTTTCTCTGTATGTCCTTTTATATTCAATGGCAATGGACTGTAATTCACCATAATTTGCCTGTAACAAAGCCCTCCCCGTTAAATAAGTTAGCCTGCAATCTTTTTCATAGCTGTACCAATTGAGCCTTCTAATAGATCTTATGGACAATATCCATAGTAGAGTAGCAAAAATGATAATAGTCCATCTATACTTATAGCTTATAAAAAGGGCTATGAGTATGGTGATATTTATTAATAATTTGGATAAGAAAGAATGGCCTTCATTCATAGTATAGACAATCCAACCAGCCAATACTGGAAAGTATAAAGATGCCCAATAGAATGCTGCTAATAAGATAGTAAATTCTATTTGAAAAACCTTTTCTACACCCCATCCTAACACCAGTCCTAGGGTGCCATAAATAAGTGTTGTGATAAAAAGCTTTATTATGAAGAGTTTTTCAAGACCAACTTTCGAAAAGGTAAAATTATACATAGCTGGCAAAGAAACTACTAGACTTGGATACTTGCTAAAACAGATAAGCTTTGTGCTATATAGAATTAGGATAATTCCTGCAGCTAAATTAATTTTATCCATATTTACTATGTCTATAGCTTCAAAATAAGTTATTCCATAATAAGTAAAAGCCCCTAAGATGATATAAATCAAAACAAGGGGAAGAATTTTTGTAAAATTATTATGCAAATCCCTTACTTTTCCTTTTAATATGAGAATTAGAGCTTGTATAACCACCCTACTGTCCTCCTGCTTTTTTAATTTGATTCAAATAAATTCTCTCCAAGCTATTATTGTCATTCTGCCCTGTTGAATAACGTCCATCCATATTATCCAAATCCTGGTTAACGATGACTTTGCCGTCATACAGAATTACATACCGATCACAAAAGGTTTCAGCAATATCTAACAAATGGGTTGAAACTATAACTGCTCTTCCCTCTTTTTTCTGTTCAATAAAAATATCCTTTAAAATGCGTATTTGTTTAGGGTCAAGTCCATTAAAGGGCTCATCGGTAATCATAATTGAAAAATCCCTAATTAGACCACAGGCTAAAGATAATTTTTGCTTGGTTCCTTTAGAAAGTTTATCAGGCAACACATCCAAAAAATCCCCTAATTCAAAAGCTTCCATGATAACTTCCATTCGCTTAATAAAATCCTTTTTAGATATTTTATTCAGCATTGCAGTAAGCTTAATATTCTCCAAAACAGTAAGATTATCATAATATACCGGCGTATCGGGAATATAGGAGATTTCCACTGCTATATCCTGAACTGAAGAAACCCTATTCCCTTTAAGTATGACCTCTCCTTCAGGCTCACCATATAGGCCTAAAATAGTTCGTATTGTAGTTGATTTGCCTACCCCATTGGGGCCTAACAACCCTAAAATCTCACCTTGTTTTATATCAAAATTGATCCCTTTTAATATATTTTTCTCTCCAAAACTTTTGTGTAAATTTCTAACCCTCAATAATATATCCTTTGACATTAAACTACTCTCTCTCCTTCACCCTATTTCTATTTTGATATAATGACTTCTCCTCTAATTCCTTTAATTCCCTAATCATATTTATAAATTCTTCTCTATCTCTGATTAAATCGAATCCCGGTCCTTGTAAAATTTTAAAGATATTTTCATATAAATTCATAGTAATAGTTGGCTCACCTTCAGGGATTTCATTGAAACACCAAATAGAACTAAACTTAATTGCCCCATTGATATCATTTATCTTAATATCCTCCACCATCTTCTCCAAAATATCTAAGGCTTTATCTTCCTCCTTATATTTTAGATAGGCAAGGGCAAAGTTTAAAAATTCATTTGCTAGACTTATAGAAGAATGCCCATTAAGTGTAATAGCTTTTTTTACGTTAATGGCTAGACTATAATATCTTTCCACTATTTCTATATTCCTTTTTTCTTTCATATATGAGTTAGCCAAGCCTTGACAAATTAGAGAAATATCGTTAATAGCTTTGAATAGTCTACTTTGTAATATCTCTCTTGCTTTTTTATATTCATTTTGTTCAATATATATATTTGCTAATAGTGTATGGGGGTCAAGTTGGCTTTTTCGAATTCTATTCAGTGCATCTACGGCCTTTTCTTCTTCTTCAATCATTGGATATAAAGCCCCTAGTTGGAATAAGGCTTGTTCAACTAAATCCACATTATGGCAGTTATTAGCTACATCCTCAAATAGTTCAATAGAATCGCATATCATCTTCATTCCCTCTTCATGGTCTTTTGCTTTCCAGGAATACATATTAAATAAAAAACCCATTCTAAGTTTTAGATAGTAGCTATGAGGATATTTAGATATTATTTTTTTACTTTTTTCTATCCCCTTCTCTAACTCACCTACAGCAAACAGCTTCTCACATTCCCTGAATATCTCCATAACCTCTTCGTCTGTAAGCTCAACTTGAAAGTTTAATAGCCTATCGATAGAAACATTGAAAAAAGTCGCTATTACTGGTAATAGGGTTATATCAGGATATGAAATCCCACTTTCCCATTTTGATACGGCAGCAGTAGATACCCCTATAAAATTTGCTAATTGTTCCTGGGTAATTCCTTTCTCCTTTCTAAGTTTATGAATAACATCCCCTATGGCTAATTTCTCCATACTACCCCTCCATCTTCTTTAAGATACTTTATATAAAGTATATAATACTTTATCACCTTAACCAATGGACTGTTAGTTTAATATTGATTAGGAAATTTAACTGCTGGTTAAATTTCTTATATGCCATTTTATTCAATAAAAAACCCCTCAGAAATTATCTGGGGGTTTTTACACCCTGGATTGTCATTTTTTATCAATTGCAAATAAAAGAAGTCATTATGGAGAAAACTTCCCCAAAGCTATACTCAGGTGTTGCAGATGGTTTTATACATGCTGAAAAATATATTGGCTATTTCCAGTTCTTCATCTGATAATTGTTTTGCAGATTCTATTTCCTCATATTCTTTCTCTTCGTCTTGAAAGATATTCCTCGATCTAAATATATATACTAAATGGATGGCTTCATCCCTATTTA
>JAAYEU010000039.1 GCA_012728595.1 Tissierellia bacterium
TCCAGAGAAGGAGTTTTTGCTGGTGGTGACGTTGTAACCGGTTCAGCTACTGTAATACTAGCAATGGGAGCAGGTAAGAAAGCTGCTAAGGGTATCGACAAATATATAAAAGAAAAATATGGTGAAAAAGCTGAAGCATAAGTAAGTAGTAAGTGTTGTCAGCAATTAAACAGCTAAAAAACAGTATGGTTGAATAACCATGCTGTTTTTTTATTAAGTAACAAACTAATTAATTCCCTATCCCTTATTGACATGCCTTTTATAAGATCTAAATAGTGAAAGTCGTCTGTCCCTGTGGTATAATTATGGAAATCAAATATAATTGTCATAATGAAAAAATAGCAGGACATATTTCTTAATTTTTATAGGAAAGCATATATTATATGATGAAAACAATTTCCTATCGGGACGGATGTCCTTAATGAAATCGTTTTTTTGGATTATAATTTAGAGGAGGACAAGCAATGGAGATAATAGAGATTATTGAGTCCAATTCTTCAATAAAGGACATGCTGAAAAATTGTCCTTACGATATCCTAAAGAGGTGGGAAAGGAAGGATTATAAAAAGGGAGAAATAATCTGTCAGCAGGATGTAACCTATGATTATTTCCATATTATAATTGATGGATATGTGAATATATGTAGGACTGCGGAAAATGGCAGAAAGCATTCCCAATCCATATATAAAAAGGGGAACTATTTTGGGGAACTGGAAATATTTGATATGAAGCCTTATATATGCTCTGTAGAAGCTTTAACTGATACTAAAACCATCAGGATAAAGAGGGAGTATTTCCTTCAATGGATAAGTTCCGACTTACATTTTTCCCTATATATTACAAAAACCCTATGTGATAGCTTTTATAAGTTATCAAAATTAGCAGGGGAGAATACCCTTTATTCCCTTAAATATAGGATTTGTAATTATCTATTATATGAAGTGGATTCCAATGCTAAGGGCTCTTCCTTAGAAGTGAATATAAATAAAGAGCAATTGAGTGAGCAGTTTGCTGTGACTTCAAGAAGTATCAATAGGGTTTTACAGTATTTAAAGGAAAAAGGGCTTATAGAGGTTTCAAATAGCTCCATATTGATCATAGATATCCAAGGTTTAAAGGAGGAAGAAAGAATAAGTAGGGAAGAATAGTTTAGTTTATAATGCTTCAGGCTTTACATAAAATTATTTAATATAAACAAATAAAAACATGAGGAGGAAACAAGTATGAAGAGGGCAATTGCACTGATATTGGCTTTAACTCTTGTTTTGGCAGTTTTTCTTACGGGGTGTTCCAGTAATGAAACACCAGCATCAGAAGAAGAAACGTCCATATCAACAGCAGGAGAAGAGCCAAAATTAAAGGTTGGGTTAGTGCTGGCTGGAGGTTTGGGAGACCGTTCATTCTACGATTCAGCTAATGAAGGAGTAGAAAAGGCTAAAGGAGACCTAGGTATAGAGGCTAAGGTATATGAATGTAGAAATGACCCATCACTTTACACCGACCAATTGGTACAAGCATCAGAATACGCTGATGTAGTAGCAATAGTAGGCCATGAGTTCTATGAACTATCACAGGAGATAGCATCAGAATTTCCAGATATTTACTATATCTATGTAGACAATGAAATTGAAGGAATAGACAATCTAATAACTATAAGCTATATGGAAAATGAAGGTTCCTTTTTAGCAGGAGCATTGGCTGCAATGCTAACAACTGAAACATCTATAGAGGGTATGGATGAAGGAAAGGTAATAGGTATGGTTGGTGGGCTTGATATACCTGTTATAAGAAATTTCTATGTTGGGTATGAAGCAGGGGCTAAGTATATAGATCCAGAAATAGATGTAAGGGTAATATATGCAGGAGACTTTGAAGATCCAGCTAAGGGTAAGGAAGCTGCAACGGCCCTTTATGCAGGAGGAGCAGATATTGTATTCCATGCAGCTGGTAAAACTGGTGAGGGAGTATTTGAGGCTGCTGAAGAATTAGGAAAATATGCTATAGGTGTAGATGCTGATCAACGCTATATTAATCCTGACCACATTATTGCAAGTATGATTAAAAAAGTAGGCCAATCCATATATGATGCCATAATTTCTATTCAAAATGATGAAGTAGAAGAAGGTAAAGTTATATTTTATGGATTAGAACAGGATGGCGTTGGACTAGGATTTGGTACAGATGATATGCCTCAATTCGTAACAGAGGAGATGAAGGCAAAAATAGAGGAAATAAAAGAAAAGATTATAGATGGAGAAATAGAAGTACCAACTGCAAAAGAAGAATAGAGAAGTAGATTTCTACTTCTCTATTTTTCCATAATTTTCGGTTTGAAAGAGGTGATAGAAGTGGCTGAAAAGCTAATAGAGTTGAAAAATATTTCTAAACAGTTTCCAGGTGTACTAGCAAATGATAATATAAGCCTTGACATAGAAAAGGGTGAGATTCATGCAATTGTTGGAGAAAATGGGGCTGGAAAGTCAACATTGATGAAGATACTGTATGGACTATATCAGCCAACTTTTGGAGAAATATATATTAAGGGAGAAGCTGTAAAGATTAAAACTCCTTTGGACGCTATAAAGCTAGGCATAGGTATGGTTCATCAGCATTTCATGTTGGTTCCCTCCTTTACGGTGGCGGAAAACATAGTATTGGGAGTTGAGCCTAGAAAAAACATGTTTTTTACAAATTATAATCAAGCGGTTAAAATAACTGAAGAACTATCAGAGGAATATGGACTCAGGGTTGACCCCCATGCAAAGGTAGAATCCCTTTCTGTTGGAATACAACAGCGTATTGAGATTTTAAAGGTATTTAATAAGGGGGCAGATATAATCATATTAGATGAGCCAACAGCAGTTTTGACTCCTCAGGAGACAGAGGAGCTGTTTAAGGTTATTAGAAGTTTGGTAGATAAACTAGGTAAAACTGTAATCATAATAACCCATAAGCTTCAAGAGGTATTAGCTCTCTCTGACAGGGTAAGCGTCATGAGACAAGGAAAGATGATAGGGACATTAGAGACTAAACATGCTAACGAACAGATATTAGCAGAGATGATGGTAGGAAGGGAAGTCTTGTTTGAAGAACTTAAGAGGAAAAATATAGCTAAAAAGGAAGTGCTAAAGGTTAGGGATATAAAAGCAAGGGACAATAGGGGCCTCATGGCTTTAAAAGGTGTAAGCTTTAACCTTCATTCTGGAGAGATTTTAGGTATAGCTGGAGTTGAGGGAAATGGACAATCAGAGCTTTTGGAGGTATTAACTGGATTAAGATTGGCTGAAGAAGGTTCAATTATAGTAAATGGAGTTGAAGCTATAAATAAGGAGCCGCTGGAAATAAGAGAACTTGGTATATCCCATATACCTGAAGATAGATTATCAACAGGCCTTTCAAGGCAAGCTACTTTAACGGAAAATATGATTTTGGGATTCCACAGGAAGGAACCCTATGCCATAAAGGGAATCCACTTAAATAGGAAGAAGATTAGGGAGAGGGCAGATAGATTAATCCAAGAATACGACATAAGGACTCCATCCCAAGATATAATAGCAGATAATCTTTCCGGTGGGAATATGCAGAAGATGGTCATTGCAAGGGAATTTTCCTTTGATTCCCAAATACTTATAATAGCTCAACCGACTAGGGGAGTAGATATAGGGGCTATAGAGTTCATCCATAAGGAAATCGTCGATAAGAGAAATGAAGGAGCTGCAATATTGTTAATTTCAGCAGATTTAGATGAGATTTTTAGATTATCAGATAGGATAATTACCCTTTATGAAGGGGAGATTACTGGAGAATTTTTAAGCAAGGAAATAACGAAAAATGAAATAGGATTGTATATGACTGGAAAAGAGAAGGCTCTAAAGGAAGGAGGTAGATGATATGAAGGATAAGAAAAACACAGAATATCTAATTTCTTTATTTCTATCAATATTTGCTTCTCTCATAATTGGAGGATTTATAATGATGGCCAATGGCAGAAATCCTATTGTTGGTTATAGTTCACTAATTAATGGCGCCTTTGGTTCAAAGTACAATATTGCAACCACCTTGGCTAAGACTGTACCTTTAATATTGACAGGCCTTGCCACTAGCATATCCTTTAGGAGTGGTATTTTTAATATAGGAGGTGAAGGACAGCTTTATTTAGGAGCCTTTGGAGCAGCCCTTATAGGAATTACATTTGTAAATTTACCAGCTATATTAGGCATACCCCTGGCAATTTTATTTAGTGCCATAGCTGGAGGGCTTTATGCGTTACTTCCTGCCATATTGAAGGTTAAATATAGGATAGATGAAGTAATTGTAACCATAATGCTAAATACGGTTGCAGTATTATTTACTGGCTATTTGGTAAACTATCCCTTTGCTACAGATGTAGGCAAGCTAGGTGCTACAGATATTATAGCAGACAGTTATCAATTATCCAGATTAGTAAGACTTTCAACATTAAACACCAGTATATTCCATGTTATTGTAATCACCATTATAATGTACTATCTCTTGGAGAGAACTTCCATTGGATATGAGATAAAAATGGTGGGACAGAATTTGAATTTTTCAAAATATGGTGGAATCAATGTAAAGGGAAGAATGATATTTGCCATGGTAGTATCTGGTGCCCTTTGTGGAATAGCAGGAGCCTTTGAAGTATTAGGTGTTCACTATAGATTCTTACAACATATATCACCAGGATATGCTTGGGATGGAATGTTAGTTGCCCTGATCGTTAAGAATAACCCTCTTGGTGTAGTTTTAATGTCCATCTTCTTTGGAGCATTGAAAACTGGCTCCATTTCCATGGAAAATGCTACAGGCATTCCTTCAGAGCTTATATCCGTTATACAGTCTATAATAATACTATTTATTGCAGGAGAGGCAGGATTTAAGGCTAAGATAAAAAATTACTTTGCAGGTAAGGGTAGAAGAAAAAAGGTAGGTGAGGAGAATGCTTAAGGAAATTATAAATCTTACTTTACTCCAGCATACCATAAGGACGGCCACTCCCTTAATATTGGCAGCCTTAGGAGGATTGTTGACACAACATGCTGGTATATTGAATATTGGTATGGAAGGCATGATTTTACTTGGAGCTTTTTTTGGAATTGTAGGTAGTTACTTCTTTGCATCTTCACTAGCTGGAGTCCTTTTAGCAGTAGCTGTTGGGGTACTTATAGGCCTTTTATTTGCCTATTTTGTCATAGATTTGAAATCGGATGAATTCATAATAGGGATTGCTATAAATATGTTTGCCGGAGGCTTAACCGTATTTTTACTAAGAAGCATATTTGGAGTTAAAGGAGCCTTTTCTTCACCAGATATAGTTCCACTGCCAAGATTCAATTTTAGCTTCCTAGATGGTATTCCGGTTTTAGATACCATATTTAACAACCATACTGTCTTTGTATATGTAAGCTGGATATTGGTTTTTTTGGTATATGTATATCTATATAAAACGCCCTATGGAATATGGTTAAGGGCATCAGGTGAATTTCCACAAGCTTTGGAAACTGCAGGGGTTAACCCTAGAAAGATGAAATATATAAGTTCTATATTCTGTGGAATTTTCTGCGGATTTGCAGGTGTTCATCTATCACTAGGATATTTGACCTTATTTACAGAAAATATGAGTGCCAATTGAGGTTTTATAGCTATGGCAGCAATTATATTCGGGAGAGCCCATCCTGTAAAGACCTTAATTGCAGCCTTAATGTTCGGTTTCTTTGATGCCCTAGGCATAAGACTACAGGTGGTAGGCATACCATCCCAGTTTACACAGATGATACCTTATTTAGGAACTATAGTAATACTATTTATAGTGGCCAAAAACCACCTGAGTAAAAGGAGAAAAGTTATAGAAGGGGAGTCCTACAATGAATAGGGAATATGATGTAATCATACTAGGAGGAGGAGTAGCAGGCTTATATACTGCCAAGGCCTTAAGTAAAGGTGGAAAATCTGTAGCCTTAATAGAAAGGGATTCCTTGGGAGGCACTGCCCTTAGGTGGGGGGCCTTGCCTGTAAAAAGAGCCCTTGATTATTTTAAGGAGAAAAGGGGAGAGGTAGAGAGATTACTCCATAGATGGGAAGATGATTTGGATGAACTGAATGGAAGGCTTGAAAGGAGTATTTCTGACTTAGATGTGGATATCTACTATGGGGAAGGTGAATTTATCGATTCCCACACTATAAAGGTGGGAGAAAAAATCTTGATGGGTGAGTATATAATAATTGCTACAGGATCAGACCCTACTGGTATTGATGGTATATCCATTGACGGAAAGATGATAATCACCCATAAGGAAGCCATAAGCTTAAAGGATATTCCTAAAAAAATAATTATACTTGGTGGAAATGTGGAAGGAATAGAGTTTGCATCCCTTTACGCAGAACTAGGAGTGAAGGTAGTTATTGTAGAAAAAGAGGACAAGCTTTTGTTAGGCTATGATGAGGATTTAGTTGAGCCTGTAGAGAAGAGGCTGGTTGAAAAAGGAGTGGAGATAATAAAGGGGAAGGCAGCAAAGAGGGCCTATATAGATGAAGGCAAAGTAAGGGTCCTTGTGGAAGATGGAGCCATAATTGAAGGGGATAAGACCTTGGTTACCCTTTTAAGAAAGCCAAATTTTCCAAAGGGGATTGATAGACTAAATATAGACTTAGATAAGGATAGGATCCTGGTAGATAAGAATTTAAGGACTAAGGAAGAAAATATCTTCGCTATTGGAGATATAAATGGAATTATGGCTTTAGGCAATGTAGCTATAAATCAAGGGCTACAGCTTGCTGAATATATACTGAATAAGAGAAATATAGATATGAACTACGCCTGTCTCCCTAGAGCAGTTTTTACCCTGCCTGAAATAGCAGGTATAGGTAAGCAGGAAGAGGACTTAAAGGGAATTAAGTATAGGGTTGGATATTGTGACTTTAAGGAAAGCTGGAGGGGCTGGGCAAGAGGTATAGAAGAAGGCTTTATCAAGGTAATTGTAGATGAAAACAAAAATATATTGGGATTATGGATGGTAGGGAATTTAGTATCGGAATATATAGGTTTACTCAGCCCCCTATTTAATTGGGGCCTTACAGTAGATAATATTAAAAGCAACTTAATCATCCATCCTACTTTGACAGAAGGGATTATGGAAGCGGTACTGAATATTCGATGATGGAAGGTGATAGTATGAAGCAACCTCATATATTATTGAAGCCAGGCGATGTATCAAGATATATCATACTTGCTGGTGATCCTGCTAGGATTTTAAGACTGGCAAATTTATTGGATTCCTATGAGGAATTAGCTTATAATAGGGAGTTTAGAACCATTAGAGGAAACTATAAGGGTGTAGATATAACTGCTACTTCCACAGGCATAGGAGCACCTTCTGCCGCTATTTGTATGGAGGAGTTAATAGCTTGTGGAGGGAAGTATTTCATAAGAATAGGCAGTGGTGGTGCAGTACAGCCCCATATAAGGCTTGGGGATTTAGTTATATCAACAGCAGCAGTTAGGGAAGACGGTACTTCAAGAATGTATGTAGATGAAAATTATCCTGCTGTTGCAGATTTA
Organism: Tissierellia bacterium; assembly: GCA_012728595.1. Classification (GTDB taxonomy): domain Bacteria; phylum Bacillota; class Clostridia; order Tissierellales; family Tepidimicrobiaceae; genus Tepidimicrobium. The sequence continues at coordinate 7,577 of JAAYEU010000039.1, forward strand.
GAGTTGACAAAAGTCATTATAGATACTTGTAAGGAGTTAGGTTTTCCCTATCATAGTGGCCTTACAAGAAGTCATGATTCCTTCTATATTGATGATGAAGAGGAGCTAATGGACTATTGGAATAAGAAAAATATTCTATCTTCAGATATGGAAACGGGTATAATATTTACCCTAGCCCAATTAAAGGGGGTTAAGGCAGCAAGTATATTGAATACCGTTGTAGAATATGAATCTGATGTGAAAGATGGAATTGGAGACTATGTAAAGGAAGAGGCCAGTACAATAGAAGGAGAAAAGCGGGAAATAATATTGGCCTTGGAGGCAATATTGAGATTAGAAAAAAATTAGCCTTTAAGGCTAATTTTTTAAAATAGAGTAGCTAGGAATCTATTTTTAGCTTTTTATTTCATTCATAATATTGAGTGCAAATTTTTCAGAAAGTTCCTCTATATTGGGGACTTTTTTTATTGCTCCTTTGTCATTGGCTACAGCCATTAAGGCAAAGTAGGGCGGTAATCTAAAGGTTTTATTGATATTTAAGCTGCTAATCAATTGTTTAGCTAGGGCATCCCCTCCGGAATGGCCAGATACTATTATAGAAAAAAGGGTCTTATCATAGAACTTAGTCTTTCTAAATAGGGCAGTTAGCCTATTAATCAAGGCCACTAGATTTGCGGTAATCATATCATTATAATTAGGACAAATTAATACAAGTGCATTTGATTCTAAGATGGCTGGATACACCTCTTCTACCACAACACCGCCATAAAAGCATTTAGCCTGTTCCCCGTAGTGCTTACAAGTCTTATAAGGGCATCCTATACAGTCTACAACGGTTCCGTTTTGTATGTTTATTTCAGTAATATCCATTCCGTCTAGGTGTTTTCTTACCATATCCCACAAGGTTAGGGTGTTGGAATACTTCCTGTTGCTGGAGTGGAGTATAAGTATTTTTGGCTTCTCTATTCTTTTTGTTTCATCTTTAATAAACCTCTTACCCAGCAGCTCACAAAGATGCAAACATATCTCTTCCAAGGATAGATTATATACCTTCTGTAAGGGGATGAAATTGTCCAAATTTCCTGTAGCTTCTACCATGGGCCTACCAGGGAATCTACAGCCTAGTAGGTTGGATTTAAATATTATGGACTGAGCCTCTGTTTTAGTAAAGTGCTGGTAGTTACTGTGGATTAATACAATCCCTTCCGAACCAGATAAGGAGTCATATCCCCTTTGAAAGAGCTTTAAGAAAAAATCGTTTAATTTATTGCTAGTCCCCGTTATGGGTAATTCAACGGCA
>JAAYEU010000040.1 GCA_012728595.1 Tissierellia bacterium
AAGACTATATAAATTTTGTAACTCCAAGAGGGGAAAGCATTAAGATGGCATATGAAAGGGTTACTTCCTTCTTGGAGGAGATTTTGAATAAAGGGGAAGATACCCTTTTAGTATGCCATGCTGGAGTCATTAGAATTGCTCTATCCTGGGTATTTGATAATTTAGATTATTATTTTAAGTTTAGAGTAGAGAATGGAAGTGTTAATGTAATTTCCATAGATGAAAGTGGATTTAAATATATTGAAAAAGCAAATTATACTGTAAAATAATGTAATATGCCAAAATAGGTATTTCAAAATAAAAAATCAGGGATCAAGGTGGTAATGAGAAGGCTTGATGGATTTTAAAGTTAAAAGATGTCTTGACACATAAATTTACATCAGATATACTTTTATTAAAAATTGTTAAAATATGTGATGTTAAAGAACAGGAAAGGAGTAGGCTAATTTATATTTGAAGTGAAAATAGACAAATGAATTAAGCCAATTATGATTCTTCAGGGCGGGGTGAAAGTCCCCACCGGTGGTATAGCCCACGAGCCTATTTAGGCATGATTCGGTGGAATTCCGAAGCCGACAGTATAGTCTGGATGGAAGAAGATATCATATGCATTATAATAATTATCACGATTATTATATTATAAATGAAATTGTTTAATCAGCCCTGAAATTTATTTCAGGGCTTTAATATTTGGGGGGATTTTATGAATGATGAATTTTTTATGAAAATAGCATTGGGGCTTGCTGAAGAAGCTATGGTATTTACAAATCCAAATCCTTTGGTAGGGGCAGTGATAGTCAAAGATGGAAGGATAATAGGCAAAGGCTATCATGAGAAATATGGGGAAAATCATGCTGAAATAAATGCGTTAAATTATGCAGTGGAAAATGTTGAAGATGCTACTATGTATGTTACTTTAGAACCTTGTTCTCATTTTGGGAAGACTCCACCTTGTGTAGATCGGATAATTAAAAGTGGAATTAAAAGAGTAATTATAGCTATGGAAGATCCTAATCCAATAGTTTCTGGAAATGGTATAAGAATACTAAGAGAAAATGGGTTGGAAGTGAAGGTTGGGGTTTTAAAAGAAGAAGCTGAGAGGTTAAATGAGATATATATTAAATACATAGTTACTAAAATTCCTTTCACTATAATGAAAGCTGGCATGAGTTTAGATGGGAAAATAGCTACATATACAGGAGATTCCAGGTGGGTAACTGGAGAAAAAGCAAGAAAATATGGACATTTATTAAGACAAAAAGTTTCAGCTATTTTGGTGGGAGTAAATACGGTAATAATGGACGACCCTATGTTAAATACAAGATTAGATAATATGCAATGTGTAGATCCTATAAGAATTATTTTGGATAGTAGTGGTAGGATTCCAATAACATCAAAAGTACTAAATATAAACCCTTCTAGCACTATTGTTGTAGTAACCAAATTTACATTGGAAGATAAGGTAAAAGCAATTAGAGAAAAAGGGGTGGAAGTACTAGTAAGCTCAGCAAAAAACGGAAGAGTGGATTTACAGTTCTTAATGGAAGAACTGGGAAAGAGAGAGATTGATAGCTTGTTAATAGAAGGAGGTGGAGAAGTAAGTTTTAGCTTTTTTAAGGAGGATTTAGTAGATAAAGTTGTATTTTTTATAGCTCCTAAAATTATTGGAGGAAGAGATGCAAAAACTCCGGTTGAAGGGGAAGGAATAGCACATATAAAGGATGTAGTAGACTTGAAAGATATGGAGATTACTAAATTAGGTAAAGATATAATGATTGAAGGTTATGTAAGATAAAGGAAGTGATGTTATGTTTACGGGACTCGTAGAAGAAGTAGGAAAAGTGCTTGATATAAAAAAGAGCAATAAAATATGGACTATGACTTTTGAATGTAAAAAGATAGTCGAGGATATTACCATAGGGGATAGTATAGCCATTAATGGTGTGTGTTTAACTGTGAAAGAATTTGATAAGAATTTGTTCAAAGTGGATGTAATGGCTGAAACGATAAGAAAGACAAATCTTGGATTTATACAGAGTGGAGATTATATTAATTTAGAAAGAGCTTTGAGAGTAGGAGATAGGCTTGGAGGACATGTAGTAACTGGGCATATAGACGGTACAGGTGTTATAGAAGAAATTGAAGAAGAAGGGGATTCAATGTGGATAACCATATCTAGTTCAAAAGATATATTAAAATATATAGTTCACAAAGGTTCAATTGCTATAGATGGAGTAAGTTTGACTATAAGCTTTGTGGATGAGGAGAAGTTTAAGGTAGCTATAATTCCTCATACTAAAGTGGTTACAACATTGGCTACTAAAAAAATAAACGATTTAGTCAATATTGAGTGTGATCTGGTGGGGAAGTACATTGAAAGATTTTTGTCTTACAAGAAAGTTCAAAATGAAAGTAAAATAGATATAAATTTTTTGAAAAATAATGGCTTTATACAGGGGTGATAAGATGTTTAAGTTTAATACTATAGAAGAAGGATTAGAAGATATTAGAAATGGTAATTTTGTAATAGTCGTAGATGATAAAAATAGAGAAAATGAAGGAGATTTAATAGTGGCAGCAGAAAAAATTACAGATTCAAAGATTAATTTCATGATTAAATATGCTAGGGGACTAGTTTGCATGCCTATAATAGAAGAAAGGCTAAAGGAGTTAAACATAGAGCAAATGGTAAAGGAAAATACAGATAATCATGAAACGGCTTTTACTGTTTCTATAGACTATAAAGATACTATTACTGGAATTTCGGCAGGGGAAAGAGCAACTACCATAAAAAAAGTGCTTGATCCAAATGTTACAGGAGAAGATTTTAGGCGTCCAGGTCATGTATTTCCTTTAAAAGGACAAGAGGGTGGAGTACTAAAAAGAGCGGGTCATACAGAAGCAGCCATAGATTTGGCAAGATTAGCAGGACTATATCCAGCAGGAGTAATATGTGAAATAATCAATGAAGATGGCACTATGGCAAGAATACCGCAGCTTATGGATTTTGCAAAAAAGCATAATATAAAAATAATTACTATTGCAGATTTTATAGCATATAGAATAAAAAATGAAATTTTAGTTTCCAAAGTTGCTGAAACCAGATTACCCACTATATATGGAGATTTTAGCATCATGGGTTATGTAAATAAAATAAATGGCGAACATCACCTAGCATTAGTTAAAGGAGATATAAATTGTGATGAGCCAATCCTTGTAAGGGTTCATTCTGAGTGTCTCACGGGGGATGTATTTGCTTCATTGAGATGTGACTGTGGAGGGCAGTTACATGAATCTATGAAAAGGATAAATGAAGAAGGAAAAGGAATACTTTTATACATGAGGCAAGAAGGTAGAGGTATAGGTTTAATAAATAAACTCAAGGCTTATGAACTTCAAGAGAAAGGGATGGACACAGTTGAAGCTAATTTGGCTTTAGGCTATCCTGAAGATTTAAGGGACTATGGAATAGGTGCTCAAATATTATCAGATATTGGAGCAAAAAAGATAAAGCTTATGACGAATAATCCTAAAAAAATCTATGGTTTGTCTAACTATGGCTTGGAAGTAGTGGAAAGAGTACCTATAGAAATAGAATCAAATGATGAGGATTATTTTTATTTAAAAACAAAAAAAGAAAAAATGGGGCATATTTTAAATATAAAGTAAAGGAGATGTAAGCAATGAAAACTTATGTAGGGAAATTAATATCTCAAGATTTGAAATTTGCTATTGTAATAGGAAGATTTAATGAATTTATTGGAAGTCAATTACTATCAGGTGCCATAGATGGGTTAAAAAGACATGGAACCGAAGAAGAAAATATTGAAATATTCTGGGTTCCTGGTGCTTTTGAAATCCCATTAGTTGCAAAAAAACTTGCTGAAACCAATAAATATGATGCAGTGATTTGTCTTGGGGCAGTAATAAGAGGCTCAACACCACATTTTGAGTATGTATCAAGCGAAGTATCAAAAGGAATAGCAAATGTTTCCCTAAGTACTGGAATACCTGTTATATTTGGAGTAATTACAACAGACAATATAGAACAAGCTATTGAAAGAGCAGGTACAAAAAGTGGAAACAAAGGTTATGATGCGGCAATTACTGCAATAGAAATGGCAAATTTATTAAAAGAAATAAACTGATTTACATACTATGTTAGAAGCTTGTTGAGGATTGTTGCATAAAAATTCGGCCTATGATAGAATCAAGATTGGAAAATTTAATAAAATTTAATATTGTAAATATTAGGTTCCTTATGGATAAAAAGTGAAACTGGTGAAAATCCAGTACAGCCCCGCTACTGTAATTGGGATGAAATCAACTCATACCACTGAGATTTTCTTAGGGAGGTGTTGATAGTAGGATGACCAAAAGTTAGGAGACCTGCCTAATATTTTTCGCTGGATAACCTTCGGAGGGAAGGCTAGGCTTATTTTTATTAGGTATTTTTATATGCACGTTATTTATTTAAAAAAGTCCTACCTTTAGAAGGTAGGACTTTTATTAGGAATAGGACATAGGAAGAGGTGGGCAATGCAAAAGAAATACGTAATTACAGTATTTATTTTTCTATTTATGTTAAGTTTTTTATCAGCCTTTGTAATGGGGTAGTAAAAATATCCATAAAAGGAATAGTTAAAGCAATTTTATTTCATGAGGATAGTATCAATCGACAAGTTATATGGAATGTCAGGCTTCCAAGGACTATAGTGG
>JAAYEU010000041.1 GCA_012728595.1 Tissierellia bacterium
CAATATTACAAAAGATTAGTTCATTTGGTCTAAATATATTATATAGAGTTATTGAAAAGGAACAAGGGAAGCCAGAGGTTATGCATGCACACTTTGCTGGTGTAGGATATACGGCTTCTAAATTAAATAAAAGAACGCATATTCCATTTGTAATAACTGAACATCTTTCAACTATGATGAAGCCTGTTATAGATTAGAGGCTTTTTCAAATCGCAAATAAAGCTTATAAAAGTGCAGATGCTTTAATAACGGTAAGTCCTGGATTAAAAGATGTAATAAAACAAAGGTTCAATAAAAATGCAATTTGTATACCTAACATAGTTGACACTAAATTATTCACTTATAAACCTAGGAAAAAAGATAATATTTTTAGATTTGTTTCGATTGGGTCATTGAAAATTGGAAAGCGGATGGATTTAACCATTGAAGCTTTTGTAAGGGCTTTTAATGATAATGATAACGTTACACTTACAATATTTGGGGAAGGCCCAGAAAGACCAAAGCTTAAAAAGTTAATTGAAAAATATCAAGTTGAAGATAAGATTAAATTGATGGGTTTACAATCAAGGAAAGACATCGCCGAATTTCTAAAAAAGAGTGATTGTTTTGTTCTAGCATCACAGGCTGAGACTTTTGGCGTTGTTTATATTGAAGCTTTAGCTTCGGGACTTCCTGTCATTGCTACAAAGTGCGGCGGACCAGAATGTATTGTAAACGAGAGAAATGGAATTTTTGTTCCGGTTGACGATCTTGATGCCTTAATTGAGGCAATGAGGTACATGTATCAAAATATTAATAAATACGATAGAACTTTAATTGCAAGAGAAACTAGAGAAACATATTCTCCTAGTGAAATTGCAAATAAATTGAATGAAGTATATCAAGAAGTAATTGCAAAAGCTCCAAATATTAACAAAGTTGATAATGCAAAATAAGGATGATGTAATATATGAGAAAGTATATAGTTTACTTAGCCGTAATTTCTTCTTTGCTTGGTGCAAGTGTTGTTTCCATAGATCTTGGAATGTTTCAGCTATCTTTATTTAGAGCTTTAATTATACTTATTTCAATGATTATGTTTATAGATATGCTATTTTCTAATAAATTACTTTCCGTTGGTAAAAAAGAAAATAGTTATTCGATTAAATTTATGCTGATATGGTTTTTATATGCATTCTTTACTTTAGCATGGGTTAAAGATTATATATCATGGGTAAAAGCTATATACTTTCTGGGATTAGGACTTTTTTGTGTTGTTATCTTTAGTAAATATTTAAAAACTAAATTTGATATTTTAACAGCATTTCGATTAATGGTTGTGATGATTATTTTTCACAATATCATTGGTTGGTATGAAGTTAGCACCGGAAATTATTTATTTTTATCTGTTGAAAGAGTAACTAAATATGCAAGATATAAATACCCGGTTTCGATGTTTGGAAATACAAATGATTTTGCAACTTTCATGTTATTTTCAGTGTTTATAACATATATTTGTGCAATGAATACAAAACGTTTTATTGCAAAGTTATTGTATTTAATTACTATGTTGTCATCTGTGAGTTTGTTGATAATGAGTGGATCACGAGCTAACATATTAGGATTAATTTTAGGATTGGGTGTTTTTGTATTCTTGTCTATACAGAATAAAAAGACAAGACGTGCTTTGTTAATCGTATTATTGTTCCTCTTTATGATACTATTGTTTAATCCCGAACTTATTACTAATTTGCTTTATACGATTGATGAACAACTATATTTTAGGTTCTCGGAACAAGGCTCAGATTTGACCCGTCTAAATCTAATCAAGAATGGATTTATATTTTTGTTTGAAACATGTGGCTTTGGTACTGGTGCTGGAAACATAGAATATTGGATGGCGAATTATGGAGTTTACTACACAGGCACAATAGAGAACATACATAATTGGTGGATGGAAATACTAACAGGCTATGGAATTGTAATTTTTATCGTGTATATTGTTTTTTATACGAAATTATTTTTAAGTAACTATAAAAAATTTAAAACTTCGAAAGACGAAGTAGACATATCAATATCATTGGGTATTATGTGTTGTATGGCTGGATATGTTTTAGGAACAATAAGTTCGAGTACTAACATTAGTAG
>JAAYEU010000042.1 GCA_012728595.1 Tissierellia bacterium
ATGGATTTGATAGCAGATAGCTTCATAAATAATAGGGAAATAGATTTTATCAACGACGATAACATAGACTGTATGAATGAAAAGATAAATATAACTTTAAACAAGGTTATGAACTATGAAACCTGGAAGGAGAATATTAAATATTTTACCGATGAACTTACTATGAAGTTTAACGACTATAAATAAGGCTGTGATTTTCATAGCCTTTTTTTGATAGAATCTGGGTCCTATTTTAAAGAAAAAAGAAGGAACTTGTCAAAGAGTGTCGAATGTTATAAGGTGGAACTATTTTGTAACAGATGACGTGGAAAGGAGATGGTAAGGATGAAGAAGATATTTAAGAAAGTAAAATTGCCAAAGATGAAAAAGAAAGCTAGAAAAAAACCTACTAGGAATTTCTTAAGCTTTAACAGGATTGGCAATAAGATAAGCATACCTACTATTGGAATTTTGGTAAGCTTAGTTCTAATAATCAGCTTTATATCCTATTATATTTCTCAAAAGCGGTTAATTGAATCGGCCAATCAACTACTAGTACATAAGGCTCAAGATACAGCAACAATTGTAGACAATCAGATTAAAAGCTATACCCAGGCTATTGAGACCCTAGGCCATTTAAACATTATATCCAACCCAGATATCCCCACCGAAGTAAAGTTTAAAACCTTGAAACCCGAAAAGGACAGGCTGGGGTTTAATAACATCGGTATAGCCGATATAGAAGGAAACTTAATCTTAGATTCCTATCTTAAAAGGAGTGTAGTAGGGACTGAATACTTTGAGAAGGCTAAAAAGGGAGTTACATATTTTTCTCAACCTATGAAAAACAACCTAACGGGAGAGAATGAAATAGTAATTTCATCCCCTATAATTCATAATAGTGAGATTGTAGGGGTTATAATTGGATATATTGATGCTAATAGGCTTTATTATATTATAGAAAGCATACAGATAGGAGAGAGGGGCCAAGCCTATATACTAAATGAAGTAACGGATATTATCTCCCATCCTACCATAGTGGGAAGCAATACCGATAATGAATTTTACTATAATAAGCCCATTAACTTTTCCAGTCTAGAACAGCGGGTAGATGAAGGCTTTAAGAATGAGCTAGACCAAATCTATAATGAAATTCGCCAAGGGCAAGTAGGAACCGGAAAGTATGTTAGCGAGGGCAGGGCCATACGGATAGGATATGCTCCAATAAAATCTAAAAATTGGACCCTGGTAGTTAGTCTGGATGAGTCGGAGGTTTTAGGAGGTTTAGAGTCCTTAAAGAATGGATCTATTCTGACCCTAATATTGGCTATTATAGTGGGAGTAGTTTTCTCTATCTTGTTAAGCAGAAACATTACTAAGCCTATTTATGCCATTACGAACTATTGCCAAAAGCTAGCACAACTGGATTTAAGCTCCGATGTGGACGAAAGGGTTTTAAAGCAGAAGGATGAGATAGGCCAAATGGGTAATTCCCTTCAAATAGTAGTGGATAATATAAGGAATTTTGCAAAGGAAGTAAGGGATTCCTCTCACCATGTGGCAGCTTCCTCTGAGGAGTTGGCAGCCATATCGGAAGAATCTACGGCAGCAGCTACCAGCATTGCTGAAAACAGCAATGAAATAGCGGAAAGCTCTAATCGTCAGCTGGAAGAGATATTGAAGATTACTTCGGCTATAGATGAGATGGCTGAACAGATTGAATATGTATCTAACCAAATTGGAGGCGCAGAAAACAATAGTAGGAATGTATATGAAAGGACCAAAATAGGTAAGGATAGAATAGACAATGTAATAAGCCAGATGAATAATATAAAAGATAGTACCCAAAGGGTTAAGGCCTCTTTAATGAATATTACCATCAGTTCCAACAAGATGAACCAGATGTTAGAGATGATTGAAAATATTGCAGAGCAAACCAATCTATTGGCCTTAAATGCTGCCATAGAAGCGGCAAGGGCTGGTGAACATGGCAGAGGCTTTTCAGTAGTGGCTGAGGAAATACGTAAGTTAGCAGAAGAAACTCAGAAGTCTACAGAGGAAATCTATCAATTGATAAGGGGCAACAACCGGTTAATAGAAGAGGCCAATGAAAATATGGATTTAAATAGTCAGGAGGTAGAAGTAGGAGTTGAGGAGGTAAATGAGGCTAAAAAGGCCTTTGATGAAATAGCTAACTCCATTCTACAGGTAACGGTAAGTATAAATGAGGTGGCAGCAGCCACTAATAGTGTGGAAAGCCATATGGAGGGCTTAAGGGAGTCGTCCCATTCTATAGAGGATATGAGTAAAAACATAGCTGGCCAAATACAAAATGCATCGGCAGCTTCAGAGGAGCAGATGGCCTCTATGGAAGAGATTACCTCTTCTACAGAGAGTTTGGCTACTTTAGCAGAGGAACTGGAAGCTATAACAGCAAATATAAAATTGTAATGGAAGGGTTCTCCTTTCAATATGATACCGTCTAAAAATAGCGGTTAAGGGAAGGAGAACCCTTCCATTTGTAGAAATTCTACATATATTTTCCCGCAGAGTATATAGTATATTATATTGTAATAGGAATATAATAGGAAAAAATGTTTTTTATTTTAAGGGGTGGTAAATGTGAGTAATCTAGTGTTAAAAGGGGATATAGTTTTTACCCCAGACAAGGATAGCTTTAAGAGCTATAAGGATCATTACCTGGTGGCTGAAGAAGGTAGGGTAGTGGGAATTTTTAGCTCCCTGCCAGTGGAGTATCAGTCTTATCCCATTAAAGATTATAGCGGCAAGTTAATTATACCTGGTTTTGTAGACATACACCTTCATGCTCCCCAATATCCTAATAGGGGTTTAGGTTTAGATAAAGAACTTATACCCTGGCTAAATACCTATACCTTCCCTGAAGAGGCTAAGTACCATGACTTAGATTATGCTGAAAGGGTTTATACCAGCCTTATTAACGATTTATGGAGATATGGAACTACCAGCTGTGTAATCTTTAGCAGCATACATAAGGAAAGCACTAAATTATTGATGGACTTATTCATAGATTCCAATTTAAGGGCCTATGTAGGGAAGGTGAATATGGATAGAAATACACCCCCTGAACTGTGTGAAGATACGGAAAAGTCCCTATTGGATACGGAGGAGATCATACTAGAATATAAGGATAAATCCCCTTTAGTTAAACCTATAATCACTCCTAGATTTGTTCCCACCTGTTCTAAGGAGCTTATGGAAGGGTTAGGGAAACTGGCTATAAAATACAATGTAGCCGTTCAGTCCCACTTAAGTGAAAATAGGGATGAGGTGGATTGGGTAAAAAATCTACATCCTGACTTAGAGGACTATGCATCTGTATATAATGTATACAATCTATTTGGCCAAACCAAGACCATAATGGCCCACTGTATTTACAACACTCCTGAAGAATTGGATTTGATGGAAAAGAACAGGGTATTTGCAGCCCATTGTCCTCATTCCAACTACAATCTTTCCAGTGGAATAATGCCTGTAAGGAAATTTTTAGATAGAAATATACCAGTAGGACTAGGGTCTGATGTTTCTGGTGGCCATGATTTAAGCATTCCAAGAACCATGGTTGCAGCTATTCAAGCTTCTAAGATGAAATGGTTAAATACCAATAAGGGATTAAAGCCCCTTACCAGTTCCGAGGCCTTTTATCTAGGCACTAAGGGAGGAGGCAGTTTCTTTGGTAAGGTAGGTAGCTTTGAAGAGGGTTATTCCTTAGACGCCTTAGTTGTAGATGATGCTAAGTTGGGAGTCAAAGATGATTTATCCTTAGAGGAAAGGGTTCAAAGGTTTATATATATTGGCGATGATAGGAATATTGTAGAAAGATATGTGGAAGGAAAAAGGGTAGATATGCCTTATAGACAGAATATTCCCACTATGGTATAATTAAAAAAAATAACAAAAGGTAGGTATATTATGTCTAGGCAAAATGGTATTACCATAGAGGATATGTTGGGATTAGAGGTAATGGAGAAATGCAGGCTGATTGCAGGCTTTAGGGGGATTAACAATACCATATCTAGGGTCAATATTGCAGCAGATCCGGATATATTCGATTGGGTTCAAGAGGGAGAACTTCTACTAACCACAGCCTACTTTTTTGAAAAGGACGATATAAAAGGTCAGAAGAAATTGATTAAAGAAGCTTCCCGCAAACAACTAGCCGGTATAGGCATAAAGGTCATACCCTATCTAGATGCTCTTCCTGATGAAGTAATCGATTATGCTGAAGAATTAAACTTTCCTTTAATAGACATTCACTATTCAATCCCCTTATCTGATGTTATGATGGCAGTTTTCAAAGAGATATTCAATAAGCAAGCTTCCCTATTGGAGAGGATAGAAAAGGTCCATGAACGCTTTATGGAAATAATGCTAGAAGGCCAAGGCCTTGAAGAGGTTGTCCAAGTTGTCCATGAATATGTAAGGAATCCAGTGGTTTTAAATTTAAAGCATTCTAATGAAGTTATAACCCAATTCAATGGATTGAAGGATGGCTTGGTAGATGAACTTTTACAGGATATGAAAGGCTTTTATGATTCCAATGATGGTAGAAGCGAATTGAAGAAATTAGATGAGGATAGGATATTGGTAAATGGTAAATTTATAACCAGAATGGTTATGCCTATTGTACTTAAAAATAACGTCTATGGCCATATATTTACCTGGTCCATTACCTCCCCTTTAGGGGGATTCGATCTTTCTATAATAGAATCGGCTTCTACCACCATAGCCCTGTCGGTATTGCAGCAGCTATCCGTAAGGGAGGTAGAGATTAGGTACAGATCGGAATTCTTCGAGGATTTGATTTCAGCCGATTCCAAGAGGAAGACCAAGGCTTTGGAAAGGGCCTATTATTTCAACTTAAAGCCCAATAATTACTATGTAACGGAGGTAATGAGTTTTAAGTTGAAGTTTGAAGAAGAGGGGGATGACGAATACTTTTTTGAGTGTTTAAAGGATTATGCCAATTGTGTGGTAATGATGACGGAAGAGATAATGGATTATTTAAATTTAAACGGAATAGTTTCTACTAAACTAAATGGAATTCAGATATTATTGGGTTTTGAAGAGGAAGACAATATTGGGAATAGGCTAAAGGAATTTAATGATAGGCTATATAAGGCCTTAAAGGAAAGGTTTAAGAATATGGAGATAAGGATAAGGGTAGGTAGGGTTTACAAGGGTTTGGAGAAGGTGAACAAAAGCTTTTCGGATGCCCTAAAGACCATTAGGATGGGGAAAGCGTTAACTAATAAGGAGATAGTTACCTTCAATGAACTGGGTATTTTTAAAATATTATGCCAAGATTATTTAACCGACGAATTAGAGGATTTCTACAATAGCACACTAAAGCCTCTTGCAGACTACGATGAGAAGAAATCCACCGAATTGGTAAAAACCCTAGAAGCCTATTTTAAGTTCAATGGCAATTTAACCAGAATGTCTGAACACCTTTACACCCATTACAACACCATTCTTTACCGGGTCAACCGAATCAAAGAAATAACCGGCATGGACTTAGAAAACCCCAATGACAGGTTAAATTTAGAGATAGCCTTAAAGATAAAAGAACTACTTTAGGCAATGGACAATTGACAGTGTACAATTGACAATTATTTAGGTCTAGCTTTGGGGCCTAAGGCGACTTTTGGTCGCAATAATGACCCGATTGCTAGACCATTTTAATTGTCCATTGTCCATTGTCAATTGTCAATTGGATTAATCTTCCACCAGGGCTACTGCTCTTATGGGCGAGCCGGAGCCGTCTCTTATTTTTAGGGGTAGGCCAAAGTATAGGAATCTCTTGTTTACCAGCTTGTCTAGATTGCACAGGTTTTCTGTATTGGTTATATTGTATTCTCCGCAGACCAAGTGGCCTGAAAATTTTATATCGTCGGGAGTTAGGTCTATGGCAGGGGCGTCTACCCCTATATTTACTACTCCCTTTTCTGCCAGCCATTTGGCCCCTTCATAGCTTAGGCCGGTGTATTCCGTTTGGAATTTATCCGTTCCAAAGGTTCTATCGTGGTGGCCGGTATAAAGGAGAACTATGTCGCCTTTTTTTATTTGATGTCCCGATTTTCTTTCAGCTTCTTCTAAATCTTCTGGTTCTATGTAATCTGGATATCTTACATGGCTTACATCGAGGCACAAGGCGCTGCCCCAAAAATACTCTAAAGGCATCTTGTCTATAGTGGGGCCTCCTGGTTTGTATTCAGATACTCCATCGCTATGGGTTCCACAGTGTTCCGATATCAATAGATTTCTAGCAGAAAAGCCCACCGTTGGACTTCCGGTCATCTTCATATTTTCTTCATGGCTCATATTGGTCATGATAAAGGTTCTTTGATGCATGGGAAAGATGGACATGCCTTCATAGATCTCTTGGGATAAGTCGATTAGTTTTAACGCCATATTACATCCCTCCTAAAGTCTCGTTTACATTCATTATACCTATAAGGATAGGAAATTCTTTAGATAAAACTTACAAAAATATAGAAGGATTTTACAAAAGCCATTATCATTTAAATTCCAATTTTATAACTTTTTATTGAACATTTACAAAGTTTATTTTTAAATATTGTGTTATTATGGTGAAAACGTATTCTACCATTATAAAGGAGGGTTAACATATGTATGACGTTATAGTAAAAAACGCTAGGATTCCCCAAGGCGACGACACCATAATAACCAATATTCTAGTGAAAGATGAAAAGATTGCCGGATTCTTAGACAATATTGATGGTATAGAAGCTAAAGAAATTATAGATGCCAACGGTCATTTAACGTTACCAGGTTGTATAGATTCTCATACCCATTTCATGTATCAAGGATTTCCCCACAGGGAAAACTTCCTAACTGGTTCAGCAGCGGCAGCAAGGGGCGGTATTACTACCGTTATAGATATGCCTTGTTGTTCAGTTCCATCGGCAAGAAGCGTGGAGCAGCTGAAGTTGAAGATTGAATTAGTAGAGCCTCAAGCCCTAGTAGATTATGCTATGTGGGGCGGAGTAACGGGAGAAGATGTTAGAGAAGGCTGGCTGCACAATGTGGAAGAACAGGCTGAGTTTGGTGCTGTAGCCTTTAAGGTATATATGACTCCTTCTGTTCCAACCTATCCAAGAGTTTCTGATCCAGAAATGTATGAAGCCTTTAAGGCGGTAGCTAAAACGGGACTTCCTATAGGGATACACGCCGAGAACTTTGCCATGTGCGACTATTTCGTTAAGAAATTCCAAAGAGAGGGTAGGATGGATGGGCCAGCTTGGGCAGAAGCTAGGATGGAGCTAGCAGAAAAGGTTGCCATCCAATTAGGCATCAGCTTTGCAGAGGATACAGGAGCAAGGCTTCATATAGTCCATATGAGTACAGGAATTGGTGCAAAATTGGTGGGAGAAGCTAAGAAAAGAGGATTAAATGTAACTAGTGAGACCTGTCCTCATTACCTAACCTTAAATTATCAAGAGGCAATGACCAAGTATGGTCCATTGGCCAAAATCGCTCCACCATTAAGGGAGAAAAAGGACAATCAACTGTTATGGGAAGGTTTAAATAATGGTAGCGTGGACTTTATAGCTACAGACCATGCCCCCTATGAGATAGAAAGCGAAAAACTCAAAAAGGGAATGAACATATGGACGGCTTTCCCAGGAATTCCGGGGGTAGAAACAATGGTGCCTATCATAGTCAGTGAAGGCTATAACAAGGGAAGGATTTCCTTATCTAAGATGGTGGATATACTAAGTACCAATGCAGCTAAACATTATGGACTATATCCTAAGAAGGGTGCAATGCATATTGGTTCAGATGCAGACTTTACCATCATAGATTTAGATAAGAGATGGACCATAGACCTGAAGGATCAGGCCTCCATGTGCGGATATACCCCATTAGAGGGAATGGAGTTAAAAGGAAAGGTTGTAAAGACCATAGTTAGGGGTCATTTGGTATTTGAAGATGTTGATGACAGCACACTGAAGGATTTAAGCCATGAAGAATTAGAAAGAATTGTTCATAACTATCCTGAAGGAGTAGAGGAGAGATATAAGGATATATTTGAAGAGTATCCAAGGCTATATAGCAAGGAATACGAAAAGAGCCATAGGATAAAGCATCCAGAACTAATAGATGAACACATTAGAGGAATCAAGGGAATTAAGGTTAAGCCAGGTTTTGGAAAGTTTGTCAAGAGACAAAGCATTCAAGTTCTACCAAGGACTATAACTTATTAAGATTAAAGGAGGAAGTATAATGGCAAGACATGGTATATTGATTATCGATATGTTAAACGATTTTGCCCATCCAGATGGAGTATTATATTGCCCTAGTAATAGGACCATAATACCCACTCTACAAAAGCTTATGAAATGGGTTAGAGAAAGGAATGCCCAAGGCAAGGACGATATCCAGCTAATCCATATACAGGAAGCCCATAGGGAAAATGACGCCGACTTTAAGGTAAGGCCAGTCCATGCCGTAAAGGGAACCTGGGGTTCAGAATTCATAGATGAGCTTAAGCCAGAAAAGGGAGAATATATAGTTCAAAAGAGAAGGCACAGTGCCTTTGCCCATACGGATTTAGACCTATACTTAAGGGAGGAGAAGATAGATACAGTAGTAGTTACTGGTACCTGGACCAATGTATGCGTAAGGAGTTCCGCTTCCGATGCCTTGTACTATGCCTACAAGGTAATCACCCTAAGCGATGCTTGTGCATCTAAAACTGAAGAGATGCATCAAGCAGGGCTAAAGGACTTAAGCATATTCTCCAAGGTCATGACGGTAGATGAATATATAGACGCCTGGGAAAAAGGCCTAGACCCCTGGGAAGGTGGCGGCGACCCGGAGAATAAAGTGGAATAGTTTAGACAATTGACAATTGACAGGTGACAATTGACAATTGTTGGGGTCAATCACTTGGGACTTTTAGGCGACTGAAGGTCGCCTTGGTGGACCCATAAGCTAGACTTTAATAATTGTCAATTGTCCATTGTAGATTGTCAATTGGAAGAAAGGCGTGTTTGTATGAAAAAAATTATAGTTGGAATATCTGGTGGGAGTGGCTCTATTTATGCGGTATCCCTTTTAAAAGCCCTTCAGCAATTGAATATAGAAACCCATTTGGTAGTCAGCACCATGGGAGAATACGTTACCAAGCATGAATGTGGAATAGGCTTAGAGGAATTAAAGAAAATGGCTAGCCATTTTCACGATAATAAGAACCTTGCTGCTCCAATAGCC
>JAAYEU010000043.1 GCA_012728595.1 Tissierellia bacterium
ACATCACTCCTTCTTCCTTATATTGCTGAAATTCAATGATTCTATTTTAAAATATTTTTCCCACAAAGCCGTTTTATATACAAATTTGTAACCATTTAAGGTTTAATAACATAGTATACAATGAGAAAAGAAATAAGGAGGTAAGTTCTATGACAGAAAGTGCAAACATTGCGGGTGGAAAAAGAAGAAGAGGCATAGGTGGCATCTTTGATAAAGTAGATGATGAATTATTATTTTTCTTTTTACTACTAGTAATATTGTTTAATGATGGTTATTGGTTTAAAGGTGGAGACGATTCCTTATTATTCTTCTTCTTGCTATTAGTGATATTGTTTACAAATGGCTGGTGTTTTTAATCCCGTATTTAAAATACGGGTTTTTTTTATATTTAATTTTAATTTTCAAAAAAGAAGGAAAAAGTATAGCATAATTATATATATATGCTATAATATATATATAATATTATTTAAATAGGAGGTTTACATATGAAAGAAGCCAGATATATAAAAGAGTTTAACCAAATTGGCAAAGAAGATATACCTATAGTTGGAGGAAAAGGGGCAAATTTAGGTGAGCTAACACAAAAGGGCTTAGATGTACCTCCAGGATTCTGTATAACGGCAGATGCTTATACTTATTTCATTGATAAAGCCCAATTGAGTGATAAGATTAGACAATTAGTTGAAAATACTGATAGAGAAGATTCCGTAGAGTTACAAAGGGTAAGTGCAGAGATAAAAGACTTGATTAATTCAGCAGAAATTCCTGAAGATCTAGAAAAGGAGATTGTATGGGCATATGAAAAGTTTAGCAAAGAAATTGGGATAGATAATCCGGAGGTAGCCATCAGATCATCTGCTACAGCAGAGGATTTACCAGAGGCTTCCTTTGCAGGCCAACAGGACACCTATCTCCATATTAGTGGAATAGAAGAATTATTAAAGCATGTCAAAAAATGCTGGGCTTCATTATGGACAGCAAGGGCAATATTCTATAGAGAAGAGCAAGGATTTGACCATTTTGAAGTTAGTCTTTCAGTAGTGGTACAGAAGATGGTAAACAGCGAAAAGTCAGGGGTAATGTTTACTGCTAATCCAGTTAATAACGCTAGCGATGAAATAATGATAAATGCAAGCTGGGGCTTAGGAGAAGCAGTAGTATCTGGTGCGGTAACCCCTGATGAGTATATAGTAGATAAAAAGACTAAAAAAATAAAGGAAATGCATATTGCTGAAAAGACCCTTATGGTGGTTAAAAAGGATGAAGGTGTTGGTACTGTAGAAGTAGAGGTAGAAGATTATTTAGGATATGAAAGCGTAAACAGACAATGTTTATCCGATGACGAGATTTTGGAACTAGTCGACTATGGTATAAAAATTGAAGAACTGTATATGAGCCATCAAGACATAGAGTGGGGATTCGATAAAGATACGAAAAAACTTTATATATTGCAATCCAGACCTATTACTACCTTAAAGGAGGACGTGAAAGTGGAAAAGGAAACTCAATCTTTAGAGCTAAAAACTTTAGTAAGAGGTTTAGCTGCCTCCCCTGGAATTGGTGTAGGGAAGGTAAAGAAGATAAAGGATATATCAGAAATAGATAGGGTAGGAGAAGGAGATGTTCTAGTTACCATTATGACCAATCCAGACATGGTGCCAGCCATGAGAAGGGCTAGTGCAGTGGTAACAGAAGAAGGCGGTAGAACTTGTCATGCAGCAATAGTTTCCAGGGAATTAGGAATTCCATGTATTGTTGGGGCCAAGGGAGCAACGGAAGTATTAGAAGAAGGCGTTGAAATCACTGTAGATGCTAAAAGAGGTGTAGTATACGAAGGAAGGGTATTACAAGAGGAAAGAGAAGTAGTTAAAGAAGTATCTACATCTCGAGGAATTTCATTCGATAGCAATCTAGTACATCAATTAGCTCCTATTACAGGAACCAAAATATATATGAATTTGGGAGAACCATCTATAATTGGAAGGTATAAGGACTTACCCTTTGATGGTATTGGACTAATGAGAACTGAGTTTATTTTTACCAATTTGGTAGGGGCCCATCCCATGTATTTGGTAAAAACTGGTCAAGGACAGCTTTTAATTGATAAGATGGCAGAGGGAATTACTATGGTGGCTCAGGAAGTCTATCCAAGACCAGTAGTAGTCAGGTTAAGCGATTTTAGAACCAATGAGTTTAGAGGATTAAAGGGTGGAGACGAAGTAGAGCCAATAGAAGCTAATCCAATGATAGGTTGGAGGGGAGTGTCAAGATATATTTCTCCAGAATATGAAGAGGGCTTTAGATTAGAATGTAGAGCCATGAGAAAGGTAAGAGAGGAATTTGGACTGGACAATGTTTGGGCAATGCTACCCTTTGTTAGAACTACTTGGGAACTGGAAAAGGTAAAAGAGATAATGGCGGAGGAAGGCCTAGTTCAAGGAAAAGGATTTAAAATTTGGATAATGGCAGAAGTTCCATCGGTGATATTTGAAGCTGAAGAATTTGCCCAAATGGTAGATGGATTTAGTATAGGAAGCAATGACTTAACTCAACTTGTAATGGGGGCAGACAGGGATTCGGGTATACTAAATAATATGGGATATTTTGATGAAAGAAACGTAGCAGTTAAAAGAGCTATATCCACTTTGATAAAGGCAGCCCACAAATACGGTAAGACCGTTTCCATCTGTGGCCAAGGGCCATCCCAGTACCCAGAATTTGCAGAGTTTTTAGTGCATGAAGGAATAGATAGCATTAGCGTTAACCCAGATACGGTAGCCTATACAAGGAGATTAGTAGCATCAGTAGAGCAGAAAATAATACTCAATCAATTAAGAAGTTTATAATTATATAGCCATTAATAGACCCATGAAAAGCCTAGAAGAATTTTCTTCTAGGTTTTTTCTTAATATTCGATAAATTTTCTAATATATACAAAAATTAAGAAATATGGAATAACCAGTGGCTTTAAAGCGTTAAAATAAGCGGTTTTATTAATTTTGCCCTCCATTAAGAATACTTGAATAATAATGATAGATTTAGATATAATTATAATAATCAAAATATATATAGAAAAGGATGATATTATGTCGCAAAAGAATACAACTCAGAAAGACAATAAAGAAGTAAAAGGCTTTTTAAAAGGTGTTGAAAGATTAGGTAATGCACTACCAAATCCAGCAATAATTTTTGTAATCCTAAGCATTGCTATAATTATTATTTCTGCAGTTGTAGCTAGCATGGGGATTGAAGAGTCTTATTTCGATGCTAGAACTGGAGAAAATGTAACTGTAAAAGCCATTTCTTTGTTGAATGCTGAGGGATTAAGATATATATTCAATAGTGCAACAAAGAACTTCACAAGTTTTGCTCCATTAGGCACTGTACTAGTAGCCATGCTAGGTGTTGGTGTAGCAGAATGGCAGGTCTTATTAACACATCTTTAAGAAAGGTATTAACAGGAGTTCATCCAAAATTACTAACTGCAATAGTAGTATTTACGGGTGTAATGTCTAATATAGCTTCTGATGCAGGTTATGTAGTTGTTATACCCTTAGGGGCTTTGCTATTTGCTAGTGTTGGTAGACATCCAATTGCAGGTTTAGCAGCAGCCTTTGCAGGGGTATCTGGCGGTTTTTCAGCTAATCTTGTATTTGGTACTACAGACGCTTTACTTGCAGGACTTACCAATGAAGCCTTAAGGGGTTCAGGAATCGATTATGAAGTTTTAACAACTGCTAACTGGTATTTTCTATTGGTATCAACATTTTTATTAGTATTTTTGGCTACCTTCATAACTGAAAGGGTAGTAGAAAAGAACCTTGGACCTTATAAGGGTAAATCTACAGTAAGTGATGAGAAAATCACTGATATTGAAAATAAAGGTTTAAGAAATGCTGGCTTAGCCCTGTTAGTATATATAGTTATTATGGGATTATTGATGTTTTTACCAAATGCGCCCTTAAAATCTCCTAATGCAGAGGGAGAATTGACATTAAATGAATTTATGGGCAATGGATTAATACCAGCTATATTACTGCTATTCTTAATTCCAGGATTTGCATATGGTAAAACTGTTGGAAAGGTAAAAAGTAGCAATGATGTCATAGAAGCTATGACCGATGCAATGAGAAGTATGGGAGGATATTTAGTACTATCATTCTTTGCAGCACAATTTGTGAATTATTTTAGTTACACAAACATTGGAACTATTCTATCCGTTAAAGGGGCAAACTTCTTAGAAAGAATAGGATTCACAGGTTTGCCATTGATAATTTCATTTATCCTTATTACAGCCTTCCTAAATCTATTTATGGCTTCAGCATCTGCTAAATGGGCTATTATGGCACCTGTATTTGTACCTATGATGTATAGATTAGGATTAAGTCCAGAATTAACTCAAGTTGCTTATAGGATTGGAGACTCTACGACTAATATAATAAC
>JAAYEU010000044.1 GCA_012728595.1 Tissierellia bacterium
CCTTTACGGTCAGGGTCTCAATGTCACCTATGTTTTCCTTCATTATGGCCTTCTTTATATCCTTAGCATGGTAGGTGAATAGTTCTTGATTGGTTACAGGCCCGAATAAACCTAGCCTGCTTAATATGGCTAATAAGACCACTAGGGTTAAAGCTATCCCCCCTGGAATCCCCCAGCTTATATATCTATTAAATCTTCTAGTACTCCTTTTTCTTCTTGAGTAAAGGAAGGCCAGGGGTAAGTCCAGCAAAAAGAGTAGGTTCCTAAAGGATAGCAGGGTTTTAACGCTATCCCCTACTGCAGGAACCTGGCCAATTTGCTTTACCATCCTGATGGAGGGCAAAGCATTAAAATAGCTATAGTATACCACATCCACAAAGATGATTAGGGATACTGCTGCATAGAATAGAAAGCCTAAGCTGTATTTTTTCCTGCTATTCCTTAAATAGATTAAGGAATAGCAGAATAGGATTACAAGTAGGCTGATTAAGAAGACCAAAGCCCTATTATGTTTTACTCTGGTTATATGCATAAATAACAGTATCTTAAGAGTTAGAAGTAGTGATAACATATAAATCCTCCATCTCTACGGTCCAAGCAAAAACCCATCTATAATATTTTCATATTGAGCTAAAGCTTCTTCATCTACTTCGTCTAGGTAGATGGATACTTCCAGCTTCTTTAATTCCTCTATAAAGGCTTCATCTAAATATCTTTCGTCCAAGACGATTCCGTTTAAAGGATTTCTCCTTAGGAAGTCTAAAATCTCTTCCTTAGTATAGTTTGCCTTGCTTGCATTGAAGATGATATTCTTATAGGCCTTGTTGGTTAGCCTGTAATGTTGGTCGAATTTGGTTAGTTCTAATACAAGCCTGTTCATCATTTGAGGGTACATATCCTTAACCTTTAAGAAGATGTCCTTATTTTCCTCATCCGTTTTAATGAATATATAGGCATCTGGGTGTTCCTCCATCCAATTAGCCAAATCCTTTAACTTATGGTCGCTTACAAGCACCACATCTTCTTTAGCAGTAAATTTAATCTTAACTGCCATCAACCTATGGCCTTTTTCGTAGTTTTGGCTTAATTCCTCTAAAGGGTCATTATAACATCTGATTATATACTGATCATCAGGTATATTTTCCCCCTTGAGGGTGGCTAAATCAATGGAGCCTTGGTTTTCCATTAAGAGCTTTATTAAATCTTTTTTCAGTATATAGTTGGACTTGTTTATTTCGGCTATTACGTATTCATACCTTTCCTTGACTTTTTCTAGTGGTATGGGCTCCCTTGTTTGCCTATTATAGGCCTTGCTGTTTTCAAAGAGGCCATCGCTAGACATATAGAATAGGGTATCGTCATCTATAAAGGTACCCTTCAGTAGGTAGATTTGGGCTGCTACAAAGTTCTTTCCCTCGTAGTTCAACAAATCCCTACCCATCATGATACCTTTTTCATTCTTATAACCCATGATGTTTAGTATGGTAGGCATGAAGTCCAATTGGCTGCCTATTCTAGATATGGTTTCGTTAATATCCGTACCTGGTACGTGGATGATTAACGGCACCCTAAACATTTCATTTATATCGTATTTCATATCTAAAAAGTCCGACATCAGCTCTACACCCTGAGGGTTGTATCCGGTTATGGCGAAGTGGTCACCATAAAGGGCGATTACCGTATCCTCATATAGCCCTTCTTCCTTTAGCTTGTCTATAAAGTCTCCTATGGCCTTATCTGTATAGTGGATGGCTTGAAGGTAATCTCCTAGTATGGTATCTTCATGTTCCTCTCTAATCTTTAGATGCTGATATTTTTTAGGCATCTTGAAGGGAGTGTGGCTGGTTAGAGTAATCATAAAAGCATAGAAGGGGTTGTCGTCTATGCTGTCTAATTCCTTTAGATACTCCATGGATTGCTTAAAGAATTCCTCATCGGTAATCCCAAAGCCTATGGTCTCCACCAGCTTATAGTCATCTTGGGATATGAACCTTTGGAAACCCTGATTTACATAGGCCTTGTCCCTATTCCAGAAATCCTTCTCGTAGCCGTGAAATACCCAAGCCGTATAGCCATTGTCCCTCAATACCCAGGGTAGTCCATAGAAGGTATTTTGTTCGTATTGAACGTAGGTTGGCTCTTCCATAGAGGGATATAGGGAGTTATTGGTTACGAATTCTGCATCGGAAGTATTCCCCCTACCCAGTTGTTGGTAGTAGTTGTCGAAATAGAGGCTGCCCTTTTCCTTTATAAGCTTATTTAGATTGGGAGTTACCTCCTGGCCATCATAGAAAAGGTCTATGACAAAGTTCTGTAAAGCCTCTACCTGTATTACTATTAGGTTTTTCCCCTTTCCAATGCCTGTGTGCTTTCCTTCCTTAAGCTGAGTCCTTTCTAATAGCTCTTGCAAGTCCTCCTGGGTAAGGAGCCTTCCTGCTTCCCCTACCTCATGAATGCCCTCTGCTATTCCGGCATCTTCAGAAAAGACCTCTTTAATGTCCATAATATGATAGGTAAAGGGTTCTTGATTTTTTACGGGTACCATCAAACCCTTAGCGTCTACAATGGATAAGGTCAATATAAGGGTTAAGGCTATACCAGCAGGTATAAAAAACCTGATATAGCCGTTATAGGATCTGCCTTCAAAAATGCTTGGCCTTTTTCTAAAAAGTATTATGAGTAGGGGCAAGTCCAAAATAAATAATAAATTCTTAAAGCTCAATAACATTCTAATACTATCGGTAACAGCCCCTAGTTGATGGAACTGCTTTATCATCCTTACAGATGGGAAACAATTGAAGTAGCTAAAATACATTACATCCACAAACATAATGAGAGATATTATGCCATATATGATAAATCCAATAATCCTTTTTCTCTTAAGATTGGTAAAGTGGATTAAGCTAAATATGAAAAGGATTATGAGAGCGCTTATGGAAAATATAATCATTCTGTTGTGTTCTACATTGGTTATATTCATAAAAGGTAGCAGCTTCAATATCAATAATATTGCAAAGATCACTTTTCTTCCTCCTACTGATGTCCTAATTTTCATATAATACTAATTTACACTAATGTGACTTATCTTGCAAGTTAATAAGTAAGATATGGATAATTTGTTGGAAAAGTCATAAAAAAATTGTATAATGTATGAACACATAACTATATTATAAAGAAAGGGGATGAAGTATGCGATTCAAAACTAGGGATTTGGTAACGGCTGCCGTTTTAGTAGCCATAGGTATAGTGCTTCCTTTGGTCTTCCATCTAAGCGGCATTAATGGAGCAGTCTTTCTTCCCATGCACATACCAGTACTTATTTCTGGACTCTTATTGGGTTCTTCTTTTGGACTTATTGTGGGGATTTTATCTCCTCTTCTTAACCACATGCTTTCAGGGATGCCAGCCATACCCATCCTGTGGGTGATGTTAGTGGAGTTAGCCGTCTATGGAATTGTTTCAGGCCTCCTGTATAGGAGGGTTAAAATGACCCTTTTGCCCTCCTTAATATGCAGCATGTTAATAGGAAGAATTGTCGCAGCTTTAATGGTAGTTATTTTGGGCAGCTTTTTCTCCCTACCCTTCCCACCTATAGGAATCTATATAAGGGGGATTACCATTACGGCCTTGCCTGGCATTATAATCCAATTAATATTGATACCCAGTATCATAAAGGCATATGAAAAGAGTCAATAAGCCTTACCCTGCACCTCAAAAATAAAGTTATTCAAACTTTTTTGTAGTCTTTTTGGAAGTTTTGAAGAATGATTTTAAAAAGGCCTTGAGCAGTTAAATGCTTAAGGCTTTTTTATACAAGCTTATATTCGGACATGGTTTTTCTTAGTTGGATTTGCTTTTTAAACAGCTGCCTGTATATGGCATCCCTTTTACTGTCTGGAATGTTGGTATAGTGTAAGTCGAAATATTTATAGGGACCAAAGTTATAGCTCTTAAAGGGCACTTCATCCCCTTTTAAGCCGTAGGGATATCCTTTGCCGTCATACCTTTCATGATGGTATTTAACTATATTAGGAATATTTTGGGATCCACCATAAGCTTTCCCACATCGTGTAGTAGGGCTGCCAGGGTTAATTCCTTTAATTCCCCTTTGGATAATCCTACTTCCATTCCAATTTCCCTACACCAACCAGCCACATTATATCCATGGGTGGAAAAATGGGAAACCTTACTTTCCAATATCCCAAGTAGAAACACTACCATATTGACTGCATCCGTTAGTTGTACCCATTTAACAAATCGCAATGAAAGTAATTTAGAGATATCATTAATAATTTCCTTTATCAACTTATCGTCTAAGAAATAATTAAGTGGAAATTCCTTATAATTGGAAGAGCCTAAGTATAGGCATCCTATCAATTCCATAGATAAGTTTTTATCGTTACAGGAAAATAAGGGAATATAGACCTCAGAACGGAAGCCTTCTAATAGGAGTGGAAGGCTAGCTTGAGAACAGTTTTCTATTATGCTCCTTTTATCCATCAACTCCCTGATGGGAGAGTATTGGCTCCTATTTAAGAATATGGTGTTGGGAATTTTCTTTTTACAGTATTCCCTCTTATGGCCAACAATTTCTTCCACAAGGGCCATGTTCTTATTAGAGTTGAATAAAAAGCTTATGCAAACATCGTAATCCAGTAGACTTAACAGTTTCTTCTGCTTGCTTCCTATCATGTACTTGGTAGTATTAGATTGGTTCTTTAGCCACTCCTTCTTACTATGTATTAAAGTTTCCAACATATTAATCCCCCCTTTTTTTTAGTTCATAAGTCCTAGTAGGTATAGGTCTATTGTACTATATTCTGGTTATTTTTTCAACTAAACTTAATATTCATTACAAATATTTGACAATTTGTTAATGCCTGCTAATTTATTTTATTTGAAACTAAACTAAAGAAAATCGAGTAGAAGGTATCTATTTATTTTGTCTACAAACTGAAACAAGCAACCCAATAATAGGTTGCTTGTTTAAACCATATTCCTCTTTACCATTTCCGTTACTATGAAACTCGCTACATGTTCTGCAAAGGTGCCTGGGCCAAAGCCTGCATCATAGCCCAATTCCTTGGCTAATTCATGGGAAATTCTTGGTCCTCCGCAGATTAGGATTACCCTATCCCTGATTCCTTCTGCCTCCAATAGCTCTACTAATTGGGTTAGGTTTGGTATGTGGACATCCTTCTGGGTTACTACCTGGGATACCAGTATGGCATCGGCATTCAATTCTATGGCCTTAGCTACCAAATCCTCATTGGGGACTTGGCTGCCTAGGTTATAGGCTTCTATCCCCTCGTACCTTTCCAATCCGAAGTGGCCTGCATAACCTTTCATGTTCATAATGGCATCTATACCAACGGTATGGGCATCGGTTCCAGTACAGGCTCCAACTACTACTATATCCCTTTTGATATTGTCCTTAATAAACTCTTCCACTTCTTCCTTGCTCATCACATCTACATCTACCTTAGGCACTTCTATCTTGGTATAGTCTACCGTATGGATTAGTCTTCCATATAGGATAAAGTAGGTAAAGCCTACCAAGTCCTTAGCATATACTACGGAAGGCTCTTCTAAACCCATCTTCATTGCCAACTGCCTGGCTGCTTCCTTGGCTTCGTCTCCATAGGGGACGGGTAGGGTGAAGCTTAGCTGTACCATGCCGTCGTTTAAGGTGTCTCCATAGGGTTTAACTCTAGTTAAGTCTATCATTGCCTTCCACCTCCCATCATCAGTTGGATAAAGGGATTGAAGTATCCTGAATCCTTTTTGGCTACTCCGTCTAATCCTTTACCGCCAGTCCTTTGCCTTTTTACTCCTCCAAATTTACCCTGTTCTATGGTTGCAAATAAGCCCATTTCGGCTATTTGGTTTAATAGTTTTTCTGCATCCTTAAGTACCTTCTGGGCCCTAGTTTGGATTATTCCTCCCTCTTTAAAGCTGATTTCATTGCCTAAGTCCTTGGCGTTGTTGAAGATATACTTAGCGTTTTCTATGGCTAGGTACCTATCCTGCAGGTGAGGAGTATGGATGGCTTCAGTCAGCATTCCAAGTAGCTGGATTCCCTGGCCGGTCATGATGGATACCAAATTGAATAGGGCATTTTGTATATGACCCTTAAAGATATTGCCTGTCATATACTTGGTTGGCGGCATGTATTTTAGCGGTGCCTTGGGGAATATCTCCCTGGCCATCTGAGCCTGAGCTAACTCGTATAAGAAGCCATTTTCCAAATCGGGATCCATCTCGAAAGCATGGCCTAAGCCCATCTGTTCTTCTGGAATGCCAGCTTTTAAGGCAAACTGCTCGTTTATGAACTGGGAGGCTAGGACTGTATGGGCTGCTTCTACTGCATCATCGGTGGTAAGATAGTTGTCCTCTCCAGTATTTATTATTATTCCAGCAAAGCCATTGACAACTCTGGAGAAATATTGGTCTATGAGGGTTCTTTGCATGTTGATATCCCTAAAGAGGATTCCATATAGGGCATCGTTTAACATTACATCCAATCTTTCCAAGGCGCCCATGGCGGCTATTTCTGGCATACATAATCCAGAACAGTAATTGCAAAGTCTTATGTAACGGCCTACCTCTTCGGCTACCTCATCTAGGGCCCTTCTCATAAGCCTGAAATTTTCTTGGGTAGCATAGGTTCCACCAAAGCCTTCGGTAGTTGCTCCATAGGGAACGTAGTCCAACAAGCTTTGGCCTGTGGTTCTAATAACGGCTATTATATCGGCTCCCTGTCTTGCTGCCGATTTAGCCTGTTCAATATCCTCATAGATATTGCCTGTTGCCACTATTACGTATAGATAGGGTTTATTTCCCTCCCCTAGGGTGGATATGAGTTCTTCCCTTTTCTTTCTGTTGGCTTTTATCCTTTCTACCCCTTCTTGGGCTAACTCAAATATGGTAGCCTGGATTTTCTCCTCCTTAGCCGCTGGTAGGCGGATGATATCCAGTTCTCCTCTGGCTACCTTTTCTGCTATCTCCTGAGGGCTATCGCCAGTTTGAACAATGGCATTTCCCAGCCAGTAGGCTATTCCCCTTTCCAACCCTCCCCCTTCCTTTATGTTATCTATGAGCACATTGGGTAAGGGTTTGCCTATTTCATCCACACCATCTATCCCTAATAAGCGGGCAATGGCCCTTTCTGTGGAAGTGGTAGTATGCTCATCTATAAATTCCTGTACATCATCAGCAATCTTTTTAGCTGCCTTTCTTGAACTGTTGATTAAGTTTTGATCTAAGTTTAATTTACTCAATTTTGTCAACCCCCCTTTTTTCAATGCACAATTCACAATTCACGATTTACAGTTCACAATTATCGGGTCTAGCGCTAGGGTCTTTTTTGCTTTAAGCTTTGGGTCTTGGGATTTCTTGATGTTCAGGATGACTACTTGCGCCGGTTTTAGCCAGCCTGTCATCTTGGAGATGGCAGGCTGGGGCGCGGGGTTAGATTTTGTGTTCAAGGTTTTTTTCTGCTATATCTATTATTTCTGGATTTAAACCCATGATTCTGGCTATGTTTAAGGCGTCCTTGGGGACGGCCTTTGTTTTGTCTACCCTTCTAAGGCGATAGTCCATCAATCTATTTATAAATTCCAATTCCCCTTTTGAAATATCTTCTAGTTGTTTTTTTAACTCTTCTAATTCCATATGGGATAGGCCTATTACCTGCAGGTGAACTACCCCATCCATATTTCCGATATTGTCATAATGGGTAGTTAGTAAGGTTATGGATTCCTTTTCTAATAGGTATTCTACTATGGCCTTTGATAAGGCATAGCCTTCTTCTGGATTGGTTCCACTGGCTAGTTCGTCTATTAGGATAAGCCCCTTCTTATCCGAAAGTTCTATGGCCTCTTGGATTAGTTTGATTTCTCCTCCAAAGGTACTTAAGCCCTTTTCCGTCGATTGGATATCCCCTATGGAGGCTTTTATAAAATTGTTTAATCCTAGAACCATCTTCTTAGCTGGAACCAACAGACCATGCTGGGCCATAGTGGTTAATAAGCCTACCAACTTTAGGCTTACGGTTTTTCCCCCCATATTGGCTCCTGTAATACAGCTTACCCCTTCTTTAAGCTCTATGGATATGGGAGTGTATTCTAATCCCACCTTTTTTAGGCTTTCCTCTACCTTTATATGTCTGCCTTCTACTATGCTTATAAGATGTTCTTCTACTACATGGGGTCTAACCCCATCTATTTCAACTCCAAAGCTGGCCTTGGCCAGCAGGAAGTCTAATTTGCCAATACTTGCTATATTATTATATAAGTCCTTGCTTTTTTTTCCTATCTCCTTGGATAGGGATTGCCTTATTTTAGTCTCCTCTTTTTCCTCTTTATCCTTTAGGATTAATATTTTCCTTTCCAGTAGATTCATATTATCCGTTGGCTTTAGGGAGTATTTAACATTTATATAGCTTTCCGACAGATAGTTTAAATGGGGATGGTCTTCCATTTTCCTTATTAATTCCACCCTATCTTTTGGGATGATTATGGAACCATCGGGATTCAATTTAATCCCTAATTCCCCTTGGATTCTCTCCCTTAAGGCCCTTCTTTCTCTTTTTATCTCCCCTTCTACTTCCCTTTTTTCCTCTCTTATCTTTTTCAATTCATCTGAATAGGCATCGTATATGTAGAAGGTTGATATGCCAGTAGATTCTGGGTCTAAAAGCCTTTCTAAGCTTTCTATTGGCTCTATTCTTGTATCCTCCCATGAGGGTAACTGACTGGAAGTCAACAGTTCTTTTAGTTCCCTAATTAAAAAGAGGAAGTTCTTTATTTCGAACAGCTCTACCTCTAAAAGAGTTCCTCCCTCCCTAGCCCTGTTTATGGAAGTTCTTATATCCTTTATCCTGTGGAATATATGGTTTATCTTTTCCATAAACTTTGAATCCTTAGCATGATTGGTAAGGCTTTCTACCTTCTTTAATTCCTCTGTCAGCTTTTCTTCCTCTCCCCTTAGATATGGTCTCATCTTATCCTTGTAGATTTTACCATAAGGGGTTTTGGTATTGAGCCTATTCAATACATATTGAAAATCTATGGATTCTTTGGTTAGCTGGTCTAAAAACTCCATCTCATTCACTCCCTAGCACTAAGTCTACTACTGGAATATCCTTTATATAATACCTCATCTTCTCTAAGAGTTCCCTTGGGTCAAAATAATAGCCCTGGGGTGCATAGGGATTTAAGGTTATGCCCACTAGCTTGATTGGATTCATTACCCTGACCTTTAGGCCATACTTGGTAAACCTCAGCCAGTCCTTGGGTTCTATGAATATTTTGGTCCCATCTGCCACAACCAAGGCCACCCTTTTATACCTGCTACCTGCTTCCATAATGCCCTCCATGGTGCTTTTTACTAGGGAACCGGGAATCAATATGTACTTTGAATCCTCCCTTAAATGCTCCCCTATTATATGCCCACAGTTTAGGGCAGTCTTGATTCCAAGGGGATGAAAGTTTAAATCCTCATCTACTATGCCAATTTCCCCTTTTGCAAAGGCCCTTTCTAATAGAGGCCTATCCTTAGAATCCACAGGAGGAAGGCTAAATAGATTGACTATGTGTAGGGTCTCCTCTATTACTCTATTGATATCCCTACTTAGTACTGCTCCGGTGGAAAGGATGGTGGCATCGGTTATAGAAGGGGCAGCTGAGGATTTTCTGTCTATGGCACCATCTATGACCACCAGTTCTGCCCCCAAAGATACCATAAAATTGGCCATCTCCCTTATTTCAGAAACAGTCTGAGGCCCGGATATCTGAATATATCCGCTATCCTTTATCCTACCAATAAGAATCTCCCCCAAGGGAGTTGTATAGTCAGTTATATCTATAATTTCTACTGTAGCATCGCTTAAAGGTAGTAATTCAGTAGTGGTGGCAATTAAAACCCCTTCTTCTACATATATCTTAGGCTTTTCCGTCTCGGTAACTAAATCTAAGGATTCCCCATCCCGGCCAGTAGAAATAATTCCTAACCTAATCCCTTCATCTAGGGATTCCTGGATCAAATGGTTCAAAGCCACAGTCTTACCACTATTCTTAGCCATTCCTACTATGGATATTATTTTGTATTTGTTTTGTATGTGTTTTAATA